>NZ_ML214298.1:300000-600000 GCF_004698125.1 Halosimplex halophilum
CCAGACGAACCCTCGCGGGGTTGAAGCTACGCCCGGGGGATGTCGTAGTACTGTGCTGTTCGTTTCAGAGTCGAATAGACGATACCCCTCGTGACGAGATCACCGGGTCAACTGGTCACGCCCCGTAGATCTCGTACAGCGCCGCGAGGCCGCCGACGGCGACGACCAGCCAGTAGCTCGCCAGCCGGTAGACCAGGGCGACGGCCGCCGCGGTGCTCGCCGGGACCGCCGTCAGCGCGACGAGTAACCCGACCAGGGCGAACTCGACGCCGCCCAGCCCGCCCGGCGTCGGGACGAGTCCCGCGACGGTGCTGGCGGGGACGACGAACATGACGACGAACAGCCCGAGTTCGACGCCGAGGGTCCGACCGGCCAGGTACAGCGGGAGGGCGAACAGCACCCAGCCGACGGCCGAGAGGGCGAGCGCGTACGCGAGCGTCCGCGGCTCGGCGGCGATCCGCTCCAGCTCGGCGTAGAACTCCCGGACCGTCGCCCGGACCGACCCCACGTCGACGAACGGGAGCAGGTCGCCGACGGACCCGACCGCGACGGCGACGGTGTCCTCGACGCGGTCGCGCTTGCGCCAGACGACGGCGCCAGCCACCCCGACGGTGCCGACGACCGCGACGAGCGTCCCCGCCAGCAGGTTCGCCCGCCGCGGGAGTCCCCCTCCCAGGGCGAGCCCTCCGAAGCCGACGAGCGCGAAGCCGACGTACGGGACGAGGTTGATGGTGTCCGCGGAGGTGACGCTCGCCAGCCCCTGCTCGTAGGAGATCCGGTCGTCCGCCGAGAGGACGTAGGCGATCAGCGGGCCGCCGCCGGCCTTCCCCAGCGGCGTCACGTAGTCGCCGAACGTCGCCGCGAAGTAGGTGACCACCAGCGGCGGATAGGCGGCGTCGACGCCGACGAGTTCCAGCAGCTCGTCCCACACCTTCGCCCAGACGGCGAGGCCGGCGACCGACGACGCCATCGCCAGCGCGAGCCACTTCGGGTCCGCGCGGGCGAAGGTCCGGCTGATCTCCCCCCAGCCGATCACCCGCCCGAACAGGTACAGCAACGCGACGGCGACGCCGAACCCCACGCCGACCTTCGCGAGGGTGCGCCGGCCGAGTCCCCGGCCGGCCTCCTCGGCGGTCGGCCCCCCGTTCGAGGCCGCCGGCTCCTCGGACTCGCGCCGCTCGCGCTCGATGCTGTCGTCCATCGGTCGCGTCGGCTCCCGTAGTGCTCGCAGCCCCAAAAGGGGCGACCGCGCAGGAGCGTGGTCCGGTCCGCGTCGAGTCTATATAGTTTCCTGTGACGTAACGTATCGATCGAAGGAAATTATTAGGGAGCGGCGGGCGAGTCGCCGCGTGACGCCCACCCATGGTCACCGCCAGTACCCAGCCGCGTTCGGTCGCACTGTTCGTCCGCTCGCTGTCGCCGTCGGCGTCGCCCGCGGCCCGCCACGCCGAGTGGGTCAGGGCCCTCGAAGCCGGCGGTCGGGTCGCAGAGGCCTCGGTCGCCGTCTGGGGGTCGGAGGTCGAACTGTCCGCCCGGGCCCGCCGGACGCCGGCGGGCAAGTGCGTCCTCGACCGGGTCGCCGCCTTCCGGGCGTGGGCCGACGAGCGCGGCGTCTCGATGGCTCCCTTTTTCGACACACGGGCGGTCTCCGCGTCGCTGACCGGCGAGGAGTACACCGCGCTCCGGCTGCCGGTCACCTGCCTCGCCGAGTACGAGGACGAGGAGCTGGTCCACGTCGCCCCCTACAGCACCGGCGAGGCCATCTGCTCGGTCGCCGACCGGCTGCGCCGGCTCGACCGGGCGGCCGGCGTCGACGAGGACCGCGGCGACGGGACCGCGCTCGCCGAACGACCGACCGACGGGCCCGCGACCGGGTCGGCCGCTGACGCTACGGTCCCGACCGTTCGGACGCCGTGACGCGGTCGCGACCGGCCGCCCCCGTGGGCCGAAACTCCTCGGCGTAGTCGGCGACGAACGCCGCCACGTCGCGGGGCCGTCGGCCGAGTATCCGTTCGGCGTCGTCGGTGACCCGGTCGGCGAGGCCCACGCGCGCCGTCGTGTAGATCCCGACCATCAGGAGGACGAACGGGAGCGGCTCGCCCCGCGAGCGCATTCGGCGGACGAACGCGAACACCGACGGGTCGGCGTAGGTGATCGGCCGGTCGAGTACATCGCTGAAGACGGCGGCGACCTCGTCGTAGGTGAGCGCCTCGGGACCGGTGAGGTCGTAGGCGCGGTCCGCGTGACCGTCCTCGGTCAGGACGACCGCGGCGACCTCGCCCACGTCCCGCGCGTCGACGAAGCTCGTCGCGCCGTCGCCCGCCGGGACGAAGATCCGGTCGCGCTCGACGATATCCTCGCGGTGGACCTCGACGAGGTTCTGCGTGAAGAAGGAGGCCCGCAGGAACGTGTAGTCGAGGTCCGTCCCGGCGATCCGCTTTTCGATCCGGTGGTGAGGGATCAGCGGGTTCTTCCCGGCGCCGAGCGTCGAGAGGTACGCGACCCACTCGACGCCGACGCGGTCGGCCGCCGCCGCGAACTCGCCGATCCGCCCGCTGTCGGCGGTCGGCGGTCGCAGCAGGAAGCAACCGTCCGCGTCGGCCAGCGCCCCGCCCCACGTCTCCGGCCGCTCGAAGTCGAAGGCGACGTGCTCGGCCGCGTCGGGGAACTGTTCGCGGGCCGCCTCGGGGTCCCGCGACGCGACGCGGACGGCCGCGTCCCGCTCCCCGAGGGCGTCGACGACGTGGGGGCCGACCGTCCCGGTCGCACCGGTGACGAGGATCCGGTCGGTCACCGCACCTCACCTCGCGTCATCGCTCACCCCGCCAGGAGACGAGCAGCTCGACCGCTATCGCGGCGACGACGACGTGCATGCCCATCAGGACGACGACCCCCGCGACCGTCGCGGCGGGGTCGGCGGCCAAAAGCGCCAGGTCCGGGACGAACGAGACGACCAGGACCGCGAGGGCGAGTTTCCGGAAGGTCGCCGCCGGCTCGGCGACCCGATTTCGGAGGAGCGCGTAGACGCCGGCCGCCCCCAGCGCGCCGAGCACGGAGAGGAAGACGACCGGCGGGTAGGTGAGCGCCCGGAAGCCGGGTGCGATCCCGACCCACTGGACGGCCGCGACCAGCGCGGCGTTGGCGGCGGCCGCGAGGACCGCCGCCAGTACCGCACGCACCGGGAGCGAGCGCGCCCGCAGTGCTCCGGAGCCGGTGTTCGTGGTTGCCATGGGCCCCCTACGGCCGCTACGGGGATAACCTCTGCCCGGGCCGCTGTGCGGGCCGTCGCTGACTCGGGATACCTGCGGGGGCCGCTCGCGTCGACGAACGAGCGAGCCCGACCTGTGGTCGTTCGAGCCCCACTCGACGCCCGTCCGACGTGGGCGGCCGTCGAGCGGACCCAACGGGCGGCCCTACTCGTCGGCGTTCGCGTCGACCGTGCACGTGACGTGGCGGTCGCGGTTCGCCGCGACGCACGCGTACACTCGCTCGCCGACGGTCCGCACGACCGGGAGCGACATCACGACGGCGACGGGGTAGAAGACCGCGAAGTGGCGGAACAGGGCTCCGAACGCGTCGTATCCCTCGTGGCTCCGGCCGCCCCGGAACGCGTACATCGCCGTCTCGAACGCCACGCCGGGTCGGTCGCGGTACTCCGCAGGCGCGGTCGACTGGGAGTAGAACTCGATCGTGTCGGTCACGTCCAGCGACTCGAACACGGACAGCGTCCGGGCGCAGAACTCGCAGTGCTCGTCGTACACGACCGCCAGTTCGGCGTCGTTCTCGACCCGCGACAGCAGGCGTGACCAGTCGGCAAACAGGAGCAGGAACACGATCTGGTCGAAGAAGAACGGCCCCATCACGACCGCGACGACGACGTGCATCCCGAGGAGACCGACGACGAACGGCGTGATATCCCGCCTGGCCAGGATCCAGAGCAGGAACCCGGTCTCGAGGATCAGCGTGCCGATCGCGGCCGACTGGAGCAACCAGGGATACTGCAGCAGGAGGCGGCCGGGCCGGGGATCGACGCCGAAGTACGTCTGGGCCCAGAGGATGTACTGGCCGAGGCTCCGAGCGGTCGCCCACTCCCAGGCCGGACCCTGGACGATCTTGGTCACGCCCGCTCCGAAGTAGAGGATCCCGACGGTGAGCAGGCTCCACTTCAGTATCGAACCGGCGGGTTCAGGGTCGGCGTCGCGCGACGACTGGAGGCTGGCGTTCAACTCCGCCGGACCGGCGGTGCCAGTGGCCCGGATCCCGTCAACCGAGATGCGGTCCTCCGACCGGTACAGCGCGAAAAACACCATCACGTACACGAGCGTGAAAAGCGCCTGCGACGCGCCGGACGGGTCGAGTGTGAACCGAGCCGCTCCCAGATGCGCGACGAGGACGGCAGTCGCCGGCGTCAGGTAGCGATGTGAGACGCCGAACGCGAAACAGACCAGTCCGACGAGAGCGAGATACTTCTCCACGACGAGGTACGGCTGGACCCACTCGGGAACGACCAGCAGGTAGTAGTCGGTCGCGTAGACCTCCCACCGGGAGATAGACGCCCAGTCGTAGGAGCAGAGTTTCCAGACCCCGAGCGCCGCGACCAGGACTCTCGCGACTGCGACGTTCACGACCGACCCGTTCGAGCCGTCGTAGTAGTTCACGAACATGCTACCGGGCGGTCCCGTTGCGGATGAATTCGCCCTCGCGCCGCAGACTCGCGACGAGTGTGCGGTCGCGTTCGTCGATGCTACGGCCGGACGCCTCGTACCGGAGTTCGACGGCATAGACCCGCAACCCCACGAAGTCGTCGTATCTCGCCAGTGTTTCGCCGTCCCAGCGATCCCCCAGCGCGTGCGGCGGAAAGTCTACGTGCGAACGCACGCCGCGGCCGTCGCGGACGCGCTGACGATAGCGTCTGGCGCGGTCCAGCAGGTACGCGGCAGTGGACTTCGCTTCGGCGTCGCTGTACTCGGTGGCGATGCCGCCACCGAACCTCGTGAGCGTCCCCGCAGGGCGAGCGGCGTTCCCGTCGTACCGCAGCTCGTTCCCGTTCGCGTCGACCACGTATATCTCGTAATACGCCGTCGGATTCGAACTCGATTCCGTGTACTTGTGGAGATGAGTGAACGGGAGAAGCGGTGGGAACGGGAGGAGGTTGACGGTCAGGAGGCCGACGAAGAACAACGCCAGGAACGACTTCCGGACCTTCGGATCGTCCGAGCGCCGGACGGCGACCAGCACCGCCAATACTGCAGAGACGAACACCGCCGCGACAGAGAGCGGAAAGTACTGCGAGAGGTCGACCATCACGCGGATATTTTAGGCTCCCCTAAAATAACTTCTGGAAGCACCCCGGGAGGGTATCGTCCCGGGCGTCCTGCAGTCTCTGGGATCGGGCGACTGACTGGCCGGACGCCGTGCTACGTCTGCCGTTCGCTGATCTCGCCGGCGATGCGGTCGCCGGGGACCCGGAGTTCGCCGGACTCGACCTCGTAGACGTACCCCGAGACGGTGACCTCCTCGGGAATCAGGTCGGACTGTCGGAGGTACTCGACCTGTGCCGCACAGGCTTCGTCGATGTCGTCGGTCATCTTCACCCAGTCGATGACGTCGGCGTCACCGATGGTGAGTTCGGGCAGCGACGGGTCGAGATCGATATCCGACAGGTCGCCGGCCTGGGCTTCGAGTCCCTCGCGGACGGCGTCGTCCGGGGCGCTCATCATCCCACAGTCGGTGTGGTTGACGACGATGATCTCGTCGGTGTCGAAGAAGTTCGTCGTCAGCGCGGCCGAGCGGATGACGTCGTCGGTGACCTTCCCGCCGGCGTTGCGATAGATCTGGGCGTCGCCGAGTTCGAGTCCGAGTACCTCTTCGACCGGGATCCGTTCGTCCATGCAGGCGACGACGAGGAGGTTCTCGTTCGTCGGGATCCCCTCGCGACGGCGGCGAGCCCAGTCGGAGCGCTCCGCGACTGTCTCGTCGACGTGTTCGTGGTGGTTGTGGTTGTCTGCCATCCCTGGACAGAAGGGGCGAGGCGGCAGGAATGTTTGGGTCCGACACGGCCTTGCCGCTGGTCCGGATCGTCAGTGACCGGACGGACCCGCTGCGGACGCGACCCGCGGCGACTCGCGCGGAACCCATATCCCCGTTGAGAGACTACGATGGGTGATGGACGATTCGCCCGCGGCACGGACCCAGCCCCGCATCCACACGGCACCGCGAACGGACGTTTCGCAGGACCAGGGCACGTTCCGGATCCACCTCAACTTCCCCGGCCGCGCGGTCCCCGACCACGACGACCACGGCTACGGCCCGCTCGCGACCGTCGTCGAGTCGTTCATGGACCCCGGGACGCTCATCCGGATGCACCAGCATCGCAACGAGGAGATCGTCTCCTGGGTGCCCGAGGGCGTGATGCGCCACGACGACCGGCAGGGCAACGAACTCGTCACCGACCCCGAGCACCTGATGGTGATGAACGCCGGCAGCGGCTTCTGGCACTCCGAGGAGACGCTGGCCGAGGACCCGCCGCTGCGGATGCTCCAGATCTTCGTCCGCCCGCACAGCCTCGCCCTCGAACCGGGCATCCAGCACGAGCCGATCCCCGACCCGGTCGCCGGCGAGTGGCGCCACCTGTTCGGCCCCGAGGGCACCGACGCCCCGCTGTCCGTCCGCAACGACGTGGAACTCTACGACTGCCGGCTCGGGGCCGGCGCCACGACCACGCTGCCCGCCCGGTCCGGGTGGCACACGTATCTGTACGTCTTCGACGGTGCCGTCGACGTCGGCGACGAATCAGTGGGTTACACCGAGAGTGCACTCGTGACCGGCGACGGCGACGTGTCCGTCACCGCGACCGAGGACTCGACGCTCGTCGCGTTCGTTATCAACCCCGACGCGCCGGTCACGCGCCAGGGCACGATCGGTCGCTAGGGTACTCCCGTTCCGTGTTCGGGCGGCTGTCGGTTCTCGATGCCGTTCGGTCTCTCTCTCTGAGCGGCAAGACATCGTCTCTATCGGGAGGCTGACTGGAATCGATTCTCGGCGAGCAGTTCGGTCAGTGCTCGTCGTACTCCGGGTCTGAAACGCTCACCGCTCGGGAATCCATCCGCGTTCACGCGAGGGTGGCTGTTGATGCTTACCGCTGTGAATCCGAACTCCGGACGAACGGCTCCCTGGTGATTCGACGACTCGCGGCTGGGCTCGGCCAGGTCGAGGCTACGCTTAACAGGGTCCAGACGAAAATCGACGGTATCGATACCAGCAACCGAGGCGTCCCGGCACGTCTGTGGCTGAGACTGTCAACGACACCACCGGCACCGACGATCCATGAGTGAACTACCCGAGATCCCGGACGAGTTCGACAGCGAGGCGGAGTTGAAACGGTACATCGGTCGGCTGCGCACCCGTATCGAGGTCCTGGACGACGAACGGGACCGCACGGAGCGGGCGGACCTGGAGCTGAAACAGGAGCTGGACGAGCTCGAAGCGATCGTCGCAGCCAATGACGAGGACCTCGAGCAGGTCCACGCAACACTGCAGGAGCTCGTCGACCGGCTGGAACGCATCGAACTCCACGGCACGCCGAGCGACGTCGGGTTGCAGGACAACCTGCGAAACCCCGACTTCGACTCCTGAGGGAGACCACACTCTCAGATGCGATCGGGAGCGTGTGGTTCGAACCGTGGCGAGGACGCTGACCGGGGAACGGAGACCGCTCGAAACCAACGGGGCGCCCCCGGCGCGGACATGAAGAGCTTGAAGGGTCGGCGCCGGAGAAGCCGTGACAGACATGACAGAGTCGGAGTACCAGGACCGGATCGAGGAACTCGCGGACAGGATCCTGGACCGGTGCAACCGGGCCACGAAGGCCAAAAACGGCGGTGACCCCGCGAAAGCCGGGGAGCTGTTCGGGGACGCCGCCGACCTCACCGGCCAGGTCATCCAGCTGCTGGACGCAGCGGAGGCGGACCGGTCCCGGATCGAGGACTGGCGAGCCTTTCGAGCGGAGACACGGCGGGAATCGGAGAACCTGCTGGCGGACGGGGAGAGCGACGTGGACATGCAGACCGTCTTCGACATCCCCGAGCTCTCCCCGAACCTCGCCGTCACCACCCGGAACACGGAGGCAACCCCTGAACGGAACACCTTCGAAGCCGAGCGGACGCCCTCGGGGGAGGTGGAACTGGACGAGACCCCGTCCTGGGAACCCGCCGTCGCCGTCGCGGGCGTCGGACCGACTGGCGCGAAAACCGTCGGCGCTATCGACACCGGAAGCGCCGCCCAGATCTATTCGTCACCGAGTCCCGGCGATGTCGCGGACAGCGATTTCCTGTTTCTGTCGGCGGACCTCCGCGAGTCCGGCGTCCCGGACCGGGTTTCGGACCTCCTGGCGGCCGCTGGCGATGATACCTGTGTCGTGTTCTTCGCGGAAGGCCGTACCGGGGACCCCGGGGCGTTCGTCGACGCGGTCAACCTGCTCTTCCCCGTCGCCGTGACCGAGGGCGATGGCCGCCAGTTCGTCTCCACAGCGATCGCCGACTGCTTCGAGTGTATGTTGCGGCCGACGGTTCGGGAACTGGGCAAAGGAGACGTCGCGGCGGTCGCCGGGACGAACAGGGTGGGGAAGGTCTTCGTCGACAACTGGGCGGACACGAGCCAGCTGGGCGACCTCACACCCGGACCCCGGCTCGACGCTCCCGACGCTGTGCTCCTGTTCGTCTGCTACGACGGCCCGTACCCCGCTCCTGCCGTGGAGACCAAAGTACGGGAGTACGAGCGACCCGACGACGCCGCCTTCCTTTGGGACCCGCGAACCAGCCCCCGGTATCGGGAGCGGGCGCATCTCAAACGGGTCCTTACCGCCGACACCGACCGCCAGACGATGCGCCAGTTACTGCACGACGACGGATCGCCCGGCCGGTGAGGGGGCCTCGTGGAGCCGTTCCGGTTCGCCCGTCAGCGTCCGCTGGCCAGGCGTTCCCCGATTTCGGGGGTAGCCCCTCTTCCGCGACCTCTCTCTGTACCGTCTCGATGTCGTATTCCACGCGGCGCAGATCCGTCTCCCAGGTGTCGGTATCGACGACAGCGTACGCGGCCCGGCTGTCGCCGTCACGGGGCTGTCCCACCGACCCGGGATTCAGGATGAGGCGGTCGTCGATCACCGCCTCGTGCTGGATATGCGTGTGGCCGAGGAAACAGGCCTCGTAGTCGTCCAGGTGCGGTCTGACCTCCGGGAACCCCCGGGGCATGACGTAGCGGTCGACCTGTTCGGGATGGTCGTGGACCAGGAGGGCGTCGCCGTCCAGCAGGTCGGTCCTGCGTGGCCTGCTCTGCAACCACACCAGATTCGCCGTGATCAGCTCCTCCTCCGCGTATCGGAGGCCGGCCATCGCCGTCTCGTTGTCCGTGTACCCCTCCGGATCGAGCGCTTCCCGGTCGTGGTTCCCCTGGATCACCGTCTCGCAGTGCTGCTGAATCAGGTGCACGCACTCGGACGGCCACGGCCCGTACCCGACGATGTCGCCGAGGCAGACGAACTCGTCGACGTCGTCGGCCCCGTCCGCGAGGACGGCCTCCAGCGCAGGGCGGTTGCCGTGGATGTCGGAGATCAGACCGAGGTCCATATGCCATCGAGTGCGGCGACCGCCTAAAGTATCTCCGTGAAGACGTCGGCCACTGCCTCGGGAAGGGAGTGGAACTTGTTGTAGGCGACCCGTGTCGGCAGTTCGATCTGGATGCCCTGGTCGTCCTCGGCGAAGTAGTTCATCGAGGCCTGCTTGCTCCTGCCGGCCAGGGCGATCTCGTTGTAGTCCGTCTCGACGTCGTACTTCGACGGCACCGGACCCCGGATAGCGTCACCGACCCGCTCTCGGAGGTCGTCGTCGGCTCTGCCGCCGACGGCGACGTAGTCGTACTTGTGGATGTGGAACCCGACTGCGTACCGACAGGCGAACGCCCGCTCCATCAGCTGTCGCAGGCCCGGATAGGCGTCGTACGCCTTGACGGGTTTCTTGACGTGCCAGCGCTTGAAGGCGTCCTTTTCCTGTCCGGTGTAGTACCCGTGTAGCATCCACGCCGTCGCCGCGATCCCTCGGGTCCGCAATTTCTTGAACAGGTACTGCCCCATCTCGTCGGTGTTGTACTCAATGTCGCCGCCGTGCGGACAGGTGATGAACACGTCGGCGTCCGCTCGGTCCCACAGGGTCTCGGCGATATCGCCCGTGACGAACGCCCGATCGCGGCTCTCGATCGGGACCGTCGCTTCGACTGTCCCTGTCTGCCCGGTCTGTGCGTCGATCCGTTCTAGACCGTCCGCGTTGACCGTGAGTCCGGGCGCGTCGTGGTGGATCCCGTCGACGATAAAGTACGCCTTCGACGATTCACACTCGACTCTGACGTGGTCGTCTTCCGTTTTCTCCAGGTCGTCGGCCACCCGGCGCGAGAGCCGACACCGGTTTGCGGCCGCTATCTCCGGTGATTCCCCGATACTAGCCTCGGTCATCGATCCTGTAGGCGATCAGAGGGCCCTCTGAAGAGTCTTTATCAAGTGCTGTCCTGTTGAAGTATTGTCTCCTGGTCGCGACGCTGTGCCGTCGAGAGCCGGTTTGAGGCGACGATTCGGCTGTTTCTGGTCCGACGTGAGCGGCAACTCGCTATGGGGGAGGGGGAATCGACACCCCTTGACTGCAGCAGTGACACGGGAGACTATCTTTCAGTATCACAGGGCCAGTGAGAGATTTTCGCACCCCTCGTTTGGCCGCCTCAACTCACCGCTCGATCGCTTCGCTTCTGTTTCGATATCCGCGTCAGCATAGACAGTTACGCCACCACTGGAGGAGGAGGGCGGCCGCTTAGACGACATCCTCCATTCTAGTGGTGTCCATGTCTCTCGCGAAGCTCCGAAAGTTGTCTGTGTTGATCAAGCTGTTCTCACCTGAATCTCCAGTGGGCGGAGCCTGCCGGGGAAGCCACCGAGCGACAAGACTCGGTCTGTCCCAGTAGCGTCCGCTGGCGGGAATTCCTGGAGACGCGAACAGTGATAGTTACTCTCCAATCACGATCCATAGCCGTCCAGAATCGCATGCAAGCGGATGGGTATGGAGCTATGGAGCGACGAGCTAGTCTCGACGATGACATGGGATGACGTTCAGCTCGTTCCAGACCGACGCTGGGGGATCGACACCCGTTATCCGCGAACGGGTGGCTCGTCAGTGAGACGCCCGAGTGTCACGCTCCTGGGCAGACCATCCTCTCCCTCACTCTGTGCGCGGCTTCTGCAGGTGGCTTCCACTCGGGGTCGACCAGCCCGTTCAGTGGCTGCTGACACCGGGCTGACAGCGCGCTTGGTCTACGAGCACTGCTGGGTTATGGAACAGCATGGTGCATCAGGTTGGCGTCAAATCGAGTCTCTCCGTATCTCCCCCTACTGACAGCCATTCGCTATTGCGCAGGAACACTGTGCGACCGATCTCATCAACGCTACGCGCTACCCAGTACGTGCATACACAGGACCGAACGGAACCTATCCATCCCCTTCCGGTGCTCAGCGACGAGTATGGGCCCACGGAGCGCTATCGAGACCGCCCAGCGACGGCTATGCAGGTATGGCTTCCAGGAAAACTCGATATGGTGAGCGACAGTGGTGCATCAAGGGGTTAGCCGTCTGGCGGCTCGATGGCTTGCCCACCCTCATCTGGGTGGCTCCACTGAAGGTCGCATTTCAGGTCCAGCATGGACATAGTCGGCGGGTGGACAGCAACCCCTTGGAGCGTCATCGCAGGCAGCACCTCACGG
Source organism: Halosimplex halophilum (assembly GCF_004698125.1). NCBI lineage: Archaea > Methanobacteriati > Methanobacteriota > Halobacteria > Halobacteriales > Haloarculaceae > Halosimplex > Halosimplex halophilum. Next base: position 311,794 of record NZ_ML214298.1, read on the forward strand.
GATCGAGTAGTTAGAGTCGCTATTTTGAGACTTCCTCGAGCAGCGACTGTGCGTCCGAGACGGTGAACACGTCGGTCATGCCCGGCGCGTCGATCTTGTAATCGCTTGTCGGCGTCGTGTGGCTGTAGGTGCGGTCGATCCGGGGGTCGCCGTCGCTGGGGTCGTGCAGCGCCTCCATGATATCGACGGCGTCGGACTGGCTAGTGACGACCCACAGCGCATCGTCGGGGTCGCAGGCAGCCATCTTGTCGAAATCGGTGACGGCGGCCTCGGCGACATCGTGGTTGACGCGCTCGGCTTCGATCGTCAGCACGATATCGCCCTCGCTATCGAGGCCGACGACGTCCAGGCGATGACCATCGTCGCGTTCGTAATAGGATTCGACGGTGTCGACTGCCGAGTCCGGATCCTGGCGATAGGTGTGGGCGATGTCTTCGGCGAAGGCGACGAGCATGACGTGATGGGACGACTCACCCAGATCGCCCTTGCCGGCCCCGTGGTCGATCCCTTCGCGGTTGTGCTCGCCGATTACCGCCCGTCCCTCGGCGCTGACGCTGTAGAGTAAGTGGGGGTGGGTCGTATCCTTGCGGAGAATGTCGGCATCGATGAGGTCGACCATCGCCGAGGCGTCGAGGCCGGCGTACTCTCGCAGGCGGATCATCGAATCACGCTGCAGGTCGTATTCGAGGTCGTGTGTGCGACGTTGCTGAGCGTCCCACACTGCCTGGACGAACAGCAGCTCTTCGACCGACCATTCAGACTCGGCGATCTCTGCTGCGGAGCGCTTGAGCGAGGGTGAACAGACGGGGATGTCGTCGCGGTCGACCTCCTCAAGTGAGTGACAGCACTCGATCGCCGCTTGCACGCCGTCGATATCGGGGTCGTATCGGGTCGTACAGGTCGTACACTCGATGGCGTGGCGCTCGGCGTCGTAGTCGAGACAGTCGGGCAGCCGTGCGGTGTAGGGCAACAGCGAATCCGTCCGCCCAGCGGGTTCTGTCTGGGTTGGTTCGTGTGGTTCATCCGCTCGGTGCTCCCCATCGGGTTCCGGGTCGCTGTGGGCATCTCCGGGCTGGGTCTTGTCGGTCCGACCGGAATCGACGTGTGTCAGTGACGACACCGACAGGCCGTGCTGGTTTCGCGTCGTGTCGACCATGAGCGTTCGCGCGGCTCGATACGCCGATTTCGTGGCGCCATCGAGTGGCTGCTCGCCCGCGGGGTGGCCGGGAAGCGCGGGGAGTGATTTGGCGAGGAACGGCCGCGGAATCGGCTGGCCGAAGCCCGCTCCCGGCCGGACGAGCCACTCACCGCTTGGCATACTCGCGAGTCGGGCTTCGATATCGGCCTGCGAGCGTTCGGCGGTCGTGAAGACGCTGGCGAGGTCGTCGTCGACGCGGACCTGGCCGGCGACGACGGTCGCGATCTCGTTGAGCGCTTCGAGATACGTATCGTCCTCCGGGTCGGGCGAATCCAGCTGTTTGGGATACTGGACGCCCAGACACATCGCGAGGCCGAACGACCGCCCCTCCGAGAGGAACGTATCGACGAGACTCGAATCGGCGACCCCGCCTGCCTCGTCCACGTAGCAGTTGACCAGTGGCGACTCCTCGATCCGCTCGTCTTCTTCGCGTGCCTTGAGCGCACTCCAGAGATCGGAGAAGAGGACGAGCGTCAACGCCCGCTTGACGCGCTCGTCCATCCCACCGAAGTCGAAGATGACCACCTGGTCGTCATCGACGATATCGGTGAACGAAAACCGGGGCGCACTCTCTTGGCCCTGCGTGGGTTCGCCGTCCCTGCTCGGGTCCGCCCCCTCGTCAGTCTGGGCGCCCTGCGTGCCTTCAGACGGAGACGGGCCAGCGGATGGGGAATGGCTCTCGTGTGCCGCCCCATCGCCAGCAGGCGCGCCTGTGGGTGCTGTCGATGGATTGCTCGCGCCATCGTCGTTACGAGTGCGGTCTGTGGTCGGGGACTGTCCCGTGGTGTGGTTAAACAGCGGTGCGAGCCGGCCGTCCGTGGCGATGGTCTCGATACGCCCGAGTGCGCCGCCGACGATGCGCGTGAAGACATCGCGGTCGCGCTCGACCAGGCCGTTGAACGACCGCGTGAGCCCCTCGGTCGTCGTCGCCGGCGGTTCCTCGTGTGTCTGGATCCGTTCGAGCCGTTCGTGGAGGTCCTTGTGGGAGTAGCTGTCCGCGCCGTGGATCGGGTCGAAGAGCGCACGGACCATGTTTGAGATGAGCTTTGTCGATTCCTGGGCCTGGTTGTAGCGTTCGCTGCCCATGAGCCCTTCGAGGATCTCGGCGTAGTGGCCGGCCTTGCGCGAGCGGGCTTCCTCGCGGGGAATGCCCGCCTCGAGCAGGGGTCGGATGTCGAAAAACGAGAGTGCTGGGAGGACCTGCGTGAGGTCGAAATACTGGACGTTCTCGAGAGTGCCGTGGGTCGCGTAGTGGGCGCGAAGGTAGTCCTCGGCCGCGCCGGCTTTGTGATAGAAGTGGAGATCGGGGCCGTCGGTGGCACCGTGATTCGTGAGCGCGGCCGTCTGCATCGCGACGGTCTTCCCGCTGCCGGTCCCGCCGATGATGAACTGGTGGGTGGGCTGGACGTCCGGCGGGAGATAGATCGGATCGCCCGATGGCTGGCGGTCGTTCGTCAGCGGCATCCCCAGTGCCATGCCCGGTGGTCGATACTGCAAGAGGATGCTCGGTGACGGGAGCGCCAGCGCCGTCTGTTCGGCTGGCCGCGTCGCGAGTGCGCGCTCGCCCTGGACGGTTAATCCTGCGCCGTCGAGGAGGCACACCGCCGGGAGTTCTTCGGGTGTGAGGACGATGCCGCGACTCGAATTCGAGCGCCAGGGGAGGCGCGAGCTGGTGGCTTCGTAGGCGGGATCATGGATCATCCGCTCACAGAGGTCCTCGTAGACTTGCGTCCCGGCGTCGTCTGTCTGCAGCCAGCCGTTGGCTTCGTCAGTGTGGACGCGGCCGGTCACTTCGTGATCAGGCCCGCTGGCTGGGCTGAGGGCGCTCGCCAGACGGCGGGCGACGCGGTCGGCCTGGTCAGGGGTGTGGCGAGTGAGTGCAACTGCCCGTGCCGAGACGGTCATCGTCTGGTGGCAATTGCGCTCTTTGATGTCGTCGATACGTGCCTGGTCTGCGGGCGGTGGGACGTACTCCGAGGGATCGTCGCCGAGTTCCGGCACGAGTTCTCGCAGGAGCATATCGGCGATGTTGCCGTTCCCGTGTTCGAGGTCGTAGATGTATTCCTCGGCGGCGTCGCGGGCGCTCCCATTGAATCGACAGACCGCCTGGTAGACGACCGGCACCTCTGCATCGCTCATCGCCTCCAGCACGCCCGTGAGTGTGGTCTGGGTGGCCCCGTCGTCGCGTGACTGTGTCCCGCGACGTGTGTTCGGGCGGTCGCGTCGGCCGTTCGTTCGTGAGGTGGATGAGATTGGTGCTGAGAGCGGCGTCAGCCAGTCCTGTCGGTAGGTCGCCGTGGCCTCGTATTCGACGCCGGCGACGTACGGGTGGGTGAGATAGTCCGGGTCGACCGGTGGTGCCTGCCGGTCGGCGTCGTTTCGTTGGGTGAGGGTTTCGGAAGGCGTGGTCGATGTCTCGGATGGGGACGGGTCTCCGCCTGTGGGTTCGTCGTCGGCGGTCGTTTCCGCTTGGACGGGTAAGTGATCCTCGACGAAGCGTGGGTGGTAGGACACTTCGTTCAGTTCGTAGGTTCGTGGCAGTGCCGTCCGCAGCACTTCGACGAGCGTCTCGCGGAGTTCTTCGTGTGTCGTGCCGACGAGATAGCGGACTGTGGGGTCGGCTCGGCCATCGGAGACGACGAGCCATTCGACCAGCGGCGTCTGTGTCGAGCCGGTGAGGCGGTGGCGAAGCCCGGTTTTGGTCGCTCGGTCGAGTGCAGCATACAGCCGGTTCATCGCCCGCGAGACGTTGCGGTGTTGGAGCGAGTCGGTCGTCGGGCGAATCTCGATATACGTCCGCGGCTCGGGCGGGTCGCGCGGTTCGGGGAGTTCTTCGGTGTCGATATCGAGTGCGACGGGTAGGTCTGTCTCTGGGTTGTTTTCGGAGTTCGGTTCGAGATCGAGCGGAGAATAAGTTGGTGTTGAATTAGTTTCGGGTGCGTCCCGGTCAGATGCCATTAGTGAGTGATGTACTGGACCGGGAGGGGCCGCCTGAATCTTGTTGCGAGGTGCCTACGGTTGGGTACCGATTTTGTTTGTGGCTGCGTTGGTGTGTCCGGTCTGTGGGCATGTCTTGGTGTGATCACTCCGGGTGGTTCATTTGGGGGAAGAGGTTGTACTCGACAGCAAGCGGTGAAAGCCCTCGGCGCGCTCGCGGTCGCTGAGCAGGATATCCGCGCTCTCCGCACCGCCCGCGCGGATAGTGGCCCGCTCAGGCGACTCACGACGCGAGCCCGCCTCGCCCTTTCAGTCCGCCAGGGTGATGGTTGGATGCCGCCAGTTACCTGTGGTCTGAGATTCCTCCGGTTTCAACTCAAAACCACAGGTCAGAGTACTCAACGTCGTGGACTGCTGCCCAGACGTATCCAGTCAGTAGCCCCACTGGGATGCTCACAACCGCGACTCGGATATCAGAGGCCAGGCCAATCACGAGACCGACCCACATCGGGACCAGGGTGGCGACTTTCGCTTGGGTTCGTAACGGGTTGGAATCAGCGTCTCCGGCGTTCGCGGTGAGATCTTTCAGGCCGCCACCACCGGACTGCATTTCCGCAGACTCGTCTATCGTGTACTCACCTGCATCTCCGTTGGTGCCAACACGGTCGCCTTGGTGCGTTTTCGGCTCATCCCGGCAGCCATGCTGGAACGGCTTTCGACAGTCAGTGCAGTAGTCCTCGCCACAGGCGGCGCACGTGGCAGTAACAACATCAGAAGCGCCACAGGCCGAACACGTTCCAGACAGTTCCTCTTCGATAGCTTTGATAGATTCGTCGGCTTGTGACTGGTGTTTCGTTCGGCCCTTCGAAGTCCCTGAGGAGGATTCTGAGCTAATCTCGATCTCAGCGTCCTCAATCAGCGATATCAGATCCGCTCTATCGATCAGATCTACTCCGAGCTCTTCTGCAAGATCGATGGCGGGTGCGGTAAACGAGGAGGTGGTGACGAGTATGACCCGATCGGCACCTTCATTTTGATGTTTGAGCGCTGAATACTGCTGTATTTGACTGCTCCCGACCGTATTCCCTCCAGAGTAGTACTTTGCCTGAATCAGTATCGTCTCCGTGACCGGGATGTCCTTCTTTGCAATTACATCGACGCCTCTGTCGTGCGACCCCTGGGTAACCTCCGTCTCGTACCCCAGTTGCTGCCAGATCTCAGCAACGAGGTATTCAAACCCGTCACTGCTGATCGTATCGAGATACGAGTCGATCCGCTCCCGACCCATTACTCCACGATTGTCTGTCTGATGCATAAAATCGGGCGTCACTGAATTTCCCGACTATTTATTTCCTTTCGACACGTTCAGATACCACCAATTGGAAGCTTCCTCTGTGGAATCTGCGCGTTCGATTGAGTACTCACAAGCCAGTGAAGGCGGCAGGGTGGGTGCGCCTCGTCCTTTCGTCTGCCACGAGTGTGTCATCAGTTTTCGCTATCGACCGGCCGGTGTGTCGTGACGGCCCGCCCCGCTCGCCGCGTACCGCCCGGAGCGCCGCTCGCGACTGACCATTCCGGGCGTGCGGGCGCTCTCCGCACCGCGAGCGCCCGTACCGGGCTACAGTGAATGTGCCCTCGCGCCAGCACCAAGCGCGCTTTCGGTTGCGTCGGCCACAGGCCGACGGACACGAAACCGGCTTGTGTGCTGGACGCGCGCTCAGGGCGGGTCGGCGCGCGGTGCTGGTTGTGGGATCCTCGGAAGCGCGCGCTCGTCGCGCCCGGAGGGCGCGAACGAAGGCGCGAGCGAGCGCGCGCAGCTGTGTCTCGTCGGACGTGTCGTCGGAAAACCGCGATGTAGTAGCATCGCGGTGGCGGCGCGTGAGCGCCTTCTGGAACCAGTGTGATTCCAATGTCTAGTGAAACGCGATTCGGTAGTAAAGTTTCGGACGCACAGGCGGATGACCAGGAAGTCGATGCGGCATTCGATGAGGGGCCGGAACTGCGGCGGTCGGTCGACCAGGAGATACAGGGGAAGGTCGATACGAATCATCCGAATGCCAGGCCAGAGGGCATGACCCTGAAAGGCGAGGAGAAGTTCCGAGCGCGGGAGGATGAAATTCGACGAACGCGCCAGCGGATGGATCGAAGGCAGTCCTCCGATCGTGAAGAACGAACGCGCGACGTGGTGACCGGACAGACGCGCTATGCGACGGAAGAACCCCCTGAAGATCCGCGTGAACGTCTCAGTAGCGAGCAACTGGCGGAAGTAAACAAGCGCGCGGCGCAGATCGCGGATGACCTCGAAGACCGTTCCAGGGCAGGGGCAGCGTATCGACTCGCCAAGAAGGTGCGCGAAGGCGTGGATATGTTGAACGCGGCGTTGCTGGTCAAAGAGGAATTGCACGCATCTCCGGGCGTGCCAGTCCCGATCGAGACGCTCGAAACCGTGCCTCGCTCGGCGGTGGACATCGAGGGCGAAATCGTGCAGTTGTGGGAGCCGGATAACGCGAAGATTCAGTCGGTCGGACTCATCGAGGACGAGTCGGGACGGACGAAGTTCACCATCTGGGAGCGAAGTGGGCAGCCGTGGGTGAGTGAAGGCGAACGCGTGCGGTTGCGAAACGTCGAGAAGAGCTGGTATCAAGGGCGCGTCTCGGTGGCCGTGACGGGCTGGTCAGAGGTGGAGTTCCCGGAGAAAGACCGGTGGTGGACCGAGTAGGGCGCGAACTCTCTCTCTTTTTTAACGCCAGACCGGCCCGACCCCGCCTCCCCACCCACCGCTCCGTGCTCGCTCTCAGCCAGTCGCTGCGCGCGCAGCCACAACCTCCAGCAACAGGGGTGTCATAAACGGTTCTCATCCCATCCCCTCTCTTTCGCTTTGCTCAGTACAGGGCGCGTATCTCGCACGGTGAATCGCTCTGAATTCGGCGGTATCTGTGTCCGCTCACTCAACAGAATGTTTCCGGGATCGGTATGACTTTCTCGCCTCGCGCTCCCGTATTTGCGAATGTCCAGTGACAAGACACTCCGCGAACTGGCCGACGAACAAGGCGTGACGATCGGGGCAGGCGTTCCCGCTCGATCGTTCAGACAGTATCCCGACGACCCGACGCTCGCACAGACGCTCAAGCGGGAGTTCAACGCGGTTACGACAGCGAACGCGCTGAAAATGGGGCCGTTGCGCCCCGAACGCAAGGTCTACGATTTCGATGACGCCGACGCGATCGTGAACTTCGGTGTCAAGAACGACATGACCGTCCGGGGACACACGTTACTCTGGCACAAGCAGACCCCGGAGTGGTTCCTCGCTTGGGACTATACCGACGACCAGTTAGAAGCGTTTGTCCGGGATCATATTCACACGGTGGCCGGCCGCTATCACGACAAGGTAGATGTCTGGGATGTCGTGAACGAAGCGGTGGCCGATGACGGGTCGATGCGCGAGACGATGTGGTACGAGGCGATGGGCGAAGAGTATCTCGACAAGGCCTTCGAGTGGGCAAACGACGTCGCACCGAACGCCGATCTCTATTACAACGATTACGAGATCGCGTCAGACAACGACAAGGCCGACGCTGTATACGACCTTCTGCAGCGCCTGCTCGACCGTGGCGTGCCGATCGACGGCGTCGGGATCCAGATGCACTCCCTTCCGTCGTATCAGCACAGCCGGGAGGATCCCGAAGCGGTCGGCGCGAACATCCGTCGCTTCAAAGATCTGGGCTTGGATGTCCAGGTCACCGAGATGGACGTGGCGTACGGTCCCGACGAGGAGTTCGACGATCGTCTCGAACACCAAGCACAGTACTATCGAGATGTCCTCGAGGCGTGCCTCGACAACGGCTGTGACACGCTTATCACCTGGGGCGTCCACGACGCGGGAACCTGGCTCCAGAATCGCTACGACGTGACGAGCGACCCACTGCTCTTCGACGAGAATTTCAACCCCAAGCCCGCGTACGACGCGATCCGAGACCTCCTAGAGAATCGGAGGTGACACGCGCGAACGCCCCACTACTGAGCGAGCAGCGCGCTGTACGCTACCGCACGTCTCTTCTTCGGCAGTGGCAGTATAGAATCGAGGCAGAGTTACCGAGAACAGGGTGGATGTGGCCTCCATAGGCATCTCGAGTAAAGCGAAGGGGTCCCGAGACATTATGACGCATTCTATCGAACGGTGGATATGGAGATCCGTGACTACGAACTCTTCGAAGTGCCACCTCGGTCACTGTTACTGAAAGTCGAAACGTCGGACGGCCTCATCGGGTGGGGCGAACCGATCCTCGAAGGACGAGCACAGACTGCCGCCGCGGCAGTTCGGGAACTGCTGGACACCTACGTCGTGGGCGAAGAGGCATACGAGATCGAACGGCTGTGGCAGAAGATGTACCGCAGCGGCTTCTATCGCGGGGGCCCGATCCTGATGAGCGCATTGTCGGGGATCGATCAGGCGCTCTGGGATCTCAAGGGGAAATCTTTGGGGGTTCCCGTGTACGAGCTCCTCGGTGGGAAAGCGCGTGACCAGATCCGACTGTATGCGCACATCAGAGGCGAGACGCCGACGGAAGCGGCAGAGTACGCGGTCGAGCGAGTCGAGGAGGGATTTACGGCACTGAAAGGGGCTCCCGGGAGCAGAGACTGGGAACATCTCGATACCCCGGCCGTGCTCGATGAGGCACGGGCTCACGTGGGCGCCGTTCGAGACGCAGTCGGTGACGAGATTGACCTTATGTTCGACTTCCATGGGTGCCCGTCCAAACCAATGGCCAAGCGACTCGCCACTGCCCTGGAGGAGTTCGATCCGATGTTCTACGAAGAACTGGTCGTCCCGGAGAAGAATGACGTCCTCCCGGGAATCGCGGCCCACACGGATATTCCCCTCGCGACCGGTGAACGGATGTACAGCCGGTTCGATTTCAAGCCGCTCCTCGAAGCCGGGGCCGTGGATGTCATTCAGCCGGACGTTTCACACGCGGGGGGCATCACCGAGCTGCGCAAGATCGCTACCATGGCAGAAGCGTATGATGTCGCCGTCGCACCCCACTCGCCACTCAGTGCAGTTGCGCTGGCCGCGTGTGTGCAGGTCGACGCCTGCACGCAGAACGCGATCATCCAGGAACAGATCGTTCACGAGGACCGAGTGCCGAACTACCTTGCCGATATGAGCGTCTTCGACCACGACGACGAAGGGTACATCGACATCCCGGAGGGACCGGGATTAGGAATCGACGTCGACGAGGGGTACGTCCGCGAGATGACCACCGAAGACGCGTGGGACGCACCGATCGTAACGCGACGGGACGGCAGTATTACGGATTGGTAGCGAATGTCGTGACGGCAGGCTCGCATACCGGTAGTGAGTGCGGTGTGGCCTGCTCGGGTGAGTACGGGCGACGAGACCGTCAGCCCATTCGCCAGGAGTGGTCTGGTTCCCAACCGAGTCGGTCCTTGGCCTTTGTGTTCTCGACGAGACTCTCATGGTCCGAAAAGTCCCGTCTGAGTGCCGCGTCCGGGTAACACTCTTCGATGAGCTCGTCGGTCGAAGTCTCCATGGTCGTGTCGTCGGCGACGATCCAAAACGTCTCGTGACCGTCGAAGTCCGCCTCGATGACGCAACGGGCGGCCGCTGCGGCGTCGTCGACGTGGACGTACGCGAAGAGTTCCTGCCTGCCGCCGGGGGCGTCCGGAACCCCGGCCTCGAGTGTCCGGTCGCTCCGGACGAATGAGGAGTCGAGTTCCTCGCCGTCGGCGACCCACGGGTAACGGAGCGACCCGATGCTCGGGGATGCGTTCGCGTCCCGACCGAATCCATCCGCGGTCACCTCGATCACGCGTTTCGCAATCGCGTATGGATCCCGGGGAGTCGTGGGGTGGTCCTCGTCTACCGGGAGATACTCGACTTCGATGGGAACGTCCTGAAACGACGCTCCCATAGCGTTGATACTGGATGGCAGGCAGACGGCCTCGAGCCCGAGTTGGGTGGCGGCCTCCAGGACGTGATATGTGCTCATCACGTTGTTCCGGTAGGTGACGTACCCCGGTTGGTGGCGCGGCGAGGGAACCGTCCCCATGTGTATCACTGCGTCCGCATCGCTCCGGGCGAGCGCCCCGTACACCTGGCCGGCGTCCTCGAGATCGATCGCGATGTACTGATCGGCGACCGCCTCTCGTCGCTCCGCTCGTTCGAGGTTGACCGTTCGGTAGCCGTGCTCGTTCAGCTCGACCAGCACGCGCTCGCCGATACGGCCGTTCCCTCCGGTGACAGCGACTACCTCGATGGACATACGATAGACGAACAGCAGCCTTGATTTAATCCTTTTCAGCACCAGCCTGGTTCCAGCCGATGGTCTTTTCGCTCGTATACTGAGCAGAGGATTCGTCCTCAACAGCCCGAAATTACGACCGCTGATGGGCGAATCGAAGACAGTTCAACAACTATCTGATAGCGATACTGGGTGATTTTATCGCCCCCTGAGGGGCGCGGGGGTACCTACTGAGTCCTCCGCGAGTACAATGGGACATCGTGCACTCATCGCCTACGAACGGTCGGACAGTACCTACAATTGCCATTACACCCACTGGGGTGGGATGCATCTCAGGCTCAAGCAAGCCATTACCAGCGAGACGCCCTTCGGTGGCGAGCAACCGAACGAAACGAGTCAATCCATCTGTACGCAACTCCTCGAAGCAACGACCGAGACAGCAATTCAGTACGCCCTGGACAGCCGTCAATCACCGTCGCTCCCGGTTGATATCGATCCGTGGGCGACGCGTTGCACGCTCGAGGAGATCATCACCGAGCAGCTGGACTTCCTACACCACGAAGCGTTCTATGTCGTCGATCGTGACTTTGCGGTGACTGCCTACCGAACGCACTGGTTCGGACTCCAGTACGACTGTGCTGCAATCGAAACTGCACCCACAGTCGGCAACGGGGCGCTCAGAACCGTCCGGTGGTATGACGGCGAACCAGTCGGCGACGGGTTCGCACAGGGTGAGTTCCGCGCGCTGAAAGCCGTCGCCGGCGACCTCATCGATCGGGGGTTCTTCACGCACTCTGAGGCCATCGAATACATCGAGCAGAAACTCGACGAGTGGGTCGGCGAAGATCAAGAACTCATCGTCAGACGACCGCACGTCGTCGAGTGATCCATCGGGATTCGCTCGAACTCCGGTGTGCGTCGCTGCGTGTGTTTATTGCCCCCTGAGGGGTGCGGGGGGCACTACAAGGCCTCGCGCTGACCTTCGATGGCTACGACAGAACACTTCGAGCGAACGTTCGACGAGGAGATCGGCCAAACGATCCAGACGACCGAGTGTCCCGAATGCGACGGGCGACTCACCACTGACAGTGGGGAAACTCGCTGTACCGACTGTGGACTGGTCGTCGAGGGCTGCCGTGTCGATCGACGCGGCCCACGTACCTTCGCCGAAGACGACACCAACCGAGAACGCACAGGCGCACCGATAACTGAAGCGCGACACGACCGCGGGCTGTCGACGGAGATCGGATACAAATTCGATGGGAACGGCAACGCGCTCTCCGGACAGAAACGACGGCAGCTCACCCGCTTGCGTCGCGAGCACACCCGGGCAAAATGGCAATCCAAAGCCGAGCGGAATCTCGCCCACGGCTGTACGGAGATCGCGCGGCTGGTCGGGGCACTCGACCTCGATCGTGCGCACCGCGAGCAGGCGAGTGCGCTGTTCCGGTCGGCACAAGATGAAGGCCTCCTGCCCGGTCGGTCGATTGAGGCATTCGCGGCAGCCTCGATTTACGCGGTGTGTCGATGTACGGCCGCGACTCGAACACGCGGTGAGGTGGTGTCAGTCGCTCAGGTCGGCCATGAGCGAGTGATCAACGCCTACGACGTGCTCAACGAGCAACTGAACCTGCCGACACCCCCACAGCGACCACGGGAGTACATCCCAGCGCTCGCGTCGGCGATGGACGTTCCACCGGAAACCGAGGGGGTTGCGCGCTCGCTCGCCGAACGTGCGCGGGACGCCGGTGAGAGCATCGGTGTCCATCCTGCGGGGTTCGCAGCGGGCTGTCTCGAAGTCGCCTGTCGGGACCACGGCGTGGACATCACGCAGTTGGCTCTCGCCGAAGCCGCGGACGTGACACCGGTAACCGTGCGTGCCCAACGCGACCGCATCGAGGCAGCGCGCGGTGGGTGGTGTTGATGCGGCTCTCCGGTGTTCGTGCGTTCCTCTCAAAGTTCGGATCGAGCGGCGAGTGCATCCACGAGTGTCGCCACTGTGGAGAAACCGTGGACTCGATGGTCGACTCGTGTCCAGTCTGTGGACGGGCAGGCATTGCGACCTACGAGGTCGGATAGACGCTCCGCACGTTCGTTTATTGGCGCCCCGAGGGGCGGGGCGCTCGCGTTCGGGTGCTCCAGCAATCCATGCATCCACTGCAACAACTGGACGTTTCGACCCGCGTCGCAAAGCGCGCACAGTACGAAGCCTTCGAGTTTTCCCTGTCTCCAGGTGGCATCACCGTTCGCAACGGCAGTCACGCCAACCCGAGTGAGCACGAATATCTCGTCCGAATCGAGGATGGCATTCCTGTGGTCTGTGACTGCCCAGCTGACGAGCACTACGAGGGCGCGTGCAAACATCGGGTCGCGGTCGCGATTCGCCGGCCAGTGCTCAATGCCGCTGGCACAGCAGATGGCGCACAGCCGGTCGCGCCGGACGGTGGGCGCGTTACCACGCAGGCAGGGGAGAAACCCGATACAGACCCGTTGCAGGACGGGAGAGACGTTCGTGACGAGGAGGAGTGCTCGGAATGCATCGGTGAGTTCCCGTGCTGGGAGTGTGTTCGAACTGGCCGCAAAGAACTGCCCGAGTAGCGGAATCGATTCTAGAAGATGGGATTCGATGTCGATTCTTGGGAGCACGCTTGCTCAGAAATCGTGGCGATACCTGCTTCTCTGTTGTCCAGCAGATCGAGGCTCAGCTGGACACCCTCCCCCCGTTTGCGATATGAAATCGCGAATGAGGAGAGGGACAGGTGGCCAGAATAGTGGCCATCGCTGCCACCAACCACCTGATCTCCACCAAACGGGTACTATACTGGCTCTGTACAATCTGTTCTGAAACCAGTGGTATTTATATATGAATAGTTAAAATTAGTCCGTAATACAGTAGCTATCATTGAGTTTGAAAAGGTATGTATTCTGATTAATCCGCGGCCGGGACGATGTCATTTCGACGGGAATCTATCGCAGATTCACTGTAACCTTCGTGCTTCTCTGTTGTGACCAAAGCGAGATCCTGAACGGCCTTGCTCTTGCAGCTGATTTCATCTTGCATGCGGGGGGTCCGCACAACCAGCGCTAATTTCATTTCGCAAACGGGGGGTTCTGGCTGATTCGGGGATTGATTGGCGTCTCCTGAATCGTTCAATTTGTTTGTCTGGGTGAGGTACTGGCTGGCTCGGTAATTCATCTCGCAGACGGGGAGTCTCAAGTGGCAGTCTGTATGATAGAGGCCAATACTACCCAGAATTGGGTCCGATTGGCGATGCTACGGCACGTTGATCGGGAGGGGTCAAGCACACTGACGGTCAGCGAAGGAAAAGGACGCCCGCATATCTCTCGGACCGCACACCAGAGTCGCCTCGCTGAACGGTCGATGTCGCGATAGGTTCACGTGGCTTCCGTACTGAACCTCAAGACCGAATTTCACTTTGCACACGGGGTGTGTCCGAGAACCATCCCCACTCGAAATCAGCTGCCAGAATTGTGAATTTGCTTGGGAGACACACCACCGTCGCGAATGTATTCGCGTGTGGTATGGAATTATTTATATTTTGTTCATCTGTTACCTCTACAGACCCTTACATCCGCGACAGTGGTGTGTGTCTCTGTGGGCCAGGGCGTTCGATTCGCTGTTCTGGAATGGCTGTCTCCGCTGTGTCTCTCCAACCGTTCTAAAGTGGCCGACCGGATGTTGCTGGTTCAGAGAGGGGCGTTGTTGCTCGCGCGGCGGCTCATCGGGGCTGAGTGGGCCCACCGCAACCGAGGCACGTTCCGGAAACCGTAGCTCTATACCGACTGCTCCACCCTTTCGGATATCATGACGAGCGATAGCTCCGTCCACGAGGGGGTCACGTACGCCGATCGCGAGACTGGCGAGCTGAAACTCGATCTCTATCTCCCGGAGAGGGAGGATCCACCACTCGTCGTCTACGTCCACGGCGGCGGGTGGATCGCGGAGACGCGCTCGAATATCCCCGATCCCGAGCAGTACGCTGCCGAGTGGGACTGTGCAATCGCCAGCGTCAGCTACCGCCTCCAGGAAGCTCCCAATGGGGCGGCCGTCAAGGAGATGTACGACCCAGCAAACCCCACTCCACGTGGGAGCTTCCCTGACCACTTCGTCGACGTGAAAGCCGCGATCCGATGGCTTCGCGCCCACGCCGGCGAGTACGGCTACGACGCCGAGCGGATCGCCGCGTGGGGCTCCTCGGCGGGTGGGCATCTCGCCTTGCTTGCGGGTGTCGTCGACGATGTCACTGACCTCGGGGATGCTTTCGCCGACGAACTTGAGCAGACCGTCGCCCCAGAGGAATCCGGTGCCGTCCAGGCTGTCGTCAGCTGGTACGGCGCCGCCGACTTCACGCTCGTCGAGGATGACGTTGAGGGGCTCATCCCACTGCTGATGGGCGGTCCCCAGTCCGAAATCCCCGAGCGGTGGGCACAGGCCAGTCCCGTCACGCACGTCACGCCCGAGAGTCCACCGACGCTGTTGATGCACGGTCGCCAAGACGAAGTGGTGGATGTAGAACACAGTCGCCGCTTTTTCGATGCGCTTGAGGACGCGGGTGTGAACGCGGTCTTCTACGAGTTACACGACCTGAATCACGTCTGGGTCGACGATGTCGACGATATCGAGTCCGAACGTGTGGCGATGGACCTGCTCGCGGCGGACCCGACCCACGCCCAGTCAGTCTACGAGACGACACACGTCGAAGCGGGCGAGTCACCCAAGCCGCTTCTCGCGGATCTTCCACCCGCGGGGCCCGAGGCCATCCAGCAGTTCCTCGAACGTACGATCCGGTGAGTCGTTCCTGAGGCTCGATCAGCCGATGATGAGGGGCCTACGGAGTCGTCGATTCTCGGATCTTCGGTGAGGGCCGTTCAATGGGTGCAGAGACGGGAGTTAACTCCGTTGTGTACCAATATAACGGACTGTATCTCTTGTTACTAGGCCCCAGTACAGAGATCAGGGGCTCGGGATAGGTCGTGCATATAGTTCTCTATGATAACTAAGACAGATCATGCGATCGGCTGGCAAAATGCAGTGGTCATTGGCCCGAGACCGCCGGACCCATATCGTAGTTCTTCAACAACTCCGATCCCCTCTTTCATTGAGCAACATTAGCTAAACAACCGCTTGGCTAAGTGGAATGCCTTCCGGAGCAAGATTCCCAATATAATTGTGGTCTGGGAATGATTGAGCCGGTAATGAGCGACAAGGTACAAGAGATACTCTCCGGAGCATCTCAATCAGATGATGTCTCCCACGAATTCGATTCATCTGTCCTCCAGAGATATCAGAGTCTTCTCTTAGATGTCCGGCAAGAAATAGGAGGAGAACGTTTTGGCCAAATTCAAGCTGGCCTCAAAGTAATTGAGATCTCATTATTAGCAGTGGGCGCGCTTCTGGGATTTGCATTATCGTTCAAATTCATCGACACATCGACTAAGGTGTTAGTCTGGGTGTTCTATTTGACACTTCTATTTTTTGTTGGATTAACGCTCCGTCTGGTTCCGAGCGAGCTAAGATTATTAAATGAAAAGGTAACCCGGATTCGGTTAGTCAACCTTTGTGAGAGGCTTGCTGGTCAACTGGCCCTCTTTGATCTGATATATGATGAAGAATTCAAAAATGAGGATGAAGAGCGAATCATCGACAGTTTATCTAAGAATCTCCCACCATACGACTCATTATCTGAAGAGGATAAGAGTACAATCAAGAATTGTTTGGACGATGACCGGATATTTGAGGATTCCCGAGAAACGAATATCGCGCTAGACGACTTAGAAATAAGCAATGAATCTGCGGAGCGGCTTAATAGAGCGACAAAGGAGATTGTAGATCTGTGTCCCTACATATTCACGGGAGGAAATTTCACCGCAAAACTCTATCTCCGGACGAAAATGGAAGTGTGCGGTGATGAAAATATAGAAGTTCTGACTAGTTTTACAAAATATCCTGCGGCCAGTGATCGGCCTCGAGGAAGTAGTTGGGTCAAAGCCCGTGGGAATCCATCGATTGTTTGGCAAGCTTTAGAGGATAGTCAGCCGAAACACGTACAAGAAAAGAATTTGGGCGAATATTACGATAGTGTCCTCGCTATTCCCCTGCCAGGCCGAATTGGCGTCCTCGCGATAACTTCTGACCGGATCGATGCGTTTGTAGATAAAGACGATGAGATATCTGTGCGTGCTTTGGCGGTAGCATCAAGAGCTAATGCATTGCAAGCGCTAGAAATTAGTGAGTCATGAGTATTACAGCTGCGGACGTGACGGATGCGGAATTAGACGCTATCTGTGACACCGTTTATGATAGCTCTCTTCCGGAAGATATCACGGTTGATGGAGTAGAGGTTTTTTCGAGTGAATTCTACCAAACTGCCAAGGAGTACTATAAAGAGTCGGGGCTTGTCCGTTTGCAATTCGAGGACCTCTCTCAACCTTTTGAACTGCTTGAACAAGTCGCGCGAGGATTTGGATTTGATTCTGCATTTGTACCTCCCCAATATTCTGATAGTGATGGACTCCACAACGATTTTGGCATCAATGAGATCTCACACGATGGTGGATCAGAATCGGATCACGAAGGCTTCCTTTCTAACGAAGAACAGTCAGTACACGTTGACGGCACTTTAGAACCGATTGGATCGGTCCCAACAACGATAATGTTGTGCCAGTCTCAGGCACAAAGCGGTGGCGAAAGCCGAGTTTTCAATTCTGTGGGGGCTTTCACTCAACTTGTAGAGGAACATCCTGAACTTGCAAACGCGCTCTGTTCAACTAAAACGCTTACACGGAGTGATGTTGATCGGTCAGGGAACTCAAAAACTGGACCCGTATTTGATATTAATGAATCGGGGCTTGTAACCAGATTCTCCTTGGATAATACCTCTGAGTGGAATTTAGACGAAGTTGAGCACCTGCAAGAAGCACTTGATTGGATGGAAAATAGACTCTCTCTTGATAGCGATTTCTACACGGAATTCAGACTAGCTCCAGGTGATATGCTAATTGTTGCGAATCATAAGATATCTCATGGCCGTAATGGGTACAAAGACACGGAAGGGAATCGGCGCCAATTATATCGTGCACTATTCCAAGAACCCTTATAACGCCAATTCAATCCGGAAATACACTTAGTACGTCGATTAATTAGCCACATCACATGTATGATGATCAGGTACAGTTCGATTCCTCATTAGGCGTGTCCCTAAGGGGACGAAATCAAAACACAACACACCTTCTCGCAACCCCCCACAGGGAGTTGTCGGCTTGAGATCGAGGGTGAAAACAGCGAATATTACTGGGAATTAGCCCCGGTCGATAGTGTTGCCACTACTCGGGCCGCTTCAGTCAAGGAGTCGCCAAGCCCTCGTTGCAAACGATTTCACCTCGGATGTCGAGAGATAGTTGCCCTTCGAACCAACGTCTTCTCTGTAGCGGACCTTCGCCATCCGGTACCGCTCTTCCGGCATGTCCGCGGAAGTCCAGAGATCGAAGCCCTCGCGTAGCTTCTTCCTGATGTCGTCGACCTTGCCGAATTCGAGTTTTAGATCACCGCCGCCTCGGTCTTGCACATCGATGTCGTGCTTTGCCGCCCAGGCAATGAACGCGCTCGTTGATTCGTCGACGCCACGTTCGGCCGCTTCCATGGCCTTGGCGCCCGCTTCTGCCGCTCGTCTCGTCGCTTCCTTCGCCTCCTTTACAGCATCGTGGACGAGATCCGCGATGTACTTCGAGCGCAAGGAAACGCTCCCGTATTCCCGCTCTACCAGCTCTGGGATGCGGTCGAGCGCCCGTCGGACACTTCCCGGGTGCCGATCGGTCTCTTCGGCGATCTCCTGCGGGCTGATCTCGCCCCCATCGGTCACGAGCACTCGGAGAGCGTCCTAGGCCGTCGGTGCCAGTCCGTCCGCGATGTGCTTGATGACGACCGACTCTTGCCTGTGCTTAATCTGCGTGAAGTCCGGGTCCACGATGTCGCGGTCTCGCTCCGATTCTGTGGGCGTGAAGTATTCGTCACTGACGTAGGTTCCCATGCCCGGGCGGAGCGGGACGTTCGCCTCCGAGAGAACGCTGAACAGCGTCTCCTCTAACTCGACGGTGAGTTGCTCAAGAGCGCCGTCTGTTGCTCCAAGCTGGTCATCCCAGAACGACTTCTGGTAAGACACGCCGACCTTTGGATGTGAGAGCGAGCGGTTGCTATCCAATCCGGCCGCTTCTCTCGCGTAGTAGTGCTTGATCTCTTTCGGGAGTTCGTGTTCGGGGAACGCCTCGCGGATGCGTCTCGGGCCGAGTGTGGCCGTGTGATAGTATCCGGGTTGGTTCCGACCCCGCTCGTCGCTGTCGTACTGGACGAGCTTCCGACGGCCCTGACGGTCGTTTTCGAGCAGGTGTCCTAACTGTGCTATCGGACCGTCGCGGGCGTGGACTGACCCGCTCACGTCCTCGTGGAGACGGACGTACCGCTCCGCATCGAGTATCGTCGAGAACTCGTGAAGTTCCTGGAAGTAGCTGAGACTGATTCCGACGGATGCGGCCGCCTTCCGAATGAGAGGCTGGTAGCGCTCGAACTCGATGTTCGAACCCTGGACGTGGAGATTCACTCCCTCGTCGAGATCGTCGGGGACGGAGATCGATTTCCCGCTTTTGCTCTCCATCCCCTGCCAGCGGGGTGCGATGTGGGCATGCATCGAGCGCTGGCCTACCTGGTCGTCGCAGCTGTGGATGTGGAGATCGAACTCGCGCATCTCGTCCAACTCGAAGGAGGTGCCCGTTGGGAGGGTCGCGCCGGGGTGAGCGAGTCCAGAGTCTCGATAGGAGAGCGATGCCTCCCACTCCTCGCTCTCGTACTGGAAGGTCGCGCGCTGGCTTCCACCGCCCTCCTTGATCCGCCGGTCGCACGCGAAGAACGGGGACAGCCCGTGCTCCGCGAACAGGAAGTGCGCGGCGAACTCGTGGGGCGCGCTCTCTACCAGCTGCAACCGCGCTCACCCCCGTTAGCGCGATGGGTCGATAGGCGGAACGGAGGGGTTCCTACGGGGGTTGTCGTTCCGGCATGTAAACCGAGAAGGGTATGCCGCCTCCCGGAGTGAAACCGAGAAGACTAGCCTACCCCTTGGAAGAGCGTGTCTCGAGATTAGACACTCGGCTTTTGCACCTAGGAACACACTGAAATGAGGGGGGCCCAACCTTTCATGAGAATTTGATTCTGTCTGGCTGACAGAAAACGGATTCTCCAGAACTCAATCTTGAGTGATCTCTGTTCGTTCCTGTGTGAAGTCCTGGAACGTCTCTACGACGCGCTCTCGAATCAGTTGATCTCGGGCATCCAAGAACTGCAAGAAGTTCTCGATCTGGTACAGTGAATCATTCTGGGGGATGCAATGACGGTCTCGGTAATCGTCGGTCCGCGTCCGGATCCATTCTTCGAATGGGAGTTCTTGTTTTCGCGCGTTCTCCTCATCAGTCAATAACTGCAGATTCGCTACACGGTCACAGGCGTCTTCTAACTGTTCCGCCTGGGGGCGAGGGAATTCATGTTCCTTGACCAACTCCTCGGCGTCAAGCCGATTTTGCGGGAAAATATGATCTTGCTGGTACTCGACACCCTCTCTGACCGCGTCACCGAAATGCAGCAGTGACAACAACAGGAACGACTTCTTGGACCTGTATGTCGTTTCTTCCAATAGCGTGTCAAGGACCTCCGCGCTGAACCCAACGACTTTTCCGCGGCCACGCATTCGACTGTGAATCTCTTCTAACGGGTACCCGCTGTCGGCCTCATCGATTGCGGTCCGCGCATCGTCCAAGACTTCGTCCGGCCGTGAATTGAATGTCCCATTCAGCAACGCTGAGGTCAACCAGTAATGAATCCGTTTCCGCGTCTCCAACCCGTCCTGTGACGTCCAATCCAGCGACGGGTTATGCCGGTAAATGTAGTACGAAATCGGGATCAACGCATTGTGACTGGTGAGGCTGCGATTGTCGATGCCGAACTCAACGATCAGGTCGATCGCTCGCTCAATTGAGTCTTGGAAGGTCCCGTTTTCCCACACGGTCTGCATCCGATCGAGATTCTCATTCGAAAAATTCCCAATGCGGTACTGCGGGATGGATTCCGTCCCGTACATCAACAACGCCTTCAGAATGAAGTCAATCCCGAATTTGAAGTTTTTATCCGGATGTCGTCGATTCAGATTGTCAACGAACGATGTAATCTGCTCGCGCGCATCTACTGAATCCTCCCCTTCACCCCACCGTGCTGTCGCCATCGACAATAGAATCTCAGACTTACTCAACGGCGTCCCACCGTCGTTCATCCGGATGAAAATATCCAGTACCCGCTCCCGATCAGTCGTATTCTCTTCATGATACTGGATCAGATCGTCATTATGCACCGCATCGAACAGCTTCTTCAATGTCGTCCCAGCAGACCATCGCTGTTCATCCGGTACATCCAATTCCGACGCGATATCCATCACATCATCCGACTGGTCGATGTTCAGGACCTCACCGACACGATACCAGTACGTCCCTTCCGAATTCGATGGGTCCGGCTCCCGGAACGAAAACTCGTACTGCAGCCCGAGCTCATCATCAACTGTCTCATCGTCACCCGACAACAAATTCAGATACAGCCGCTTCTGATTCCACGCATCTGCGTTCTTTCGCTGTGCATATTTCTGCTTCTCCGTGAACGTCCCCTTCAACCCGATATAAAACGCCGTCAACCGTTGCTGCCCGTCCAAAATAAGATCCTGCTCACTCGGCAAATCAATCTCATCTTCCTCCCGTATCTTTTTATTGTGATACCGCATCTGCTCAAACTCTGGCTCATCCGGGTGGACACTATCCTCAATATAATGTTGTATGAATTGATATTTCATCTCATCCTGTGCCGCCTCCCCATTCAAATGCCAGACTAAGAACGCCCCAATCGGGTATTCCTGCATCAACGAATCAAACAGCCGAATAATCTGATCCGCATCCCAAACAAACTCCCGCTGAATCGCAGGCAACAAAATCGAGCGATTCACCCGATCAACAGCCTGCGCAATACTCCACGATTGCGGCATACCCTGAACCTGTACCTTGGACTGCCCAAGAAACTTCCCTTTGAATAACAGCGAAAAATCACGGCATGAAATCACATCGATATCCAAACAGCGGCCTAACTCGACACAACATACAATGAGATAATAACCCCGGTGAAAGCCTGTAAAGCAATTAGCCACGCAACTCAGTGATAGCAGTCACACAGGCAGCATTCGCGGTGAACAATGGGACAAACACCTCTTCTACAGGTGACCGCTGATCAGTCACCCACGCAGCACCTATTGAATATGTGGTGATGGACCTGCTCGCGCCAGACCCGATCCACACCTGGTCAGTCTATGGGGCGCCACACGTCGAGAGTAGTAAAGCGTCCGGGCCGTTTCTTACAGACCTCCCGTCCGAAGGTTCCGAGGCTATCCAGCAATTCTTCGGATATGCGATTTAGTGAGCCGTTGTGACGAACCGCTATACCGGAAGTTTTCGACAGGACCGTCAAATCGACCATCCACGCATCTAAGCAAGGTCCTCTAGTACGGGCGGAAATGAGTACTGTAGTACAGGCCCTCAATCAGTAACGTGTTTACCTGAAAGAATTGTCTCCCGAACCGCAACACCGACTGCCTCCCCCAGCCGAGGCGGCACTGCATTTCCAATCAAGCGATATGCGCTTGTACGGCTCTCTGGGAACCAGTATGTGTCTTTGAATGACTGCAGACGAGCCGCTTCTCGAGGAGAGAGCGATCGTGCCTCTGTCGGGTGGATGAACATGTGCCCATCCTTCTGGATGTGTGCGAGAATCGTTGACGCTGGTTCTGCAGGATTCTGCTTCTTGTACTTATCGGGAAACACGTCGTCGCGGTATGGTTGGAGTCGAGTACTTACCTGACCGATGTTCCACCCGACGCCGTGACCAAGCAGCTTGTATATGGAGAGGTCAAGGTGATTGTGCCAGCGTGCGTCATGGTTACGGAGTGTCTGCTCTTCCCAGTCCTCGCCATCTGAGAGATTTCGGGCCCATTCCTGATACGGGGAGACGGGAGGAAGCGTGTACTCAGTCGCCTGGCTCGGTGGCATCTCCCCATCAGGGGAGATCGGCGGCAAGTCCATAATCGCGTCTGCAACGGTGAGATAGGGATGCCTGTATTCTCGGTTGGGCTCTAAGGAAGGAAAGACAGCGGACGATCCAGTTTTGAGCGTCTCCTGGGATTCATCACTGTCGTCCCTCAGTTCAGGACGAATCTGCATCCGCTGGTCTTTCTCTCGGTCGGTCGGCTCTCGATGGGTGAACCACTGGGTGAGTTCCGGTAGAGTCTCTCCAGTTCGCCGGCCGATGAAGAAGAGCCGTTCTCGATGCTGTGGAACGCCAAAGTCCGCTGCGTCAACGAGAAACCAGTCTGTAGTATAATCCAGCCCCTCCATTTCTTCAAGGATGACATCTGTGACAGGGACATCCTCACCAACCGGCGACTGCTCGACCTCCTGTTCTGTCTCCGTCGGAAGAGATTCTTGGACTGTATCCGACTCGACAGTGACTGTATCAGTCAGCATCCCGGGAACGTTCTCCATAACGAACGCCTGTGGCTGGAAATACCTGACGTACCGAAGGAAATCGAGATACAGAACGTTTCGATCGTCTTCGTCAACGGAGCGATCTTCAAGAGAGCCTAGCTTTGAACGACCAATCGTGGAGAACGATGGACAGGGTGGGCCACCCGCCACGAGGTCAAGGTCGCCCGGGTCGATATCGGGTCCATCTTCGGCAGGGTCCGTATCACGAATATCCGCCCGAATGGCGTGGTCATCGTGGTTCTCGCGGTAGGTTTCAACTGCTGACTCGTCATAATCGATTGCCCAGCGTACGTCATAGCCGGCCCGTCGGAGCCCTTCAGTAAGCCCCCCAGCGCCACAGAAGAGATCGATCGCAGATGGTCCCGAATCCATTGTGCGAACGGATGGGTGGGAATGATGAAAGTCGTTCGGAACCGTGATCAGTTCTTAAAGGCGTCGATGACAACGGCCATATTCACGAGGTCGGGTTCATCGGGAACGACCTGTTCTTCCCCGTCAAGCCGGGCCATCTCTGCATTTTTCTGCTCTCGTAATTCGGCAAGCTCACTGCGGTGTTTCGCGAGTACTGCGCTCATATCTTCGCCCGCACGGTCACGCTCTTCGAACTGCTCGATTCGTTCTTCGAGGTCTTCCATCCGGTACTCGAAATAGTTCTTGGCGTGCTCTCGGCGAATACGGACCTCCCGCTCTCGGTCTGCGCGTGCTTCTTGGGCAAGGTCGTCAATGAGTTTCCATGCCACGTCGTCTGCTTTCGAGACGAGTTCTTCAGCTTGCGCGGTTACAGCGCCAATCGAGGGATACTCGTCGATCGCTGACGGGGGCAGCCCACCCGTGATGTGGATGTTCTCGGTTTGAGTCGTACCATCAGGAGTGACGTAGACTTGCGCGAGTTTTTCAGTCACTGTATCACCTGATCCCGAGAGATAGCCAATCCGGTAGTGGCAGAGAAGTCCCGGTGTCTTCAGTTCCGCCCCTCCAGTGAGAACAGCTGTCTGTCCACCAACAGCGTCTGTGTCCAGACAGTACGCCATCATTGCCTGGACAGCTGGGTGGTCAAGTGTGATGAATTCGAGAGTCTCGTCTGCAAGCGCGTTTTCCCGGTCGAAGGTTGCACCGTCATATCGCCTCGCGACATCCTCACTGGTAACCGGGTCAGGAACGACCAGATCAAACACGTCAGCACCGTCTTCGGCGGGACCAGGACGAACGTTTTCGAGGCCACCACCGAACTCCTGACAGACTGTTCTGACGAGATATTCGATGTCTTCGTCGCTGACCGTATCAGTAGCGCTCTCCTCGACGATGTCGAGGATATCTCTGTCTTCCTCACTCAGGTCAAATTTATCCCGGATGAGGAGTTCTTCGTCGACGCGACGGACAGCCTCTTCCTGGTCCTCGACGATGGCCTCAAGGTCGTCGACCACGGCATCTGGACTCTGGCCGGTCGCGAGTGCGGACATGATCTGCTCCTCCAGGTCGACGTCTTCGAGTACGAGCCCAAGGACATCCGAGCTCATCCCAAGCGTTTCCTCGATCTCGTCGATCTTCTCGAGGAGTCGCTCGAGGATGATGCTCTCCCGGGTGTCCTTGAAGAACAGGTTTCGAATCTCGACAGTCTCCTCCTGTCCGTAGCGGTGGAGACGTCCAATACGCTGGTCGATCCGTGTCGGGTTCCAGGGCAGGTCGTAGTTCACCATGATGTGGGCGAACTGGAGGTTCAGTCCCTCCCGGGCGGCGTCTGTTGCCAGCATCACATTGGCGGGGCCTTCGAACTTCTTGAACTGTTGTTGGCGCTGCGACTGGGAGAGGTCGCCATAAATTTCCGCGATATCCCTGTCTCCGAACACTCGCCCCTTGAGGTACTCGAGTGTGTCTGTATATTCGGTAAAGATGAGGATTTTCTCGTCCGGATCCTCTTCCAGAATCCCATTGACGTACTCTCGCAGCCGTTCTGCCTTCGAGTCCACTGGGATGGCCTTCGCTTGGTTGTAGAGGTCACGGACTATCGAGAGCTCTTCTTCGATCCTGTCCGGATCATTAGAGACTACGGCACCACCAAGCTCCTCTTCGACGTGCTCGCGCTGTGCCTCCGTGAGCATCTCGGGGTCCTCTCGGTACTCGTCGAGCAGGCTCTTCGTAACTGGAGAGAGGTCGCCCGGGTCGGCACCGCCTGCCTTGATCGACTCCATCCGGTTCCGGAGGGATTGCTGAATCGCGTAGATCGAGGAGACGAGGCGTTTCTGGTAGAGGACCATGGCGAACCCCGCAGCATCGTTCTCTTCCCGGCTGGCGAGGTTGTAGTGCTCGGTAATGTACTCCGTGATGTCGTCGTAAAGCTGCCGTTCCTCCTCCGTGAACTCGACTGGGAGCGTCTGAATGTTCTTCTCGGGGAACATCGGCGACCCGTCCGCCTCGTACATCTCGTCCTTCAGTCGACGGATCATCAGGTCTCGCAGTCCTTCTTTGTCGACATCGTGCTCGTCGCGGAACCGATAGGGGTCGAGTAGCGAGATCATGAAGTAGAACTGGTCGCGCTTCCCGTTGTGCGGAGTTCCGGTGAGGAACAGCAACCCATCAGAGGTTTCAGAAACCGCCTCTCCGACCCGGTATCGGTCAGTTTTATCGATGCCGCGCTTTCCCTCACGGCGTGCGGTGAGATGGTGGGATTCGTCGAAGAGTGCGATGTCCCAGTCGTCCTGGACGTTCTTCAGGGCGGAGAGCATGTCCTCCTGCTTGGCGAAGTCGATGGAGGTGATGATTCGGTCTTCGTGCGACCAGACATTCTCGGCAGGGTAGGCGTCCTTCTTGGCCTCGACGTAATCGCGGTCGTAGATGACATAGTTCGTGTCGAACTTCTCGCGGAGTTCTTCCTGCCACTGGGTGGTAAGCGGCGCCGGGGCGACGATGAGCACACGGTCGGCCTGCCCCCGGGCGGCAAGTTCCTCGATGACGATCGCTGCCTCGATCGTCTTCCCCAGCCCCACCTCGTCGCCGATGAGGTAGCGATGGTCGTAAGAGGTGAGAATCTCGTGTGCAGCCTTCACCTGGTGGGGGGCGATGTCGATGCGGTTGTTCTCCAGCGCGACGAATCGGTCCTGGCGATGGGCGAGATCGAGTTCGGCTGCCCGGGCACGAAGGTGGAACCGCTCAGGCTCATCGAACTCACCCTTCTCAAGCAGCGCGTCGCTGCTGTCTATCAGGTCAACAACTGCAGCAGGAAGCTTCTTCGAGTTATCGTCATCAGTCAAGATGTGGAGCAGACACTGACCCGATGGACGATGATTGGCCTTGACGAGTTCGCCTTCACCGCCCGCGAAGCTGACGCGGTCCCCGATATCGAAGCCGCATGCGCAACCAGACACTGCTACATCAAGATGTAGTGGCCCAACTTAACTTCTCGGCAAACTAGTCACCGTGCTCTCGAAGAGGACTGATCTGTGTCTTTATTTCTTCAGCTTCTGACTCCGTCAATCGGTCATAGGCGTATGCATCAAGAGACCCGTCCGGCTCTGCTATGAGTAGATACTGGTTTGTGAATATGATGAAAAAGCGGTAATCGAGAGCATCGAAATAATCGAAATACCGAGAAGAAATATCCATTGAAGTTACAGAGTTCCTCTCGTGGTTAATATCATGCCTCTCACCCATCCCCGTGCTTGCGAGGATACGGATTGATTCGGTCGTTCGTTGCCGGATCACGAAATCAGCGACAAACTGATCGAGTCCCGAAGACTTTCCTGGGTCCAGATACACTCGGTGCTCAATTCGATCCGGATCATAACCCACTTTCTCGAGAAAAGTTGTGCAACCTGATTCGAGCTTTTCTACCCCCCTCTCCGCACTTTCTAACGTATAGTCCACAGACGGCTCAAAGGCGTACTGTTCGAGAAATGCCGCGAGATTCTGGGGATCTGAACTCATTGCCGGATATAGTACTGTCGCATATAATGTATTTATGGGTTACAGACCAGACTTAGTGGTAATATTCGAACTGCAACTCCAAGGATCTTGACTAGCTACCAGGCAAATGTATTTCAAAGGCTGGTCATCAGAGAGATGGTATGCAGCGAGCCTTCCGCGTCGGTGAGACTTATCGGGACACGGGAAGCTTCAGGAACGCGGAAGACCAGTTTCTGCGGTGGATCCGCGGTCCGCTGAGTAGCGGGATCAGAAACACAGGCGGAATCCGTGACCTTGGTGCAAATCGCTCGGAGATACCCGCAGCCCTCTTCCTCATCTCGAACGATGCCGGAATCTCCCAGCACGACGATCCCTGGGAGGACACGCTTGCGGTCAACGCTGGTTACGTGAGCTACTGGGGCGATGCGAAAAAGGATCTCCGGTATGACGAGTCGGCACAGAATCGGAAAATCAAGGATGCGTTCGACAGGGCAGCCTCGGGACGACGTGAGGAGGTGCCTCCCGTGCTGGTGTTCCGAAAACCCGAGAGCGGTGTCGTCGAGTTCTGTGGGCTCTGTGTTCCCGACCACCTAGAGGTGCGTGCCTATCAGGACCATTCAGGAGAACAGATACCGAACTACCATTTTCACTTTTCTATCCTCAACACACAGGCGGTCCCGGTCTCGTGGCTCCACAGGCGTGCGCAGGCGAACGATGACGACCAGGCGCCCGAAGTCTGGAAGCAGTGGGTCAGGGAAGGAAAGGTCTCCCAGTGGCCGACTGGCGAACTCCTCGATACGGAAGGAGAGATTCGACGCTACGAAACGACCGAGACGACGGTGAGTGAAGCATTCCGGGAAAAGACGTTTGAACGGTACGGGCATGCCTGCGCGATGACCGGTATTCGTGAGGGGGCGCTACTCGATCTGGCACACATCCTGCCGCGGAGCCAGCATCCCGATCTCGCAGAGCACGCGGAGAACGTACTCGTACTGAACTCACTCCATCACCGGGCGTTCGATGCCGCGCTGTTCACAGTCGATAGTGAGTATCGGATTCGGACGAGCCCATCGTTCGAGCCTGCACATCCCTTCCTTCGCGAGACGATCGTCGAACGGGAGGGCAACCAGCTTTCGTTCCCCACTAACGCTCAGATACACCCGGAGTTCTTGGAAGAATTGAACGCTGGGTTGTCGTGGATGTAGATGGGTTCTGATATTTAATACCGTCTACGGCCGAAACGGTTTGAAGAAACGTTGAAAAAGTAGAGTTAACTGGGGTGGATGTATCAGGGGACGCATGATCGGAGAGCGAATCGGCTTCATTTCCAAAAAGCGGATTAACCAGCTGTTTCTCGGATCATTCGCAGCAATTGTCCTATTGTTTCTGTTACTAGGATACGTTGCCTATGACCCAAATTCAGTAGTTGATAAACAGATCCAGGCGCTGGGCACCATAGGGGGGTTACTCCTCAGTCTACTCCTGTTAGTGGTGTATATCGATATGAGTCAGGCGCAGGACGAACAACATGAATTCCTGCAAGATCTCAATTCCCCAGACGTCTACCTCAAGGAACTGAGATATACAGGGACCGACACTCCCCGCCGACCGAAGTTCACCGTATCTCTCTCAAATCTGGGGTCGGACGCTGCGACTGACCTCGAACTGGCCACTCGCTCGAAGTTATTAACTGGCTTTGAGAAGGAAGGAACCGAAGAAAACCCTCAAATAGTCGAAAAGGAAAGTCAGGAGTGGAAAATCGAATCTCGACCCACCTCCCTGAGTCGGCGAGAAAGTCTTGATGATGACTCCACGCTCATCTCTCAAGGACGGTATCTTGAGGAGGGCGAAACCAACCAGGATTTCGACTTTGTCGTGGAATTCGAACCAGCAAAAAACAGCAATTTCAAACAGGATCATCCGATCGGCCGCTACCCTGCGAGTGACATTATCGAGGCAGCCGTATACGACAAACGCGTCGGGGAAGACGAGAAGCACTACTCGGAATTCAGCAAATACCGGAGCTACGGAGAGATATTCAGAGAACGGTCACTTGGAGAGGATAGCTCGATCGGGTATACCGAAGACGAACTACGTGAGCTGGCAAGCACGCTCCCTTTCCAGTATCTGGTGACTGAATTTGAACTGACCTATGGGAAGCAGAACAGGGAAAGTATCTCTCTGGGAACGCTGATTATCCGACTGGATCCGGGGCTGTCTGAAGACGAATTATGGGGCGATGCCCTCGAGTATGAGGAATTCCTCGAAGAGCATCACCCTGGCACCCCGGACCCCATCTATACACGGAGAAGCATGCGAGAAGAGTTCGAAGACTGATCTCCACGATATGTTACGGGAATTCTCTGAGAGGGCCTGATCTGTCTTACTCCTCTTTAACAGCTTCCTCTACAATCTCGATCTCCTCCTCAGTCAAGTCGTAGAGGTCGTAAACGATCTCGTCGATGAGCTGATCCGTCCTCTCGATCTTCTCATCGAGTTCGTCAGCGCGTTCCTTCGTCTCGATGTAGCGCCGGAGATCGTCAGCCACGTCGTCGGGGTCGGGCAGGGTCATCGCCTTCAGACGGTCGATCAGGGAGATATTTTTCGTAGCGTTGTCATGGAAGTCGCCGATTTCTTCCTCGACGGCGACAGGGACGAATTCCTCGACGAGTGTGGCCTCCTCGTCGGCCAAGTCTGTGAGCGTGAACGCTTCGTAGAACTCCGTCTCTGTGTAGCCGTAGGTATCGGTCTCGAACTCGTCCTCGTCTTCGGGCTTGTAGCGTGCCGTCGCCTCGATAGTGACTGCTTGGCCGTCCCGCTTCGTGCGGGCGCGTTCGATCTGGAGTTTCTCGTAGTTTTCTATAGTCTCATTGAGGATATTTGAACCTGTAGGCTGGAAGAGACCGATGTCGGGGAGACTGGGGCCTCCGCAGTAGTTGCCAAGGTAGTCGAGTAGATCGAGATTGAGATTAGCCAACTCCTCTCTCAGGTCGGTTGCTTTAGATACAAGTTCCCCAAGTTCGTCGTTCCCAGATATATTGTAAGGTATTGGAACGTCTTCTACGTGTGTGGCACGGAATTCTTGATACCCGCCCCGTAGCCCAGACAGTTCTGCTTGAATCCAAAAATGAATTAAATCCGAGTTGAGTATTCCTAAGAGAGGAAGGTTTTCTC
The DNA here is from genome assembly GCF_004698125.1 of Halosimplex halophilum. Taxonomy (NCBI): domain Archaea; kingdom Methanobacteriati; phylum Methanobacteriota; class Halobacteria; order Halobacteriales; family Haloarculaceae; genus Halosimplex; species Halosimplex halophilum. The sequence continues at coordinate 341,902 of NZ_ML214298.1, forward strand.
CGGAAATTGCATACAATTTATCATTTATATAGTGGCCGTCTCGGTCATACGCAAAATTGGGCCCTTTCGATATTACAGGGTAGACTATCTTTGGCTCGGAAAACACATTATAATAATCACAGGGCCGGAGTTCCCACCAGAAATCCCCACGATCATAACGTTCTTGCGCATCGTCTCGGAATTGAATAAGATGCTCCGCTAGTTTAGGAAACTCTGATTTAAACCACTTCCACGCTTCTTCCTCGTTTTGAGCGCCGGAATGTTTTCTTGTCCACCCAGAGGGTATACGGATCAGATATCTATTTTCATAGCTAATCTGATACCGATGCACGTCTTTCCCCCGCAACAAAGGCTTGATATGTTCTCCTTCATACCCCACTTGCTCTTTCTCTTCCTTTGATAGAATAAATGCATCATTCAGACCGGTCAAAATTCCTCTGTACAGGGGATCCTGCAAATAATCAACCAATGGCCTGGACAGCTCCTCCAATTTAAGTAGAACTTTTCGGACTTCGTTCGACTGGAGGTTCCACGACTCCTCGTCCAGCGATGACTGGGGTATTTCGTAAGAATGGCTCTTAATCTCAGAGCGGAGAGTTGTAAAATCTAGATCTTCCAGCACTGCTATATCTATTTTCTGGCTTTCACTTGGCGTTACGCCCTCTGCCAGCATTATCAAAGGATATGCGCTCACTTCGCTTGAGAAAACTGGCAAAGAGTGGAAGTCAATTAACTTCTCGATACGGTTCTCCTTCGAAAGAATCTCTCTGATTTTCTGGCCATAGTCTGCGTGCACGAACTTGTTTGAGACAATATATCCTAGTCTACCACCATCTCGAAGAATTAAGTGTCCGATTTCAAGAAAGTACACATAAAGATCTGCAGCGCTGTCGTAACCCTCGTACGAGAGTGAAAGGAAATCCTTGGATCTTGATAATTGTTCTTGGCGCACATACGGAGGATTCCCAATTATCGCATCGAATCCAGCATCCGCCTTCCGCTCCCCATCCTGATTGTAAAACGCCATCGGGAACTCAAGTTCCCAGTGGAAGAAGCGCTCCTCCTCAGCCATAGCCTGCGCGCTCTTGAACCAGTCTTGTTCCTTAATGTTCTCCCACGCGTCACTGTGGAGCGCTCTAGCCATCCGCTCGTCAGCGTCGTCAGGTATATCGAGCCCAAATGTGCCGGCAGTGTGGACGTTAGCCATCGCGAGGAGCTTCTGATAGAGAGGGTCGTCACGTACCTCGTCGTAGACCGCCTCCATCTCCTTTGCGTCCTCCAGAGTCTCATTGTCGATATCGAGCAGGTCTTGGAAGCGGTCGGTGACGTGCTCCATTGCGCGCTTTCGCGTGTGGTCGAGCGACTCCTGGAGTGTTAGCTGGCCGTCCTCTGTGGTTTCGTCATCGCCGTTGGACAGCACATCCTCAATGTCGCTTCCGACCAGTGAGTTGCCTGTTTTGAGGTGGTGGTCGAGGAATGCGAGCGGTTGCTCTGCCGCGAGCGTCCGTAGCCAGAGAGAGACCTTGGCCAGCTCGGTCGCGAGCGGATTGACGTCGACACCGTAGATACAGCGCTGGGCAACCTTCCGGCGCGCCCAGTTGATGTCCCGTAGCTCCCCCTCCTCCGTCCTCGGGGAACGGACATCTTCGCCCTCGGTGTCGAGCGCCTGTCGGTCCTGGCGTTCCTGGGCGTCGATGATCTCGCGGGCAAGATAGTCGACAGCATTGACCGGGAAATGGCCGCTTCCCATTGCCGGATCTAGTACAGTGAGGTCGAAAATTCGCTCGGCGAACTCTTCGGCGAACCCGCCCTCACGGCTGTGAGTTGTGTCCGCCCCCTGTGACATGAGATCCTGCCGGATCTCCTCCACGAGTGGCCCGAGCGTCTCGTCGACGATGTATTCGACGACGTACTCGGGGGTGTAGTACGACCCCGTCGCCTTTCGCTCTCCGTCGTCAGTGCGGAGATAGACCTCTCCCGTCTCGACGGTAACTGTGTCGTCGTCACCAGCAGCGACGTACTCACCGTCATCAATGGCCAGGGGTTCGTCAGCGACGGACAGTTTATACTCGAGCAGCCCTTCGTAGATAGAGCCGAGATTCCGCTCGTCTAGCGAGGAGTAGTCAACGAAGACCTTGCCATCGCCCTCCGAGGCCTCGTGTCGCGTGAGGAGTTCGATGACCTCCGCGATATAGGCGTCGCCAACCTCGTACTCCGAGAGGAACTGTGATTCGACGCTGTCGTCCTCGTCCGGATCCGTGCGGAAGAGCCCCCCGTTGTACGCGGGAATGTAGAGGTCCTGCTTCGGGATGCCCTGCCCCTGGCTCCCCTGGTCGATGAGGACGAACAGTTCCTCGAGCCGGTCCCAGAGATCCGTCTGCCACGACTGGTACTCCTGCTGGGTCTTGCTCCGGTTCTCGACAACGATCTGTTTGAGCTCGTTCAGGCTGTAGCTCGCGCTGTAGATCTCGTTGTCCGTTGGAAGGAGGTTCCGACCTTCACTCTCGGCGTAGAGCACGAAGATGAGCCGGTAGAGATAGATGAGCGAACTGTCGTGAATCAGGTCGAGGTCCGCTTCGTCCAAGTCCTCGTTGGTATCGAGAAACCCCTCTGCGAGGACGCGAATTGCCTCGTAGATATTCTCCTGCAGGTCCTCACCGAGTTCCTCGGCAAAAACGCTCGATTCGTCATACACGTCGTCGAGGAAGCAGTCACCCGACTGGTCCGGGAGGAACGCGTCCTGCCGGAAGAAGAGGTAGAACTCCTTGAACGCCTCAAGGTCTCCATTCTCGTCGACGATGTCGAGGAGCTTCGGGAGGTCGATCTCGTAGAAAGAGTCCAGACGGTGGCTCGTCGGCCCGTAGTACAGTCGCCACTTCTCTCCGTTCGTAAGGACTGCCCACTGGGCCGGGGTTTCCTGGAGATAGCGGTGGATCTGGTAGCTCGGATTTTCGAAGTCGCGCTTTTCCTCACCCCGGGTGTCGAGCTTTCGACCCCATCGTTTCGCGTCCGCGACTGCGATGGCCTCCTCATAGAAGTTTTCACGGTCGAACGCGGTATCGGCGGCCTCCTCGCCCGGGAAGAACCCGTAGTCCGGCCGCCGAGCATTGCGCATGACCGTCTCCTCGATCTCGAAGGAGATGTCGAGGATCTCGAAAATCGGACGGATGAGGTTTCGCTCAAGCTGGGCCTCGTTGTAGTCCTCGACACGATCGCGTTTTTCGTCGAGGAGGTCGCTGATCTCCTCGAAGGCCGCTTCTACCTCCGCGTCAGGAACCTCGTTCCAGGGTTCGGTTTCACGGAGATGATCGTTGAGGTAATGGTTCGAGAACAGGTCACGGTTAGTCCGGTAGATGGTTGCGTCTGTCATTGATGGTTAGCGAGGCCCCGTCAGACGGGGTACGGCAGCTATACTGTACCGGGTACCTTCCACGTAATTAGTACTTTCCCACCGAATGCCGACCAGACTTGCTTCAGGCGATTCCAGAGAACAAACATCTAGCGCACTACCGGGTTCTGAAGACCGTAGCGCTTCACAGAGAGACTGAAACCGCACCCTCTGAGTCAAGCAAGAACCTGCAGAGATCGCGGTAGGGAGCCACTTTCGCGCCCTCCAGTAAGACGCCCAGTTCGAGGTACCGGTCGAAGCCGTAGTCAGTGACGTTGGCGCTTCCGACGTATGCTGCATCCGAATCAAACAGCATCACTTTTGCGTGAAGAGTGAACCGAGGATTCGATCCGTTCTGCGTCCGCTCATCGACTGGCACGGTCTCATCCCAGACCGTGTAATCGACGAGTGAAACTTCTGCGGAGACACCGCGCTCAACAGCACGGTCGACGAACGACTTGATCACACTGTGGTTGTGTGAGTCCGTGTCTGTGAGGTACCGTGTCACAATCGTCAGGTCGACTCCTCGTTCGAGAGCATCGAGCAGGACATCCGCGAGCCGACCGAATCCCTCGCCCTCGAAGAACGGGGAAAGCAGAACGATCTCACTCTCACAGCGTTTCACCTGGCTTGCGAGCGTCGAGAGCAGGCCGTCCATCCCGAACGAGGCTGCGGTCGCATCATTGAATGCTGGATCGTCGGGAAACGTGACCAGCGGCGTCACCGTCGTGGTGGGCACACGGTCGCGGTGAGCAGCTACTATCTTGATCGCCTCACGGGTCCGGTCAAAGATCTCCCGCGTCTGAGTGCCGTGGACAGTAAAGCGCGCCTCCACGAGTCCAGTATCATAGCTTTCTCGCTGGACGGCGCCACATTCGTGGAGCTGCCGAAACAGGTCAGTCGCGGATTCACGGCTCAGATGTGTATCCCGTGCCACCGCAGCAGGAGATAGCCATTGCGATCGACCAGCGGCAAGGAGAAGCAGACCTTCCAGTTCGTCGATGAGGTCTTCTTCCTGGTCGACGATGTCCGCGATTGCGAGCAGTCGGTCAGTCGTCGATCGGTGTTCAGCCATCGTATGAAAGAGGGAGTGTCTTGCCGCCCGTTACAGTCGCCAGAAGCCCTCGATAGACCGGTCAGTGTTTGGCCGACTGCCGAACAGGTAGTCCCGACAGAGGACCTGGTTGAAGTACGAACAGCTGATCTCGCTCACGTGAAGGCAGGACAGACAGGCCCCATCGCGCTGTGAGCACACCGGGTCCATCATGCACTCGTTCCCGTGTGCTTTCGCCTGCCCGAGGAGATCGTCAAGCTGCTGTTCGACCATGGTAGTCATCCCACCGATGTTGAACTCCTCGCGGTTGTTGGTGTAGATTACCAGCGAGAGGGCACGCGGGAAGAGGAACTCGCTCAGGTTCGTCCGGTCGAATCCACTGATGGTGCTTGCCTGCTTCAGGAGGATGTGCGAGAGCGTGTGCAGCATCTCGAAGACGTACTTCGTCACCTGCCCCTCGACGGTGTCGTCGGTGGTGGTGTCGAACCGACCATACTGGTCGACGGGGTCGAGGTGATTCAGCAGGAACGCCCACTGTTCGCCCTCTGAGAGATCTTCGATAGCGGCCCGGGCCCGCTCGATATCGGCCTCTCCCGGATTCTCCGGGATCTCGGGAAGCGTGATACTCCCCCGAACTGCATCTTCGTTGCTGGTTCCCGGAATGTTGACGGCGAGCCAGAGCAACACCGCGGCCGGGTCGAGGTCGAACTGCGTCGCCTCGGTTTCCGAGGTATCGACGAAGATCGGAGTCCCGTCGCCACTGCTTGCGTTCTGTGAGAAAGCGTTCAGCCGGGCCTCATCCTCCTCACGCCCCCCTCGCGTGTAACCGTAGACGAACGTCTGGACCGGGAAGTCCTCGATGACGCGAACGTCTCTGAACCCGAGACGCTCGAGGTCATCGAAGTAGGTCGAAATCTTGTCAGCCTTCTGTGGGAACCCCTCGGCACGAGCGTCTTTTTCCAGTTCGTCGATCGTGTGGGCGGTGAGTTCCTCGAGGCTGAGCACATACTGGAGGAGTTCGTCGCCAGCGTCGGTCATCTCTGTAGCGTTCTCGCCAGCGTTCAGGTCGATCAGGTCTCTGATGACTTCACCGATAGTCTGGCTGTCGATTTCGCCATGCTCGCGGAGCCACTCTTCAGCCTCGGCCAGTGACTCGACCTCGGGTTCGCTCTGGTAGATCTCGATCTTCCGGTCGTCATCGATTTCGGCCCCCTCGATCCCCTCATTCATATCGACGGCTTGGAGCGGGGAGTCGGTGAGTCCGAGATGTTTGGCGAGTGCTTTCCGGGACCCGTCCTCGCTCCCGCGGAGGTGTCCAATTCCGGAAGTGTGTAGATTTACCGTCGTCAGGTAATGCGGGTAGTACGTCGAGCCGGCACGGTGGACCGTGGTGTACATACTGTCGTCGTCTGGGTTGTCCTCATAGGCCGGCGGAACGTAGTCACAGCCACAGCTCTGGTAGTAGCTCACCCGGGTATTCCATCCACAGATCTTACAGCGCCATTTGAAGTTCTGTGCACGCTGGCTGTCCTGCGTATCGAGAACGATGTGCTGATCGCCGTGCTCAGGACACTTCTGTGTGTAGAGTCGCCTGATTTCACCGCAGCTGTGGACGCTGGCGAACTGATACTGCTTCAGATCGCCGTTGCAGCCCGAGCGCTGGCACTTCAGTGCCTGGTTTTTTCCGCTGAGGTCATCCGCGGAGTAGTACTCGTGGGCCTTCTGGCAGCTGCTGCAATAGAAGGTGGTTGGGAAGGGGCGGGCGCGCACCTCCTTGGGGGCAGCGAAGTCGTAATGGCTGGGTTTGTTTGACGTGAAGCCCTGTTCACCACCATCCCAGTTCTTCGCCCGAGCGAACACGCGGTCGACGATGTATTCCCGGTCGACCTGGCCGCTTGCGTCAGTTGTTTCGAGGCGGTTCACCTGCCAGATGCCGCGCTTGTCGCTGTAATCGAACGTGTTCCCGGGAAGGAACTGATACAGGATCTGCTGACGGCTACGTTCCATGCTCATTGTTGATCACCGGTTGTCCATCGTCTCGAAGATCTCTCGGTAACGGTACTCAGATCGGATCGGGAGCTGCTCATCGACGTCCCGCAAGCTCTGCATCGGCGAACGCTTGATCCGCTCGCTTGTCCACTGATCGTCGTCGAGGCGGAGCTGCGAGAGTGCTTCTTTCGTGAGGGCTTCGATGTCGCCCCGGAACTCCTCGTGGTCGTCTGGATTGCCGAACATTCTCAGCATCTGCTGGCGTAGTTCTCCCTCGTCGACAGAGTCGGCGAACTCCTCGGCGTTGTCTCCGAAGTAGAGGTTCCCGGCGCCTTCGCGGTACATGTAGTGGTTCAGGAGAAGCCCCATGAATAGCCCTGGATGGGTCTGTTTGACGCTGTTTTTCGCCCAGCGGTTGATCGGGACCGGCTCCACCAGTCGGTCGAGGAATGCATGGTACTTCTCGAAGAAGTGGTAGTGACTCAGGTCGCGTTCCCGGATGGGATGTGCTACGTTGAACACGAGGCCAGGGCGCGACCGACCTGCCCGGGAACTCGCCTGGATGTATTCAGCGGTCCCGCGGGGCATTCCGAAGAACGTCATCATGTTGAACCGGTCGACGTCGACCCCATGTGCGATCATGTTCGTCGCCGTGATGGTGTTGAGCCGACTCGCCAGCAGCCAGGCGAGCGCCTCACGCGTGTCCTCGCTTGCTCGGGCGCGCTCGACATCAAACTGATCGCTGTCGACGACCTCGTTCTCCTCGTCGAGACTGTTCTCGAGTGTGCTTCGGAGTGAGAGAACGGAATCTGTTACCTCCTCTTCGAGCACCCCTCGATCAATCAGCCGGTTGAGGATCTGTTTGTCAGCCTCCTCGTCCCAGGGGTCCTCCACAATATCCAGCACTTCCATGATTGTCTCGAAGCCGGTCCCTCCGGTCATCCGCTCGGAGGCCAGCGGGGGTCGCCCATCTTCCTGGAGGTAGGCGTCGAGCTGTGAGACGATGGACTGGTCCAGCCGGTCGCCGTCTTTCTTCGACAGTAGATAGGTGATACTGGTACTGTAGTAGCTGAGCAGCGCCAGCACCTCGTCGATCGAGTCAGCTTCGAGCGGAGCCGTCGTGTCTGTTCCTTCGAGTGCAGCACCTGTTAGCACCTGAGTCGGCTCGTTCAGGGACTTGCGGAACAGGTTCTGGATCTCCCGATGGTAGTAGAACAGGAGATCGATGATGGAGTTGATGTGGGTCTTCCCGTGGGGGACCAGCCCGATGTAGTAGCGCTGGGTCTCTGCGCGCTCCTGTGCGTAGAAGTTCTCGCGCAGATAGGGGCCCGGGGAGGGGAAGCGCTCAGCCGGCCGCATGAACAGGTTATGCACCTGATCTTCGAATCCGGTGATCGTCGCCGTCGGAGCGATGACCTTCGTTTTCCCGGCCTCGACGAGCTCCTGCAACTCGGCAACTCCCGTCTCGTAGTGACCGTCGAAGCTCCCCATGCTCTCTTCGAGCAGGTGGAGTTCGTCTGGAACCATCAGCGATGGCGCAGGGTCGTAGGGCTCGACCGGACGCGCCATATCCGAGAAATCGTCTTTATCGATCGGGCAGCCGTATTTCTCGGTGCATTCACCGAGACTGGCGAACCCATGGATCGGACACTCGAGGTCCATCTCGCCCGTGATGAGGTGGGCGAACTTGCGCTGGTAGCCGACAGCGGTGATCTTGTCGATCGTCCCGGCAATGATCGTCGGCGCGTACCGGTAGAGCTCGTTGTCGACGACGTGGACCGGGAGTTCCTCCTCCGCGTAGGTCTCGCTGGAGTCAAGCGAGCGCGACTGCCACGGGCATTCGAAGCTACTGCCTGTACAGCAGTGCGTTAGCCGATGGTCGTCCTCGGTGATCCGGACCTCAATATCCGCACCGCAGGCCGGGCAGTTGGGAACGACCTTTGCCTCACGGCGGAGACTCTCTCCAGATGGGCCCTGGTACCGCTGGTGGTTGTTATTGTCATACCCGGTGAGGGCGTTCGGCGTGTTTCCCTTGCCGACGAGGTAGCCCATGGAAAATGGACGGGACGGATGGGTCCCGATATCCGACTGTTCGCGGCGGACGAGGTCGGCATACATCACCGTCTCTGTCATCCGCTGGAATTGCTGGAGCGAGAGGAGCCGAAGCGGGAACTTTGTCCAGGCCGTAACCCCGAAGTTCTTCCCGCGAAGCCGGTCGAAGAACATGCTCCAGACTGCGACACCGAGGAACGCCTCGGTCTTGCCACCGCCTGTCGGGAACCAGAGCACATCGACGACATCGAGGGGAGAATCAGCGCCCTCGGCTCGATCTTCAGTCGATCCATCGCGCCAGCTGACCTCCGACCACTCCTCGTACTCTCGGCTCGCAACGTCGGGGACTTCCATGACGATGAACACGAGCTGGAAAAGGCGCCAGCCTGGGAACTCGTGCATCCTATCCATCGCCTCGTTCATCAACTCGAACGCGCGTCCGACTGTCTCGGGGTGCTGACGGAGACATTCGATCCCGCGCTCGAAGCGCTTGATCTCGCGCTCGAACGCGTCGCGATCGTCGTTAAAGTCGGCGAGATCGCCAGTTTTGGGGTCGTCATCCCAGTCTTCGCGCTCTCGATACTGTTCGAGCGCGGCATCGTACTCCTCGCGGAGGTACTGCCGCATCTCGGCAGCAATGTCGTCGAGGGTATCGAGGCCACCGTCTTCTAGATCCGCAAGCACCTCGAACGTCGCGTCGACATTTCGATCTGCGGATTCGTAGACGAGCTGGCGGTACTGTGGGATGAACTGCGTCTCCAGCCGATTGGCCGTCGGTGCTGCAGCAGGTGCACGGCGGCCCGGCGGGACACCGTTTTCATCCACCTGCTGATCGTTGCGCTCGGGTGCAGTCACCGTACAGTTGCGCCCATGGCCCCAGAGGTCACGGTTATACCGGAAGTCCTCGGGAAGTGGGTCGAAAGTGAAGGGGACGAACTCGAGATCGCCTGTCGTCTCCAGTTCGAGTCCCACCTCGAACAGAGTTGGGTCGCGAATTGTGTAGATAGCGTCGTCACGCGACTGTATTGCCTCGTTCGCGACTTCAAGATCAACGATGGTACTGTCGTCATCGTTTTCCTGGTCAGCCATCACTTCGACGGTCAGGGTGGCGTGCCAGTCGGGGAGTACCGGATCCCCCTCGGCAGCGCGTTCAGCCAGGTAACCACGGAAGCTCTCTTTGTCCTCCAGGGCAGCCGTCGGGACTTTGTCGTCACCCTCCGTCTCGGCGTAGAGGTCGTAGTTCTCCTGGGCGTGCTCGCGCGCGTCAGCGAAGGCTGTCTGGAACGCATCGCGGGCACGTTCTTGGACGACATCCGGGGTGGTCCGACTCGGTGTCTTGAGGACCTGCGCCGGGATCTCGATCGGGGGGATGTCGAGCTCGATCCGCTCGAAGACCGGGAGCAGGGTATCGCCCTCGTCATCCTCGTCGCGGTCACCCAGTGCGACGAAGGAATCCCGGTTCACCATCTCGTCGTACGTGGGGTTGACGCGCACCCATACGCTCGCGTTGACCGAGAGGACCAGCGCGTCGTCGTCGTCGGTGCCTCCCCGGACGCGGACGGTGGCACCGAGGCCGGTCGGCTCCATCTTCGACTGCAGGTCGTCATCCGGGTCGTCAAGTTGCTCTTCGCTTTCAGGCGCCAGCGCGCCCGCGAAGAACCGCTCGCTAGGGAAGTCCCGCTGGACCCGCCTGTCAATGTCGCCACGGGCCTGTTTCAGCACCGTCTCGCGGAGGTGCCGGGCGATGCGTTCGTCGTCGGCCGGGGTTTCAGTCCCGGTGGTATTTCCTGTGGACATCCTGCTCACTCTGTAATTCGGTCGAGCTGATCGTCCGGGATGATGGTCGGCATGATCGTGGGGGCGAGGGCGTTGATGCTGCGAGCTACAACCTCGGCTGTGATAAGGCCCGTGTCCTCGAAACTCGTGCCGTACTCATCGACGTAGTCGCGGTACATGGTGATGGTGTAGAACACCATCGCGAGTTCGTAGTGCTGTTCGACGAACTCTTTCCAGTTGTCCTTGACGTTGCGCTCGACGATGAACGACCGGAGCGCAGCGGCGTCCATGTTGATCGTAAGCGAGAGGCCACTGATGGTTCCGTCCTGACTCGGATCGAGGTGGATCAGCGTGTGTTCGTCGAAGTGCCTCGCATCGGCTACATTGAACTTCTCAGGGTCGACCGGGTCACTGTCATCGTCGGTTCGCCAGTTCTCCTCGTGAACGTACCCGATGTCGGGCATCTCGAAGCCCCAGTCGTCGGTCCCGCCGTCGTCGCCTGTGTCTCCATCACGGTCGCTCGCGCTGGCTTCGTCGTCACCAGACGCATCGGCGGTATCAGTGTCGCCGTCGCTCTCGTTCCCGGTTGAAGAATGGCTGTCTGTCCCCTCCACGTATTCGAGCTGGCAGCGTGCGGTGAGCGTGCCGGTATCGACATCCACGCCACCATCGGTTGCGAGGTCAGTCTCTGCGTGTCCCGGATAGGCGTCGGCTGGATCGTCGATCTCCGGACAATCGCGTGGGTCCGGACGGGTCAGATCGACCGAGAGCGTTGTTTCGTCCCCCGGGTCGGCGTCGTCAGCAGGGTCGATGGTCAGCGTGAGTAGACCGTTCTGGAGCTCGACCGCGCGTAGCTGGTCCGGGCTAGAGACTTCCAGCGAGCCGGAGAGAACGTCCCGGGCGAGGTAGTCGCTCTGGGCATCGGTTGCAAACCGAATCGTCGTCGCCCCGCTGACGGGTATTTCGACGGGCAGAGGCTCGTCATCGTCCCAGAGGACGTGCTCCTCACTCCCGGGGTTGTACTCTTCGATCGGTGTGAGAAACGTCGGGAGCTTCGGTGCGTGGGGCCTGTCGCTTCCGCTCTCGTCACCAGCCGAGGTATCCGTGTGGTCGGAGAGATCGCCGTCGGCGGACTCTGGTGGGGACTCGCTCCCATTGCCACTCGGGCGGATGCGCGGTGCGCGGATCCGCTCACCAGTGGCCATGAAGTTACCGACCTCCGGGTTCCGCTCGATGAACTCGGCGAACGTTTCGGTGTCGGTCGCCGGTTCGGCGTTTCCACGCTGCGCTCGTCGGCGTTCCTCTTCCGCGGTAAGCAGGTCGCTTCCCTCGAGAGCGTCCTCCAGCGCACTGAGGAACTTGTTGGCCTGCGGTGAATCCTCCAGTGTATCTCGGGACGGGCTGAACATGCTCACCATCCCGAGGTTCGCGAGGTCGTCGAACTCCGCGATGACAACGGTGTCAGAGGCGATCTTCGAGTACCCCAGCGACTTCAGGAAGTACTCTCCCTTGCTTGCATGGGTCTGGCCGTTGATGGTAAGCATCACGGCGTGGTCCTTCTGGACCCCCGTGCGTCCATGAGCGTCCTTGTGTGCCGAGGTACCGGAGACAAATTTTTGCTTCTCACTGGCCTCCTCGAGTTCGTCGTCGTCCTTGAACAGCAACACGGTGATGTCGCGCTCGCCCAACGTCTCCGAGCCCGTGTCGACGGTGAGGTGCTCTTTGTCCACGAGGAGATGCTCGTTGCCATCCTCCAGTTCTTGGCGGAACCCCCGCGTGTAGCTCTGCGGGAACTTCGAGTTGTACCGGAGATCGGTCAGCTGGATGGGGTACGGCGAGTCGACGACCGATCGCTCAAGCTTGTGGCGGAATCCCTCGTCGCCACTGATCATCGTTCGCGAGGCGTTCGTCTGGTAGTCGTACACCTTGACGAAAGCGCCGTGGCTCTGGGGATCTGGCGTCGTCGTGTTCTTCTCGAAGTCGTACTTCTCAGGGTAGCTTTCACGGAACTTCTCCGTGAGAGCCCCTCCGAACGTCCCGTCGAAGATGGGGAACTCGCCGTTCACCGTAAGGTATTCCACCTGACTCTTGTGCGGCTTGTCGTGAATCAGCGTCCACGACCACTCGCCCGGCTCGTGGACGGAGGCACTGGCGATGAACTTGAACGCCCGCTCGTTGTACTCCTCCTCGACGTTCCCAGCGAACTTCATCACGGCTGTGCTCCCCATGCCGTACTGTCCCTGCAGGAAGTCGTACTCCTGCTTCTTTAGCCCGGGTGCGTGTAGCCCGACGAAGTCGTCGAATTCCGGGCGAGACTTCCCCTTTCCGTTGTCACGGACCGTGAGGTTGAGCAGGTTCCCCTCTTGGGGCGCATAGCCGTCGGCGATGATCTCGAGTTCTGCATCGTCGAGGTCGACCCAGCCCGACTGTGCGGCCTTCTTCATCGAGGAAGCAGTCGGATCGTCACCGACCGCGCAAGCCTCCTCGTAGAAGCGAAGGGTGAGCGAGTCCTCCGCATTCAGTGGCAGCTCCGAGAACGCCGCCATCGGAGAACTCGCCTGCGTGTAGACATCGGAGTAGTTGTTCTCGTCCTCACCAAGGGGCACCCAGTTCATTTCGTGTGCCCCCAGCTTGAGGAGAGTCTCTTCCAGCTCAGCGAGAATCTCCCAGACCTCGTCTGGGCTATCTGCGGTGAGTAGCCGTTCAGCGTACCTCTTGGAAGTGGCCCCAGACAGGCGTGCAGGCTGGCTCATGCGACCCCACGCTCCATGGGCCGGAGGCCGGAACTGTCGGTCAATCGGCTGTGCGACGGTCTTGCGGCGCTGTGGTGGCCGTTGGGAATGGTGGCCATACCTGTCAACACAGATGCCCGTCCTCATAAAACTTCGGACGGGCATCTGTAGTAGCATAACGCGCTCGCGGGCGCCCGTTGCGCGTGAGCGCTCGCGCGCAACGCGCGCGCTCGCGTGCAGCAGCTACGGAACACTACGGGACGTTTCGGGCCCCAAAACTGCTAACCAGCCGCGATAACCGACTATACCGAGGAATACGTACATCCGCTATTGAGTGGACACTCCTCACAGATAGGGTGCGCGTGTGTACAGCGAAGCGCGCCAAGATCGAGGAGTGCGAGATTGAATGCTCGTGCCATGGCTCCGTCAGCAGGAACAAGGGAGTCGAGGAATCGGTAGACGACCTCGCTCTTGTGGGGTTGATCTGGTAGTGGATATTCGAACACCCGCCCCGTAATGCGTGCAGTATTCGCATCAACGAGTGCGAGCGGTTCCTGGAACGCAAAGAGCATGCATGCCCGGGCGGTGTAGGGCCCAACTCGCCACGGTTGCTGTAGTGCCTCCAAGTCAGTCGGGACTGCTCCATCATGATTGACAACGCAAAGTTCCGCAGCTTCCTGAATCGAACGGACACGGTGATTGACGAATCCAAGGGATCTGATACACTCTCGAAGCTCTGTTTCGCTCTTTTCGAGGACTGCTCCTGGTCGCGAAAAAGTTGAGAAAAACTCCTCATAGATCTCCTCCACCGCATCGGCACGGGTTCGCTGTAGCAGTATCTCGGTCGCGTAAATCCGCCAGGGATCCGTCGCATACCGCCATGGATACTCTCGTCCATAGGTCTCGAGCCAGCTGAGGAGTTGAGGTAATGTCGTCAGAAACTCATCGACCTTCTCGCCGGCCGAGTCAACGCCGACCTCCTGAAGCACGTCAAGTGCGGCGTGTTCGTCTACGTGGTCCCGAAGTTCTTCGGAAGTAACCTGAGTCCGTCCGAATGGGAACAGGGGATCGACCATCGGGTTCGAAATCACATGGCTATCCCCTTCAGTTATCTGCTCAAATGAAGGATAATATGTGTGTTAATCCGATCCTACTATCAAGAGAGGTGGTTGAGTGGCTGTACGGAGTATCCGGAAGAAAGAGTGATCCCTCACCCTGGAGTTTATCCCTGGTGGCGGTTTAACAGGTGGTATGCCTGACCCGGTCACGTCTTCCGATCTACCACTGGGCCTAATTCGTTCAGCGTCGAATACGGAGCGGAATATCCATCGAAAGTTGCTCTTCGAGAATGTTGATTTTCTCATTGATACACTGACTGCTGCCCATTCGCGGAGACAACGAATAACGCCGGTCGGATGTCCAGGTGCAACGCCGGAACAGATCGCACGAAAACGGAGTACGCAGGAAGCAAACTGCCGTTACGCACTGATCAACCGCGAATATACTGTCGACAGTGACTCTCCATGCCCATGCAATGATCCCCTCTGTGGGAGTGACGACCCGCTTGATGGGGTAGCTGCAGCTGTACTCAGTGGGGCCGTCGAATATCCAGCGAGACGATTCTTCGAGCGATATCCTCGAGAAATTGTCCAGGCGCTGCGAGATCAACACGGGAGCTGGGAAGAGATCGCCTCGATGGATCAGGAGCAACTCGCTGATTCTCTTAAGGAGATGACCCGTGGCAGGGGCAAAGGACGGACGCGTGCCGCTCGGCTCCAAGATCTTCTTGAAGTTGTTGGGGAAACACACTACACAGATGGGGTTACGCTTCGAGATTTCTCCCGAGTGAAGTATCAGACCTATGTAGATTTCCTTGCTACTCTACCAGGAATTCAGGAGGGTGACGGCTGGTGGTTGCTCCAGACGGCTTTCGACAAGCCGGTATGGCCCGCAGACCCCAAGATCGACGAGTTGCTCTGTTCACTCGGCCTCATCAAACCAGCCGATCTTCACGATGATGCTGGTCGCCGGCATGACCTTGAGAATGAACTGATAGACCGGCTTATTGCCCCCCTGTTCCGAGCACTTGCAACACATGCCGTCGCTGCCAAGACAGATGTCTGCGGTGAAGATTGTGAGATCAAAAAATTCCTACTAACCCATCGACTTCGACAACAGCAGGGAGAACCGACAGGACCGACAGCAGTGGACGTGTTTGCAGGTGCTGGTGGACTCTCATGCGGGCTAGAAGAGGCAGGATATAACGTCCAGTGGGCAATCGATATCGACTCTGACGCGGTAGCTACCTACCGATTGAATCATCCAGGAATCCCCCACGAAAATGTCGTCTGTGAGGATGTCCGTGAAATCGAGCTTGCTAAACGGATTCAGGAAGCCGCCGGTGAACCCGACTTGCTCGTCGGGGGACCACCATGTCAGTCCCTTTCGAAGGCAGGGTATCGATCACGCCGATCGAACGACGATGAATATAGCATCCTCGACGATGACCGGACGAACCTCTATACCCAGTATGTGAACGCCGTTGATGAGCTTCGCCCGAAAGCCATTGTAATGGAGAACGTTGAGGGCATGGTCAACGAGGTAGGAGATACTGATATACGCGTAATTGACTGGGTGCTCGAAGATCTTGAATTACTCAGTGAAACGGGGCCCGGGTACGATGTTGAGTATCGGTTACAGGACATGACAGAACTCGGTATCCCACAAAAACGGGAACGAGTCCTTCTGATCGGAATCCGAGAGGATCTTGTAGAGGGTTCATCGACTGCTGAAGAGGTGCTTACCGACCTTCCAGTAGCAGACAATTCGCGGACCATCCAACAGGGACTGTCTGGGCTCCTTCGCCTTCGACGTGGAGCAGGAGGGCGAGTACTGACGAAGTCAGTTAGGGGGCAAAAGAGCGACTACGTCTACGAACACGATCTCGATTCAGACACCGATCTCTGCTTCAACCACAAAGCACGGGAACACCCGATGGAGAAAGATCGGATCCTGTTTGACGAGGCGCTGAGCCCTGGTGATACTGGCTGGGATGTCAAATACGATTCCGATGGAGAATATGCAGAATATGTCGAATACGATGTCGGAACCGCTGATAACCAGCGATTTGGTGACAAGTACCGGATGCTTGAATGGTCAGAGCCCTCGCCGACGATTGTGGCCCATCTGGCCAAAGACGCGAACGGCTACGTGCTACCCGATTATTATGAGCACGCCCGACCCGATCCTGCCCGCGCCGACCCGGAGCGAAACCGGGGAATTACCCCGCGGGAGGCTGCCAGGTTACAGTCGTTCCCTGATGACTACATCTTCCTCGGAACGTTCACGAGCTGGTTTAGACAGATCGGCAACGCGGTCCCTCCCGTTGCAGGAAAACAGATCGGGAAGACGCTTAACGCTGTAGTTGATGCTGTAGAATCACCGGTGATGGAAGCGGATTCCGCCGGTGCCGATGAAGCCGTTTCCGATGACTGAATACAAAATTAGCGGATCCCATTCAGCCAAATAGATCTGTCATCGGAGTCGGTGACGGAACATCGGATGTCTTTCTGCCAAGAAATGGGCCTGGCAATTAATCCATACGCCACCTGACAGACAGTCAGCCGTCACAGAAGCAGCGCCCGTTCAGCACATTCCCGCAGTTCGGCCTCCGACAGCGGCTCGATCTCGACCCGTTCGTCGTCGGCCGTGTAGTAGATGATCGGCCGGATCTCCCGGCGGGGATATTCCGCCGAGAGCACGTGGTGATAGACACTCAACTGTGTCCGGTACTCCGCGTGGGCGACCCGCTGGCGGTCGGTCTTGTAGTCGACGATGTCGACTCGCTCGGGCGTCACGTGCAGCAGGTCGACGATCCCGGACAGGACGATCCGCGGGTCGCCGTCGAGTGGACAGATGACGGTCTGTTCGGGCGACAGCGTCCCCGACAGCTCATCGATGAACGCTGCGATCCCAGCCTGTTCGTCCTCACCGGGACCGGACGGGTCCACGTCCTCGCCCAGCGCGTACGCCTCGGCGAAGTCGTGGACGGCGGTCCCGAACTCGGTGCCTTCGCCCTCGGTAATCTCCTCGTAGACGCTGTCGTCCATGATGTCGTGGACGCCCGCCTGCACCGGCCCCTCCCTGCTCGGTGGTGAAACAGACAGCCCAGTCTCCGTCGGCGGATCCCGTTCGACTGGCGTCACCTCGGGGTCGACCGTCGTCGGCTCCCGGTCCAGTTCGGTGAAGAAGTTGCTCGGTTCGTCGCCGGCGGTACACAGGAGGTGGCGCTTGGCGCGGGTCATCGCGACGTAGAGCAGTCGTCGTTCCTCGTCGTAGCTGGACGGGAGCGCACCCGAGAGCACGTCGTACTGCCAGCTGTCGAAGACGTGCGGCCGATCAAGCGACGTATCGAGCACCTGCGTCTGTCGCAGCCCGACGGTATCGTCGAACCGGATCCGGCTCGCGTCGGGGTGCCCGTAGTGGGGGAACGCCCGTTCGTTGAGGTTCGCGAGGACGACGATCGGATACTCCAGCCCCTTCGCGCTGTGGATCGTCTGGAGCGTCACCGCGTCCTCGCCGGGGTTGGCGTCGATCTCCGGCGTCGTACCGGCGTCGAGGTTCGCCTCGAGGAACTCGATGGCTTCGCCGCGCGTGTAGACGGTCGTCCCGTGCAGGTTCGTCAGCTCCTCGACGAGGCCGTCGGCGTAGGGACCGTCGAAGCCGTAGCGGTCGAACACGCGACGCACCAGGCCACCGAGCGTCTCGGTCGCGCGAAGCTCCTCCCGGAAGGTGACCATCGCCTCGGGGTAGGCCCCGCTGTCGAGCAGCTCCTCGGCGTGGGCGAGTGTGTAGCCCGCTTCTTCGAGGACGACCGCCCAGCCGCGGTCGTCGTCGGATTCGACGATCCGCAGCCAGGCCAGCAGGAGCTTCGCCTGGTCGGTGTCGAACAGTTCGATCCCGCCCTCGTAGCCGACCGGCACGTCGTGGTCCTCGGCGGCCTCGATCAGGTCGCGTGCGAACGCTCGCTTGCGCGTGAACACTGCGATATCGCCGTAGTCGGGCGTGTCCAGACGTGCCCGTTCGGCTTCGGCCTTGGCCTCCTCCGATGCATCGTCCTCGACCGTCGGCTCGTCGTGTTTCTCGACGGCGTAGTCGGGGTTGTCGACGACGTGTTGCACCCGGTCGAGGACCAGTTCCAGCTCCCGCTCGTGGGTGACCAGCTCGATCCGGGAGTTGTCGACGTGGTTGGTCGCGTCGAGTTCCGTCATCTCGGCTTCGATCGCCTCGACATCGAGGTCCTCGCCGTCGGTCGCGGGGATCGTGAGACTGTCCTCGGCGAACTCGAGGACCGACGCCGTCGAGCGGTAGTTCTCCGTGAGCGAGATCCGCTCGATGTCCCCGACCTCGTAGGGGACGCGCTCGCGGTCGCGATTCAGCGCCGCCCGGTAGCGATCGATCCGCTCCCCGAACCGCTGGATGTTCTCGACGGTCGTGTACTGGAACCCGTAGATGCTCTGTTTCCAGTCGCCGACGACGCAGATGTTGTCGGTCCCCGACAGCAGCAACGCCAGCTTGAACTGCAGTTCGTTGGTGTCCTGGAACTCGTCGATCATCACGTACTCGTGGCGGACCTCCGCCCGGGCCCGGTCGTCCTCGCAGAGCAGGACGAAGGTGAGCACGAGCAACAGGCTCTGGGTGAGGTAGTTGCGCCCGAGTGCGAACGCCAGGTACTCGACGTACAGGTCGTGGACGAACGACCGGAGTGCCGAGCGGTCCTCGTCGAACGCCGTCGCGACCCACTGTTCGTCCACCTGCGGGTAGTCGACGATGTCGTCGTAGGCCGGCGCGTCCGGTCCGTATGGCCCCATCTCCGAGTCGAGGCGGCTGGCGATCCCCTTCCGGGCGTCCGACTGGTTGTAGCCGTTCGCCCCCTCGATGGGTTCGTTGGCCTCGCGAAACGCCTCCAGGAACGCGTCGCGGTCGCCATTGAGCAGGGCCCCTGACCCGCGGAACCAGCCGTCGGTCGTCGGGATCACCCCTTTCGCGGCCAGCTCCGCGATCAGCGACCGCAGCGACGCCGGGTCAGACAGCGCCGCGAACACGTCTTCGTGTTCGGGATGGCGGTCCTCGAACTGCGAGACGAACGTCCGGAAGCGCGTTCGCTCCTGGACCTCGTCTTCGACGAGATCCAGCGACTGGGGGATCCGCTCGTCGAGCCCGAGATGCGTCGGCGCCTCGTGGCCGTACCGGCGCAGAATCTGGTAGGCGTAGGCGTGGAACGTGCTGATGGGGGCGTCCTGCAGTTGCGTCAGGTCGTAGTCGGTCCGGGCGACGATCCGGTCTCGCATCTCCGCGGCGGCGTTGCGCGTGAAGGTGACCAGCAGGATGTCGTCGGGGTCGGCGGCGGTCGAGTCGAGGATGTTCGCGTAGCGGCGGGTGACGGCGAACGTCTTGCCCGTGCCGGCGCCGGCGTCGACGAGGTGTGGCCCGTCGAGACTCTCGATCAGGTCGCGCTGGCGGGGGTTGGGCTCAAGCATCGGTCGTCCCCCCTGTCAGGATGAGATCCCGGTGGTCCACCCGGTCCCAGTTCGGCCCGTCGTCGTCAAATGCGACGGGGAAGCGGTCGTCGTGATACCGCTCGAGTTCCGCGATCCGGTCGTCGACGAACGACTCGAAGGCATCCAGGTCGTCTTCGAGGAAGTAGCCCGTCGGTTCGGTCAGGTCGCCGAAGATCTTGTCGACCCCGTTGGCGACGTACTTGTAAGAGCCGACCTCCGATTCGGCGAGCGCCGCGAACGACTCTCTGATCGCCGCCCGGCGCTCGGGGTCGTCGCCCTCCCGCGGGAGCTCGTGGGCTTCGAAGAACGTCCGGTACTGCTCGTAGCCGAGCGTGTCGAGGACCTTGCAACGGTCGTTCGAGTCGGCGTAGTCGGTCACCTGGTCGAACATCGCACGGCTGGCGACGAACTCGGCGAACGTGCTCGGGACGTAGGTGATGGGCGTCACCAGCTCGTCCAGGTCGGGGTCGGCGCCTTTCACCATCTCGTCGACGGCGCCGAGCACGTAGACGAAGCGCAACTCGAGACGTTCTCCCGGCCGTTCCCGGCGGTGCTGTGCGAGATACGCCTTCGCCTGGAAGTCGGGCCGGTCGTGGACGGGGTCCAGCGCCGCCTTCCGCTGGACGGTGCTCGCGTCGCGAACGCTCCCGGACTTGTAGTCGACGAGTGTCCCCTCGTCCTGCAGGAAGTCGACGACCCCGTGGAGGCCGAGGTCCGTCGCGGTGAACCACCGCTCGCAGTGGTGCGCGTCCAGCGCCACACCGAGGGTCTCGGCGAGGTCGTTGTCGTGGGCGGGGTCGTCGTAGGTGGTGAACGCGCCGTCGGCGGGCGGCGACGGGCAGTCGTCCAGGTACGCGACGAGTACGTCCAGTCCAACGTCCAGGCGCGTCCTGAGCGCCCGCAGGCGCGGCTCGGTGACGAAGGGGGCCAGCCGGTCGCACATCGCGTCGAGGACGCGCTCGCGTTCCTCGCGGACGACTGCGGGGGCGTTGACGTAGACTTCGGCGGCGTCGTGGAGTACCTGCCCGCGCTCCATCGCCAGGTTGGTCGGCGACGCCAGCAGTTCGTCGAAGTAGTACTCCCGCGGCGCGTTGACGAGTTGCTTCAGCGTCGACTGGCTCACGGTCTCGACCGGGTCGGGCTCCGGTTCGGCCGCGTCGGTGGGCGCCTCGAAACAGCGCCGGTCCCGGCCGCCGTCGTGCGCCTGGCCCGTGTGGTCGGTCACGTCCGGGAGGTCGTCAAACCCGTCGACGGTCCGGTCGTCGAACAGTTCCCGGAGATAGGGACAGGGCGTGACTTCGTCGCCGGCCATCGTCGCCTGGGCGAGCATAAATCGCTGGTCGCCGTTCTGCAGGAGTCGCTGGAAGCGCCGGAAGTCGCGGTCGACGAAGGCTTCGGCGTCGACCCAGGGGTACTCGGGCGGCGTTCGGGCCCACCCCTCGCCGAGGCCGAGATAGAAGACGATCTCGCGGTCGACGGTCGCGGTCGCACCGGCGTCAACCAGCAACACGCCCTCGCTCTCCCGGTCGACGGGCACCTCGAACGACTGGAGATAGTAGACGAGTTCGTTCACGGCGGGCTCGGTCACGCGGGCGTCCAGCCGGCCGAGCGACCGGAGTTCCGTCCGCAACTGGTCGCGTCGCGTCCCGACCAGGTCCTCGAACGCGTCAAGTGTGTCGGCGAACGTCCCCTCCTGTACGGCACGCCGGAACCGTTCGATCCGGCTCCATACCTCGTCGTCGCCGAGGTCGACAGTCGCCACTCGACGGTCGTCGTACTCCCGCGACACGTCGAGTCCGGCCGCGACGAGAAGCGGGCGGACCTCGCCAACGGTCAAGCCGTCGCCGGCGAAACTCGTCTGGAGCAGCCGGAGAAAGAGCCGGATCTCGTCGTCGTCGACGAAGCCCGGACCGCCCTGGTAGGGGACGTTCGCGGCTTCGAGCTTCGCCTCCAGGAGGGAACTGTAGATCGTTCCCTCGTCGAGGACGACCCCGACGTGGTCGGCGGTCGCCGGGTCGATGTGGTCACAGACCGCCTCGACGACCGCGGTCGCGGACGGATAAAGGTGAGTCCGGGGGAGCGGCGTTGTTCCCGCCGCGAAGGGATCGACCGAGCGGTAGGCCGCGTCGTCGTCGGGGAGGAGTCGTCGGTCGAGCGGGCTCAGCGACCCCTCGTCGATGACGGCGATCTCCCGGCCCGGGTCGAGCGTTGTCTCGGCGAGCGTGCGGTGGCTGTTCGGCGTCGATTCGAGCAGATCCACGGCAGCCCGGATCGGGGGCGTATCGAAGCTGGGGTAGTTGCAGATCCCGTCCCGTTCGCCCGTCCGGTCCCAGCAGTCGAGGGTCAACTCCAGTGCGCGCGTCGCCGTCTTCCAGGACAGGTCGGTCCCGCTGACGAACGCGGCGAACAAGTCGCGCCGGTCGTCGGGTGCGAACTCGCCGGTCGCCTGGCTGCGGGGCGTGGCGGCCATCCGACCGATCCGGGGTTCGGTCGCCCGACGGTCCAGCGCCAGCGTCAGCGGGGCGTCGGCGGAGATCGTCACGTCGGCGTCGGCGACCTCCGTGGCGAGGTCGTCGATCGACTTCGCAGTCGCGAGTGACACAGCACATACACCGCATGAACGCGTTTGTAAGTTTGGACTAAATGGGGTCTATTGGGTGTTTCCTTGTTCCCACCTGATCAGCTGACGCCGTTTTTCGTCTACGAAAATATATTAGTAATGTTGGTCCAGTTGTGGGGAAAATGGAAGACTCGCGACAGGCGGTCCTTCGCCGGATGGTCGAGGATGCAACTCACGATTCTGTAACGGTCGAGCGACTCGACAGTCGTCCCAGTTCAGGACTATCGTCAAAAATCGGCCGAGGAGACGGCAGGACGGTCGACTATTACATTCGAGAGGATGAACAACCCCACTTCATCTTTATTGCCGAAAAGGAAACTCCGAACGTCTATGGAGAGGACAAACCCCTCGTTCCAGAACGGTCGAGACTGAGCGATATCTTTCATATAGTAACGGATGAGCGGTGGCTTACACTGGTTGGAACGGCTGATGGTGAAGAAAAGTTAGAGATCGAACTTTCCGAGATCGAAGCGACAAATTACGATACAGAGAGCGAACTCTCGTCCAAGATCCCAGATAAGCTCACTAACAATCGTATCGTCCTTCAGACCGAGTCGCTGTACTACGAGATTCCGATATCCAACGAGTACGAAGAGGGAGATCTCGTTGTACTTCTCGGATATCTCCGTAAAACTGCGGACGCTCGACCGCGGGCGGCTCCACTTGATCCTGATGCCGGTGGATTCACTCTTGGTGGCGTAGAACGGAACGAACCTGATCGGGAGACTGTCCGAGCGGTGATAGACGAACTCCCGCCTGCTGCTATCGATGAAGCCAACGAACTGATCGCGGCCGAAGAAAATGCCGACCGTCTACTTCGGAAACTGAACGAATTGATAGAGGAGTACGAGGGCCAGAACACTGAGGAGACCATCGACGATGTCGTAGCCGAAGCAGAATCGGTCGAAGACCTCCGTGAAGAGGTCCGAAGCCCGATGGAACAGAAAGTCGGCGAAGCGAAGACGACAGCAGCTACTGGTGCTGAACAAATGAAGGATCGAATCGGACGTGCTGATCGTGGGGCTGTTGCTAACTACGCTCTCTCGACCGCGAGAATCGCTCGGCCGTTTGCCGCCTCCGCAAATCCATCGACAACGCTTCTCTTGCTCGGAAGTCTATTTGTCGGCGGTGGGGTTGGTGTGTTTGCAAATACCGGTGATAGCGATATTCTCGACAGGATCGATCCGACGGAATTGCAGCGGCACGCCAGCGCGATAGCCGGCGTCGGTGCAGAACTCGAGGAAATCGACGGTGAAGCCGTTGGTATGTTCCTTGGAGCTACTTCGTATCTAGGCGAGGTACTCGCTCCGGAAGAATATGCGGAGTGGGTCGTTGAAGCCGACCACGAGGCAATGATGGCCGGGATCGAGCATGGGGCGTCCTTTGCCGCTGCCCATGGTGGAGACCGACATCTCGGTGGACTGTTCGGTGGAATGGTTGGACTCTTCGGGAGTTATACCGCCGAGGATCCGGTCGGTGGCACAGAGATGCTGTCCCAGATCCTGGATGAAGACTTACACCGGGAACTCGCTACTGAAGACCGATCGAGCAAATGATTCTGCAGTAGGGCAAGAAACACGTCGATGCTGTACGATGGTGATTGTGTGACTGAAAGAGAGCGCGGACTCGGTCTGTTGCTCGGACTCGCCTGTGGCGACGCCCTCGGGCGCCCGGTCGAGTTCCAGTCGGCCGCTCAGATCGAACGAACCCACGGCCGCGTCACGGAGATGCTGGCCGACGGAACCCACGGCCAGCCGGCTGGCCGGATCACCGACGACACGGAGATGGCCCTCTGTATCGCTCGCAGTCTCGCCGAGCACGGCGAGTTCGTCGCCGAAGACGTCGCCGCCCGGTTCGTCGAGTGGTACGAGAGCGATCCCTTCGACATCGGCCTGATGACGATGGACGCCCTTCGTCAGATCCGCGATGGCGCCAGCTGGGACGAGGCCGGCCAGGCCATCTGGGAAGCACGGCCCGAAGGCCAGAACGCTGGCAACGGTAGCGTGATGCGGTGTGCACCCTACGCCATCGCGTTTGCCGACCAGCCCGACCGACTCGCCGACGTGAGTCGCCAGTCGTCGGCGATCACCCACGCCGACCCGCGATGCACGTCCGGCTGTGCGATCTTCAACCGGACGCTCGCAGGGTTGCTCACCGGCGAGTCTCGACCGCTCGAAGCCGCACTCGATGCCCTCGGGAGCGAGGCACCCGACGAACTCGTCACCGCGCTCGAAGCCATCCCCGGCGGTATCGACCCGTCGGCCCTCCAGTCGAGCGGCTAGTCGTCCACACGCTGCAGACCGGCCTCTATCACGGGCTGACGGCCGACAGCGCCGAGGACGCGATCATTAGGGCAGTCAACATGGGCAACGACACGGACACCGTGGGTGCCGTAGTTGGCGCAGTCGCCGGTGCGCGCTTCGGTGTGGCTGGCCTCCCGGAACGGTGGTGCTCCGAGCTGTCCCACGACGACGAACTCCGAACACTCGCTGCGGATCTCGCGACATTGTAGTCCCTCACGAATCCGGACGTAGATTCCACACGGTTATGCGATCAATCCCAGTACCGCGTCTTCCAGTGATCGGTCCTTCTATTCGGGCTCCGCAGCGTCACTGATTTCGCGCCCGTTCGTCTGGGTGAGGAAGACGCTCATACTGGCACAGATTCTGCATTGCACATCAATTTGGGAGTGTGGCTACGCGCTACGGCCACACTTTACCGTTCTGTGGTACATGAGAGAAATGAAATATCCGTAATTGTGCGGTCACGGCACTCATAGGCTTCGTCACTCCGTCGTAGAGGGAGAAACGATAGAGACTAAATCAGAAATTTGGCGATAGTGAATTTTTGAAATAGTATAATTTGAGGATTATTCTCTGGAACGTTATTCTTATTTGTCTCCCGTTTCCTGTTTGATAACATGGCAAATACTGATTCTCAGACTCTCAGTGGGCTCGTCACGGGTGACAAACGATTCGAGATCCCACCGTACCAACGGAACTATTCATGGGAGAGTGAACAGGTCGATGACCTTTGGTCCGACTTGATTGAGGCTGTAGAAATGGACCGTGACCATTACATTGGAACCTTCCTCCTCATGGAAGAGGAACGCGACGATGAAACAGTCCTCCAGATTATTGACGGCCAACAGCGCATTACCACACTGATAATCCTCCTGTTTGAGCTGCAAGAACGGCTTGACGAATTCGGAGAAGAAATTACTGCCCGAAAGATCCGAGGCGAGTACATCGCCCGCTACGGGACCCAAAAGCTAACCCTCGCAGGAGACGACGAGACGTTTTACGAGCGCAAAATCCTTGAGAATATGGCCGATGACGACCGGTCTGGTCAGAATGAGGTTTCCGTTTCAGATGTTGACACCGATAGCCCGTCCCAAGAGCGTCTATTGGAAGCCAAGCAAATGTTACGGTCCCGACTTGAAGAGGGGGTCCCTGATCAGATCCCTCATGACGAGCCGTCAGTGTTTTACCGCGATCTATATGAGACGGTGAAATCGTTACCCTTACTTGAGTATTCGGTTGAATCACGGAGCGAGGCCGCACGGATCTTCCAGACGGTCAACGATCGAGGTAAAGATCTCACTGCACTTGAGATTACGAAGAGCTATCTTATGCATCGCGTATCCCTGCTTGAAGACGGAGCGAAAGCAGATGACCTCATCGGGAAGATACAACAGGAATTCAGTGAGATTTACGATAGTATCGAGAATATTAGTGGGCCAAGCGAAGACCAGATCCAGCGATACCACTTTATTATGTGGAATCCGGAGTGGACGACTGGCTGGGATAACCGGTACTATCAGAATCATCTAGATCACGTCAAGGAGCACTTCCGATCGGTATCGAGCGCGGAGGAGGTGATGGACTATGTCTATGAACTTGAGACGATGTTTGGTCGCCTAGATACTCTGATTAATTTCGAAACCAAGGTTGAAAGCAGTCGAGTAAAAGATCGGCTTGAAAGTCTATTTATCGCGGGCCGCTTGGGTAACTTTTACCCGCTATTGATGGTCGCATACGACCAATTTAAGAAAGATCAAGTGACTGAAGACCAGTTCTGTAGACTGTTACGGCGGATTGAGACGTTTATTGTAAGAACATACATCATCCAGCAGAAAAGTGCGGATACTGGTCGATCAAGGGCATATCCTCTCTCTAGAAGACTATATTATAGTTCTACAGAAGCAGTTCCTGAATCAATCGATCCGCTCGGCATTGAGGAGGTGATTGGCAAACTAGAGAGCTACATTGACAATTACTGCGACGATGACCAGCTTGAATCAACTCTCGCTAAGTCTAACGTCTACAAATATTACAGTGGCTCTAATCGCTTGAAAGAGCTACGGCTCTTGCTATACGCCTATGAAGCATCTCTTGAACGAGCAAAAGAAGATCTTCAGTTTGATGCAGAGAAAGTCGTTAAATCTGATAACGGCCGAATATCTATTGAACACGTCTGGCCGCAGACACCAAGTGATGAATTTGAGGAAGAGACGAAGGCACAGATTGAAGAACACAAGCACCGGTTAGGGAATCTCGCGCTTATGACTCGGGAGGATAATGCTGCGAAAGGGAATGATCCATTCAGTGTAAAGAAACAGAACTTTGATGGCTCGAAATTCAGGATGCTTGAAGAGATTTTCGACAAGGATGATTGGAATGTTGATCGGATCGATGTCCGAGAACAGCAAATTTTGCGTGAAATCCGTGAGAGATGGCCTAATGGTTCTAACTCGGAATAGCTGACTTTGTCTTGGAGATGGAAGTTTCTCTATCTCTTCACCTACTTCAGTTACTCTGTTGTCCGGGAATACAACGGACTTGACCCCCTGATCGTTCCTCAGGATGCTACTATTTCTAGATAGCAACCTGAATTCCCCTACTCCTCAGGACTGACTTGGTGTTTACTGAGTCGAAGTACTACGGCGGATTCGACATCGTATTCAACCGTTCGAAGTCTCTAGCTTCGTAAGCCGCTCGCCACATTGCGTGGACCGCCCGAGTCACGAGTGAAACCTCCACAACCTCGATACAGGATGGTTCAGCAGTAGCAGCTGTCCCCGGCGATGGTGGATGGAAGTGACGCTCTGGGGAATGTGTATTCGGATGCCGGTCGAATCGCCAATTAACGTCTTCACTATCCGTGTAATGGAACGAGTACATATCGAGTTCGCTCCACTGGACATCCAGGCGAGCCATGTCTGCGGCAGCTACCCCATCGCTGAGTTGTATCTGCAATTCCGTTGGCGAGACAGAGTCGTCGTATCGAGTATCTTCGACTAGCGGTTCGAGTTCGACCCAGAGAGACCGGATCCGACGAAGTGCAGGAAGATAGATCGGCCCGAACTCACCAGCGCGATCGCCCTCAGTCATGCAACGAGCTGGTGGTTGGCTTCGTCGTACGCGAGTGCGGCCTGGGCGATCGCGAGGTTCTGCCGTGTCGTCTTCCAGGCAGTCAGGTCGTCCCAGCCTTCAGTATCGTCGGGGTCGAGTTCTCGAGCGAGTTCTTCAGGTGAAAGAACACCGTAGTCATCCTCATAGCCACGGATCTCGGTTTTCATCCGTTCGATCCCCTCGAGGAGTTCCTCGCGATCGGCTTCCTCTCTGAGCTCGCGAATCCGAGTCATGAGCACGCGATCCGAATTGCGTTTGTAGAGTGTCGTCTGGCCGTCCTGCTCGGTTTCGGCAAAACCCGTGTTCACGAGGGATTTACAGTGGCGCCGGGCGGTTGGCTCGCTAACGAGCGCTCGCTCGGCGAGCTCCGCTGCTGATTGTCCCTCGTGTGTTTGCTCGATGATTTCATACACCCGCTCGAACGGCGTCGTCTCAGCCTTCCACTCCTCCTCTACGTGTTCGTTGATGTCGTCCCATTCTTCAGCAGGCATGTTTCCGGCTACGTTTCCGACGAATAAATAGTTTCGTGAGAAAATTATCTGCTGTTCTTGAACCCATGGTAGACTACCCGGATACTCCGCTGTACAAGATCGCACCCTGGCTAGATTCAAATATGGAGACAGGGGAACCCTGGCTAGATGGATTCTGAAGACACAGACCATCACCAAGCCTCACTGGACGATCTCGCCGTCGACCACGGCACCGGGCAAACCTCGACCAAGCCAAGTGAATCGATTGAGGCAGGTGCGCTGGCCGAACTCGTCAAGAACTATCCAGTAGTTTGTTGACTAAGACTACCATTCAATCTCCGTCCAGTCAGTCGTCTCGGCAACGGCAAGCGGATATCCATATCCTGGATTGCCTCCTTTGACGATGCGGACACGGCAAACCGTTTCAGGACGTACGTCGGTAACCACTACCCATCTCCCATCCCCCGTCTCTGCGGTGCATCTCCGAGGATTCGTTGAGGAGGAAGATCTCACGGTCACGAAGTGTTCTTCTCCGGGTGTGAACAGGTTCGGATTCACCGTTCGATAGAGCCGACGGAGCGTTGGGATATTCACTGCCACGAGGTTGTTCAGGGCGTGAAATCCGATAGCGAGCAATCCCAATCCGTTCAACCAGAGGTACATGTAAAAGAAGCCGCTGGGGAGGTAGGGAAGCAGTGTTCGGGATCGACCAACAGACACGTGCAGCTGTGCCCACAGCAGCGTCGCGAGGACCATACAGACGAGCGTATACCCGAAATAGTGAGTGGACACGTAGAAGGGCAGACCCCGAAAGATCAACTCCTCGAAGAGGACAAAAAAGAATAGTCTGGCGACCCGGCGAATCATCTCGTAGCTGCTAGCCGTATCTCGCTGTTCCAATTCTTTGAGCGTAGCCGTTGTGAGTGGCCCAACGTCCGTCAAACTCGAGTGCATATCAGAAGTGCCTGAAGTCGTTTCTGAGCGGATTTTTCGCCGAAGTCGTCTAATCCACCGAGCGATATCGGGAGACCAGTAGACCATCGGACAGCGGACTACCTGCACGACGATCCAAAGGCCGAGAATACTGGGAAGATCGCCAGACTGGATACCGACAGTCCACGCGCTGTGTATGTATTCAAATAGTGACTGATCACGAAACATCAGTATCCTCTGGTGGCATGCTCAATAGAGGCCATCTTGAGTGTACTTACAACGTACATCAGAGATTGTCGTCAATTACTCCCGCTTGCGTACAGCGATTTGATTCGAATATCTCGCGTATAGATGGATTCTGAAGACATCCACCATCACCAAACCTCACTAGACGACGTCGCTGTCGGTCACCATACTGGGCAAGCCTCAAGCAGGCCAAGCAAATCAATCGAGACGAGTGTGCTGGCCGGCCTCGTCGAGGACTTAGCGGCTACAGAGCTGCTTGGACCGGATAGTGGTTCCGCACGTGTTTTTATCGCCCCCTGAGAGGTGAGGGCGCATTTAACAGCGTTCTCTGGAAGACAAAATGAGTACAATTCGAGATACGTGGTCCGGACGGGATAGCCGAAAAGAAGCAGGACAACAGTTCAGATACCAGAACGACCTAAACGGGGGTGAAATCTGATGGCCCAAGGGCCCGTGAAGAAGCTACGCAGCGAGCGAGACCGGATCGAGCGCTACGGTACTGACGGCACGCTGCCCGAAGAAACGACGAAGGCACTACTTGAGTGGTCTGCAGCACTCCATCCGGAAGAGACGGCGGTGCAATACGTCTCACCGGACGGTGAGGCAACCACATTTGCCATCGGAACTGTCGAGACATATCTTCGAGAGATGCGAAAAGTGGCCGAACGTGCCATTTCAAATCTCCTGGAGCTCGATCCAAAGCGGTTCAATGCTGAAATAGACGCGATGCACAGCGGCGAGAATCCGAATGTGAAATCGGATGGTCTCGCAAAGCGCACTCTCACCGTAACACAGTCCGCGGCCAGAACATTCGTCTGGTACTTCGACATCGCAGACCCCGAGGCGATTCGAATATACAACGCCCCTGCAGAGTCGTCTCACGACGAGAGCGATGTCTTCACGAGAGACGATATCCAGGCTCTCAGGGCACACGTCGATGGGCCTCGAAACCGTGCCTTGCTCGAAATGCTGCTTCACACCGGACAGCGCATTAGCGCGATCCAGGGCCTGCGGATCAAGGATATCGACACGGACAACGGATGGTTCTCTCTCAATACTGACCGTGGCGCACTGAAAGGTGCGGATGCACGGGGCCAACGGCGTCCACTTCTGGGAGCGCAGCAGTACCTCTCCGAGCGGTTGGACGTTCATCCGCTCGCTGATGATCCCGATGCATACGTCTTCGTCGGCGACCCATCTCATCACTACACGAATCTCGACGAACCGCTGTGCCAGGGAACGATCCGGCGGATGCTCGAAACGACCGCTGATCTCGCGGGCGTCGACAAACCGGTGAATCCCCACAGCTTCCGGCACTTCTGGACGACAACGATGAAACAGCACTATGGGCTGAATGATGAAGAACTGAAGATGCTCCTTGGTCACAAGCGAGAATGGAACGGTCTCAACCGGGTCTACAATCACGCGACAGACGAGACGGTCCGGGAGAATGCGCTCCGAAAGCTCGGGGAGCAAGACGGCCGTATCGCGAAACCGCTTACACCCGACCAGTGCGATAACTGCGATGAAACACTCGAGTCCCATTGGACTCATTGCCCCGTCTGTGGGGTGGCATACGGACCGTAGGCTCCCGGTCACGCAGCCCGATGTGGGCGATCAGATCACTCGGTAGCTGTACGGGGAGTCATCGGTCGGAGGAAAGGATGTATACGAGCGGCTACCATCCCTTCCTCTAATGAGCGAATCGGACGGTCCAAAGCAGGTGTCGGACCCGGAGTACCACAGCGAGAATCACACAGCCGCCCAGACTTGTGGCTGGACGGCAAATGCCTTGCGCGGGGAAGGCCGCTGTTATAAATATGCGTTCTATGGGATAGAGTCTCACCGCTGTATTCAGATGACGCCGGTCGTCAAGTGCAACGAGCGCTGCGTGTTCTGCTGGCGGGATCACGCTGGTCATGCGTACGAGCTCGGAGATGTCGAGTGGGACGACCCGTCCGCGGTCGCCGACGCCTCCCTCGAACTCCAGAAGAAGCTGCTCTCGGGCTTCGGCGGCAACGACGAGGTCCCCCGCGAGCGCTTCGAGGAGGCGATGGAGCCTCGCCACGTCGCCATCTCGCTGGACGGCGAGCCCTCCCTCTATCCCTATCTCCCGGAACTCATCGAGGAGTTCCGCGAGCGCGACATCACCACGTTCCTCGTCTCCAACGGGACGAAACCCGAGGTGCTCGCGGAGTGTGATCCGACGCAGCTGTACGTCAGCGTCGACGCGCCAGACCGCTGGACGTTCGACGAGACCGTCAAAGCGGTGGAGGACGACGCCTGGGAGCGGCTGATCGACACGCTGGACGTGCTCGCCGAGAAAGACGAGACCCGAACTGTCCTCCGCACCACGCTCGTCGACGGCAACAACATGCACCACCCCGAGTGGTACGCGTCGATGTACCAGCGGGCCGACCCCGACTTCATCGAGCTGAAGGCGTACATGCACGTCGGCCACTCGCGGGGCCGCCTCGATCGGGATTCCATGCCCGACCACGAGGACGTGCGCGCGTTCACCGAGGACGTGAAAGAGCACATGCCCGAGCACGACTACATGAACGAGGTGCCCGTCTCCCACGTCACACTGCTGTCGAAGACCGAAGACACCTGGGTCCCCAAACTGCAGAAGGACAGCGAGTTCTGGGAACGGGACCCCTACGCCGACGCCGGCGACTGACCGGCGGCGACCGTTCCGCGGCCGTCTTCGCTCATGTCACCCTTCGACCGGCGGATGTTCGCCGACTCGTTCGAGCGCGGCGAGACCGGTCACCTCGTCCGGTTCGTCGGGGACTGTCCACAGATCGAGGTCAAGGAGCGACCCGCCCAGCGCCGCGAGCATTTCCGTCTGGACGGCTCGTTTTCTTGTGCCCGGTCGTAGTCGCAGTCGTCGATCACCCTGTTGACGACCAGCGTCGCTACCGGCACGTCGAACTCCCGCAGTTTCGCGCCCAGACGCTCGCTCTCGTGGACGGCCATCGTCTCGGGGGTCGTCACGACCCGGAATTCGGTCCGGTCGGGGTCGCGCAACACGTTCTAGACCTGATCCATGCGCTCGTGTGTCTCGGCGAACTCGTCGGCGCCGTCCCAGTGGCGGGCGCCCGTCGGGCTGAAAGCATCGTGCACCGGTGTCGACCATTCCGGCGGGACCGGTCGCGCAGGTCGACGGCATCGACTACTCCGCACCCGCTGTCGAGGCGCCGACTCTCCTGTTCATCGGCGCTCTCTATCGGAACGACGGTTCTAGCACGTTCCGGTCGCCCATCGACGCGACCGTGAACTGATCGCCCGCGGACCACCGCTCGTCGAGCGGGGCCCCGTCCGCCACGACGACCCCTGCGAACCGCCGTGATGCGTTCCCCCGAGGTCTCTCCGAGCCCGCTGTCCGCGAGACGGGCGACCCCGTCTCAGGTCTCGAAGCTTCCCACGCCCCACAGTCGCTCGGAGAACTCGTCGTTCTCGCCCGAGCACTCGTTCGCGATGGCGGCGAACTCGTCGGTCCCGTCGCGGACCGTGTTGATGCCCTCGATGGCCTCGTTCTCGATGACGCGCGTATGCTCCCAGGAGCCGTCGCGACGGACGAAACGCGTGTAGTTCGCCCCGTCGCCCCGCTCGGTGTTCCGTTCGACGAGGTGTGCCTCCAGGTCCCCGGCGTCGCTGATCCGAATGTGGCCGTGACTGCTCGCAGTCTTCCCGCCCGGGATCGGTTCGAACTGCCAGCCGTCGTCGTAGGTGGCGATCACGTGCTGTGGATCGTCTATCGAATTTCCGATGTTACTCTGTGACTGAAAGACTACGTATACTTCGCTATCCGCGAGTAGGTGCTTGTACACCCACCCGCTTTCAGTGACGTGTTCGTCGTTCGCGATGCGAACGGCACCGCGGTTGTGGTCTTCCCACGTGATCGGTGTCGTGTACCTGTTCCCCGCTAGATCGTACAGTTCGTCGCCGGATACGTCGTAGTAGACGTGGAACCCGCCTTTTCGTGGCCCGTCGTGTCCGCGAGGGGGTTGCGATCCGGCATCGCCGGTCGCGACCGTCCAGGTGATGTGGAGCTTCCCGTCTCGCTCGTCGAAGTCTTCGACGTACGCGTCTGTTTCCGGGCGATCGCGCGCCCCGCGCGTGTCGATGACCGGGCCGAGGTCCTCCCAGGTCTCTCCGCGGTCGGTGCTCCTGAGTATCGTCGCGAACTCGTGGGAGGGGTAGGTTGTTCGGTCCCCGTCCTGTTCCGGGTCCACTCCGTGGGCGTTTGGCTCGGTTCCTGTTCGGAATAGAAGATATATATTGTTCTGATAGGTAAGGGGAAACGTGTACGTGCCACCGGGGACGGAGAGGAGGGCCCGGTCCGTGTCCCACCCAGGCGAGGCGAGCACCTCGTCGGCCTCGCGGTCGACCGGGTCGCCGCGCACCTCCCACTCGGTCGTCTCGTAGGGGCAGGCGCTTCTCGCGTACGAGATGGGGTCGTTGTGGACGCCGTAGAAGACGTGGAGGTAGCCGTCGTCGTCGACGGTCAGGGCGGGAGCGCCGTGCGTGTCGTCGTCGGGGATCGGGTTCCGGCCGATCCGCGTCAGCGGCCCGAAATCGCCGGCCGCGTGGTCGTACTCGGTCGCGAACGGGTCGGCGTCGTCGCCGCGGAACACGACGTAGGTCGTGTCCCGTTCGGCTCTGTAGACGCCCTGTGGGTTCTGCTTGTCGTGAGCGGCCTTGCGGCCGGCTTCATCGGTGATCGTTTTGCACGTTATCCGCGCACTGCTGGCGCTGGTTCCAGGGGAGTCTGGCTCGGATCCCATGTGTTCCCAGAAATCCGGTTCCCAAATAAATCTATCTCAGCCGCACCCGTTTCGGAGTCGGTCGCCGAGTCCGGTCGAGAGCGGTGGACACGAGTCCTCTCAGCGAATCCCACGGAGGTCTCCCACCTGGCTGCGTAGCTCGTTCCATCGGGATGGCGC
This sequence comes from Halosimplex halophilum, assembly GCF_004698125.1. Taxonomy (NCBI): domain Archaea; kingdom Methanobacteriati; phylum Methanobacteriota; class Halobacteria; order Halobacteriales; family Haloarculaceae; genus Halosimplex; species Halosimplex halophilum. The sequence goes on from NZ_ML214298.1 coordinate 376,085, forward strand.
CTCACTGCTTCGATTTCGCCTTCGAGGAGATGAGGACGATGAGGTCCCGGTGGAGCTCCTCGTTCGACGCGAGTATCATTTCGTTGTTGTCGTTGACGAGATCGACCCTCGTCACCTTCCCGCCGGCTTCCTCGACGATCATCGTCCCGGCGGCCGTGTCCCACATCGAGAGCATCCGTTCGAAAAAGGCGTCGAACTGCCCGGCCGCGACCATCGAGAGCTCGCTGGCCGCCGACCCGAACCGACGCACGCCGCCCGTCTCGGCCAGTAGGGACTGGAACTGCTGGAAGTCACTTGCACGCATAGTGGCCGGGTCGAACCCGGTCACGACCACCGCTTCGGACACGTCGGCGGTGTCAGACGTGGAAAGCGGCCGGCCGTTCGCGTAGGCGCCTTCGCCCTCGACCGCCGTGTACATCGTGTCGCTGGGGACGTGATAGACGATCCCGACATCCGGCTCCCGGGCGCCCTGAAACGCGATCGAGATGGCGAAGTGGGGGATCCCGTTCCTGAGGTTGATCGACCCGTCGAGCGGGTCGATGATCCACCGCGGCTGGACCGCGAACTCCGGGTTGCTCTCCTCGGACACGATGTTGTGGTCGGGAAACTCCCGGTTGATGACCGCGATGACTCGCTCTTCGATCCAGCGGTCGATATCCCGGTCGTCCGTCTCGACGGTCGACGGGTTCCCCCGGTCGAAGAACTCCTCGGACAGCAAGTCGCCAGCCAGACGCGCGGCCCGAACGCCCGTCCACAGAACCCCGTTTTTCGGCTCGACCATACGCGGGATCGGTCGACTCTCGCGTAATTAAATTGCTATGTGCGGTATAGAGCTATCAGTAGACCCGCTGTAAAGCGCTCTTCCGCCCGACACCGCGGGGTGGCCCCGTCCGGCCACTCAGTACACCGGGCTCCGGGGTCTCGAAAGAAGGGGGAACGGAGGGGACCGGGACTCAGTCGGCGGCGACGCTCAGCGAGAGGTCGAGACCGACGTGGTCCGTCAGGTAGTTCGGTTCGGTCTCGTCGTCGTCGACGTAGAACTGCTCCGGCGGGGCCAGCTCCCGCCAGAAGACGCGCCGTCGGATGTCGTCGATGGTCAGCGACATCGCGTGTGCGGACGTCGCCTCCTCGATGAAGACGTAGTCGATCCGATCGCCGGCGTCGTCGTTCGGGCAGTACGCCGGCGGCGCCTCGCTGGGCTGGAAGTCACAGCCGTTGAAGATGGCGCTGTCCTGGGTGCCGCCGTGTCCGGTCCCGTGGGTTTCCCAGGCGTCGTAGAGGCCGACCGTCGACTTGAGGTCCGCGACCGCGTCGAACGCGTCCTCGGTCGGCTCGATGTTGAAGTCCCCGGCCACGACAGTCACGTTCTCGTCGCTGGCCTGCTCGGAGATGAAGTCGCCAAGCTCGTCGACCTGGTCCTCCCGCAGGGCCGGGATGTCCTCGTCACCGCTGTCGGCCCAGGGGAGCAGCGACCCGGTGACGAGGTGTGTCGAGAACAGGTCGATCTTCCCCGGTCCGAGGTCCACCTCGGCGTAGTTCACGCCCTTACCGACGTGGGCGTCGACGTACGTCAGGTTGTCCGACGGCTCCGCCGCGTACTCGAGGGTCGCCTGGTCGGTCACGCTCGCCCCGGAGACGAGGTCCAGGAGGCCGGCGCCCTTCTCACCGCCGTCCGCTTCCGGTCCCGGAACGGACTCCCCGGAGCCCGCGGCGGCGATGTAGTTGTCCGCGACGGTGTCCTGCTCGTCGTTGAACACCTCGGCCAGGCCGACGATGTCGTACCCGTCCTCGCCGAGGCGCGTCCCGAGTTCTTCCGCCCGCTGTTGGTACGCCGGTTTCGCGGCCACGTCGGAGGGGAGCCCGAGGACGCCTTCGATCCCGTCGGTCAGCCACGAGTTCACCCACAGAAACTGACACGACTCCGAGGCCGCCCGGACGGTCCCGTTCGATCCCGCGATCCCGATGGCGCCGCCGCCGAGGGCGCCGGCTCCCGCTTTCAGAGCTGTTCGCCTGGTAACCGTCGTTTCAGTGCTGTCTGTCATGCGTTGTCCGCATGTCAGGGTTTCCGGTTTTGGTGAAGTTATTTTATAATATTTATAAATTGTAGACACGATACGTCGATACACTTCCTTCGGGTACTGAGAGAATATATCCGGGGTCACTTTCGCTTCCGACCAGCCCTGACCGCTCGACGGGCAGGGTCGACAGTCGCTCGCGATCCGGACAGGATCTGCGAGAGCGGGCCGCTCGACGCGAGACCCCAGCCACTCTGTGCCGTCGAATCTGGGTGAACCGACGGCTCCGGTGGGATCCTCGCTATCGGTTCCCCAACTCGAAGGACAACACAAAAGTACCAAGTCACAGGTTATTTAAACACCTCACGGTATCTACCCCTCATGGAGTCGCTTCGGCAGAGTAGCGATCCGCTACGTGTTGGACTGGAAGCAGTGGAGCAGGCGGCTGTCCTCCATCGGGACCTAGAGTGGGACAGCGCCGACCTGAAATCCCCACAGCAGCTCGTGACCAAGGTCGACTTCGAGGTCGAGCAACGCATCAAGGAACACGTCTCGGAGCAGTTCTCGACGCACGCGTTCGTGGGCGAAGAGGAGGGGGTCGTCGGGAACTCCGACGCGGTCTGGTATATCGATCCCATCGACGGGACGACGGATTTCGTCTACGGGCTGCCCCACTCGTCGATCTCGCTCGCGCTTGTCGTCGACGGCACCCGGAAGGTCGGCATCGTCCACCACCTCCAGTCCGACACGACGTACGCGGCAGTGCGGGGGGAAGGCGCGTACCGTGACGGCGACCCGATCTCCGTTTCGACGGAGACGGCACTCGACCGGTCGCTGTTCGGCATCGGCTTCTCGCGGAAGGACACCGGTGACCGAACGCTCCGGTCCGCGTTCGAATACCTCCTCGACGAAACGCTGGGCGTGCGCCGGTACGGGTCGGCCGCGCTCCAGCTGTGTTACACGGCCGACGGGACCTTCGAGGGGTTCCTCCACCGAAATCTGAGCGCTTGGGATGTCGCAGCGGGGACGCTCATCGTCGAAGAGGCCGGCGGGACCGTCACCGACTTCGACGGGAACGCGACCGAACAGACGCTCCTGGACGGTGACATCGTTGCCACGAACGGGAACCTCCGCGGCGGGACCGACTTTCTGAATTCGTCGTGAGGTGCGAGCGGTGCCCCCGGCCGGAACTCGTTCGGGTCGCGCAGCCGGAATCTTGATACCGGTACCCGCGGATCGTCCCACTGGGACCCAACCAATGGACCGAACCGGTTTTGCGGTCGTCGGCGCACAGAACTTCGCCGCGGAGTACATCTCGCGCGTTCGCTCGCTCCGAGACGAAGGCCTTCGGCTGACGGGTGTCGTCGTGGCCGACGGGAAAGGCGAAGCCGAGCGCGCCCGGGAGCTCAGGTCCGAGGGGTTCCGGATCTACGACTCCTACGAGGAGTTGCTCCGCACCGGACACGACCACGTGGACGTGATCGGGCTCCCCGTCTCGATACCCGCGCACGCGGATCTCAGCATCGCCGGAATGACTCACGGATACGACATCCTGCTGGAGAAACCGCCGGCTCCCACCATCGACGAACTCGACGCGATCCGCCGGACCGCCGACCGGACCGGTAACTTCTGTTCGATCGGGTTCCAGCACCTCCACGCCCCGTCGATCCGACGACTGAAGCGGACGATCCTCGACGGGAGCCTGGGGGAACTGGAATCCATCGCCTGCAAGGGCTGCTGGCCGCGGGCCGACGCGTACTACGAGCGAAACCCCTGGGCCGGGCAACTCCTGCATGAGGGCGACGTGGTGCTGGACGGCCCCGTCAACAACGCCTTCGCGCACTTCCTGCAGAACATGCTGTTCCTCGCGGGCGACGGGGTCCACGAGACCGCTTCGCTGACCGAGATCACCGCCGAGCGATACCGCGCGAACCCGGCGATCCGGGCTGCCGACATCGCGTGTGTCCACGCGACGACGGAGCGCGACGTCGAGATTGGCCTGTACGTCACCCACGCATCGGCCGAGCGACACGATCCCAGCATACAGATCACCGGTACCGACGGGACCGCGGAGTGGCACTACGATGGGACGGCGACGGTCCGGACGGCCGACGGTAACCGGTTCGAGTTCGACGACGAGGGGGTTGACCTCGGGAAGGAGGTCTTCCGGACGGCCGCCCGATACGAGCAGGGTCTGAGAGACGAGCTGTACTGCACGCCGGACAACACCCGGGAGTTCGTCGTCGCCGTCGACGGCTCCTTCGAGTCGTCGGGGTCCGTCGTCTCCCTCCCGGACGACGCGGTCCACACGGAGACCACGGACGGCGGCGCCGTCAATCACGTCGCCGACGGGATCGTCGACCTCCTGAGCGACGCGTTCGCCGAGCGAGCGCTCCCCTCCGAGATCGGCGTACCGTGGGCAGAGTCGCGGTCACCCGTCGACCTGATCGAGTACTCCCGGTTCACCCCGTTCGCCTGACCGACGGCCGCTCCCGACGCGTCCGGCCATCACGGTACCGATCGCGCTGACCCGTTCTCGGTTCTCCGAACGTAGCGTAGCTGCGCTCTCGCTCGTCGGCCGCGGCTATCCGCCTGTCGCAACCACGGTGTCATGTGAGTGGCGCCTTTATAACCGGGGACACCCCACCTACCCAGATCGCTATAGCGATACATAACACCCATAATATTGTAATCCGGGGTGTCGGAGACGGACAGTTCCGGGTCTTCGCAGGACCGCCATCGTTCGAGCGTCAGCTCCCTGTATCGACTGTTCGTGGCCCCTCCGGTTTCGAACCGCAGTCGTCGGTTTTGTATCGTCGAGCGGGATATTGGCCGGACGACGGTGATGGGCTAGCCCGGGTTTCGGGTGCGGTCGGGGGACCAGTCCCGCTCGATTTGTCCACCGGGAACCTGCGTCGACGCCTGGAAGAACGGAACGATACGCCGCCGCGTGGTGGCGGAGCGAGTCACCGACGGTAGCGGACCGTCCCGGCGACGACCGTCGCCACCACACGGAGGTCCCGGTCGAGAACGGTGATGTCTCCGCGGTACCCTTCCGTTAGCCGGCCGCGATCGTCGAGCGATAGCTCCCGGGCCGGGTTCGTCGCCGCCATTCGCACTGCGTCGGCGAGATCGACGCCGAGCTCACCGACGAGCGTCCTGATCGCTTCGTCTAGTGTGACCGCGCTGCCGACAAGATCCCCACCGTCGACGGTCCGGCACGCGTCGTCGCTGACGAGAACGCGATGTCCGGCGCAGTCGTATTCGCCGTCCGGGCAGCCGCCACAGGGAGCGGAGTCTGAGACGAGGACGACCGATTCGACGCCCTTGGCGCGGATCGCGAGCTCCAGGGCGGCCGGATGGAGGTGGACCCCGTCCGCGATCAGCTCGACAGAGACGCCGTCGGTGACCAGTGCGGCGCCGACGGGACCGGGATCGCGATGGTGGAACTGAGCCATGCCGTTGTACAGATGCGTCACGGCGGCGACGCCGCTGTCGAACGCCGCCCGGACGCGCTCGTAGTCCGCGTCCGTGTGCCCGACGGAGACGGCGATCCCTCGCCGTCTCGCTTCCCGGACGAACTTGAGAGCGCCGTCGACCTCCGGCGCCATCGTGATCCTGGCGACGCCACCGTCGGATCGCTCGACGAGTTTGTCGAGTTCGTCGGTATCTGGCGTGCGAAACGTGCTCGGATCCTGCGCCCCGCTCTGTCTGCTGTCGGCGAAGTAGGGGCCCTCGAGGTGGAGCCCGGTCAGGGCCGCCCCCTCGGATGTCGCCGCCTTCGCGTCGGCGAACGCCCCCGCGACCTCCAGGAGGCGCCCGCGGGTCGCCGACATCGTTGTGGGGGCCACGGCCGTCACGCCGTGTGCCGTCACGGATTCGGCCATTCCGAGGATATCGGCGGGGTCGCCCGATGTCACGCTGTGCCCGCCGTAGCCGTGTGTGTGCGCGTCGACCAGGCCAGGGATCGCGGTTCCGTCCGGGAACGACAGGTCGGGGGAGGCTCCCTCCGGCGGTCCGATATCGACGATCTCGCCGTCGACGACGCTGAGTACGGCGTCCCGATAGCGGTCCGCCGGCGAGAGGATGGTGCCGACGTGTACGTCGACAGTCCCGTTCACGGGAGCGTCCGCTCATCGATCGCGGGCACCTCGACGTGTTTCGACAGCGCCGGCGGGTCGTCGGGGTCGTATCCCAGTTCGACGGCGCCCTCGCGGGCGAGCCGCTGGACGAGTTTCAGCGCCGGCAACACGGTCTCGACCGGACGTGGGACCTCGACCGTCGCCGTCGCGTCGTACTCGGCACCTGCTGGACAGACCGCGACCGTCTCCGCGCCGGCATCGGTGAGCCGCGCCAGGACGTGTCGATAGATGGCAGCTTCGCCGTCGAGGGCGAACACCACCGCGGCGTCGCCGTCGCAGTTCGCGAGCGGGCCGTGACCGATCTCCAGGGTGGACAGCGGTGTCGAGTGGTGGCGGGTCGCCTCGGTGAACTTCGTCGCTGCCTCCCCAGCGAGGCCGTGGAACGGCCCTGTCCCGAGCGTGTAGAGGCAGTCGGTCCCCGTCAGCACGGACAGCGCTCCGGAGAGGTCCGGGGCCAGGGCGTTGCGACACCGATCGCCGACCCCCGACAGCGCCGGCCCGTCGTCGCCGACGGCGTCCGCCAGAAGATACAGCGCCGCGACCGCCGCGTCGACCGACTTCGTCGCCATGACTGCCCGCTCCCGGCCCGCGGGGGTCACGTACGTCCGGTCCGCGAGTTCGGGTAGCGCCGATCCCGCCGTGTTCGTCAGCGCCGTGGTTTCCGCTCCTAGTCGCTCGGCCCGCTCCAGTGCCCGGACCGTTTCGGTCGTCTCCCCGGACTGCGAAAGGCCGACGACCAACGTCCCCTCGTCGACCTGGTGGTTCCCGAAGAGAAACTCCGACGCGTACTCCGCCCGCGCCGGGACGCCGGCATCGGCGAGGACGTGTTTCCCGACGACCCCGGTCCAGAACGACGACCCGCACCCGAGGAGAACTACCTCTTCGGCCGCGTCGACACCGTCGACGAGTGACGAGAGCTCCGGTGAACCCGTGACTAACTCGTGGACGACTGTACAGCCCTCTCTGATCTCTCCGTTCGACTGCTGTCCGATCATGAAGTCGTGGGTCCGAAAGCAATACTGAAAAGTGTGTCGGTTTATATATGGTATATGTCACGATCTGGGGCGACGACGGTCAACGGCGCGCTTCGCCGTGTCGTCGAGGGATCGACGAGCGGCTACGACCGGCGTTCGAGCGGTGCACGCTACTCTCGTGGGCAGACGGTTCCCAACTGGGTCGCGACGGCGTCAGACCTGACCGACTTCGACCGGGCCTCGTGCGACGAACCGCCCCTCCGTCCTTTATATGTCCCGGACTTTCTCGTCACCACCTCCCTATAGCGCTACATAACAGTCGTAGGAGTGTAATCAGGGGGTGTCATTCGGTGCCGGCGTCGTGTGTGTCCGACTGACCCGCGGCGTTGCGACGGACGCTTCCCGGAGATCCCATGCGATCGTGTACCCTCGACAGCCGGCGGAGTCGATCGGAAACGCCCCTGTCACCCGGACTTGCAGCGCCCGTCGGTTAGGGGGCGATTCGCCAGCCCGCCGAGAGTCCATCCGATCGCCTTCTGCTGTCAGGTCCGGAAAGTGGATCGAACCCGGAGGACTGCGAGGGATCGTCGGGGAAACTTATTTATATTTAGTATTCGACGCCCGATCGAGAGATGGCAGTACCAGACGCGAACTCGTCGAACCGTGCCGTCGAAGCGACGACCGCAGTGGTGGGGGCCGTCCGGCGGTCGCTCTCGCTCAAACTCGCGATTGCCGGCCTCTGTTTCGTTCTGTCGGGGTTTCACCTTCAAACCGGCGTCTACGCGGCGCTTCTCCCGATCTGGGGAGTCGGTCTTCTGTTGGTCGGGACTGTCGGCTACGCGCTAATCTGGCGGACGAGACGGTAATCGTCGGGAGTGTCGCTGGGACCGGCGCCGCCGCACTCGCCGCCCTCCCGGCGCGAGTGCGGACGAACTGCTTGTCGGATCGTCACCGGTTCATTCCTGCTAGTTATGTATTTATTAGTTAGAAATTTTTATATACTAACGGGGGAAAGACCCGGCTGTGGCTCCCGAGTCCGACGATCCGAGAGTTGCAGAGATCAACGAGTATCTGACCCGGCGGCGGATGCTTCAGGGTACCGGGGCGGCTGCGGCGGGGCTCCTCGCGGGTTGTGGCAACGACAGTTCAGGTGCGGGCACGTCCGGCGACGGCGGCGACGGTGACGCGGGGTCCGGTGGCGGTGGCGGCGGCTCCGGCGATAGCAGTAGCGATGGGTCTAACGAGGACGGTAGCAGCGGTGGCGGGAGTGCCGAGACGGACGAATCGACGGCTATCGTGAGAGTCGGGACGAACCAGATGGACCAGTTCCACATGAACGGGGCGTTCGGCCCGGCGAACGCTATCACGAACAGCGCTCGGTTCGGGCGCATCCTGTTCGACCCGCTAGTGAAGTACTCGGTGAACACCGGCGAGATCCATCCGGTCCACGCGCATAACTTCGAGATCGACGGCCAGACGGCGTACGTCGAGTTGCGCGAGCAGACCTGGCACAACGGGGACCCCTACACGGCCGAGTCGATCGCTCTGCGATACGACATCCAGAGCATGATCAACGAGCACAACGACCAGGAGACGAACATGGACCGGTTTTTCACCGACTGGGAGGTCGAGAACGACTACACCATCCGGTTCGACCTGACCCAGCAGTGGAACCCCCGGTGGTTCGCGAAGGCCCTGCTCGACGAGTACCTCTACCCGTTCCACCCGTCGCACTGGAACGAGTGGCGCGACCGCCTCGACAGCGCCGGTCCCGGGACCGACGAGTTCGGCGAGGTCCTCTCCGAGCTGGGCGAACACACCGACGTGACCGTCGACGGCGAGCAGTTCGTCGGCTACGGTCCGTACAAGTTCGAGACCGTGGAACCGACCTACCTCGAACTCTCGGTGTACGAGGACCACCGCTTCGCGGACGACATCGAGTACGACCGCATCGAGTGGAACACCCACGAGGACGAGCGGCTCGCGTGGCTCGAGGAACAGGTCGACATGGTCGACACCGGGCTCCCGTTCGGCCAGGACCTGCAGAACCAGATGCCCGCCGACGACGGGTACCAGAACTACAGTCGCGACAACAACCGACTGTTGCGGCTCGTCATGAACTCCGGCGCGAACCTCCCCGAGAGCCAGAACCGGCCGACCTTCGAGCGGGAGATCCGGCACGCCATCTCGTTCACCATCAACCGCGCCAACGCCGCGGCGGCACAGGGGCAGGGCATCTGGGAGCCCTGGACGCACGTCGATTCGAACCTGCACTTCAACGACATCGAGAGCGACTGGTTCCCGGCCGACCAGTTCACCGCCCACTCGGACGACAACGGCGAACCCAAGCTCAACCGCGCCGAGGAGATGGTCCGCGCCTCCGAGGGGTACTCCTACGAGGGAGGGACGGTTCTCAACGAGAACGGTGAGCAGGCCGAACTAGTGCTGCTGACCGCGGACTTCCCGTCGCGCGTGCCCGCGGCGCGGTCGATGGCCTCGGACCTCAACTCGTTCGGCTGGGACGTGACCCTCGACATCGTCGACGACCCGACCTTCGTCGACCGGCGCAGGAACGGCGAGTTCGACACGTACATCGACCCGAGCAGCATCGACGACTCGCTCGAGAACTGGAAGTCCGGAGCCATGCTGGGGTACGACCAGCGACGGTTCCACTACCCGACGGAAGTGGAGGTTCCGAGCGTCGGCGAAGCGGTACTCGACCCCGAGAACGGCTCCCTGCAGACAGTCGACCTCTCGGAGGTGATCGGGACGATGGAGTCGACGACGGACACGGCGACACAGCAGGAGGTGCTCACCCAGCTCGGGTGGGTCTGGAACCAGTATCAGATGGCCACCTGGGTCTGCTCGCGGCCCTGGATGGGTGCGCTGCACAACGACGGGTTCGAGATCACGACCGACGAGCCGGCGCCCCGCGACAGCCCGAGTGCCAACTGGTGGCTCCTCCGAGAGGGTCACATCGCGACGACCCAATAGGGGACCCGTGAGCCGAATTTCCGGTCCCGAGCCTCGGCTGTCGGCCACGGCGCGAACCCACAGCAGCCCGCATCTCGGGACGGTCGATCGCACACAGCCGCCGCTCGACTGCTAACGAGGTGATCGATCGGCAGCACCCGGGCGTCTAGCGTAACCTTCAAATAGTATTGCTCTGGACTGTCGGTACATGAGATGGTTGCTCAAGCGGCTCGGACAGGTGGTGATAACCATCTACGTGGTGATCACCCTGTCGTTCGTTTTGATCCGGCTGATGCCCGGGAACGTCGTCGATGCGCTCATCGCACAGCTGGAGACGGAGGGGGTGGAGGCGAGCCAGATTCAGGCGCAGGTGGCGAACCTCGCGGGGATCAACCCCGAGGACCCGATCCACATCGCCTACATCGACTACGTGACAGACGTGTTGCGGGGCGACCTCGGAACCTCGCTGTGGTCGGGGAAGGAAGTGAGCGTGATGATCGCGGACACGCTCCCCTGGACGGTCTTTCTGTTGAGCTGGGCGACGTTCCTGAGCTTCTTCGTCGGGATCGCGCTCGGGGCGCTCATGGCGTACTACGAGGGCGGACGGCTCGACCTCGGGCTCACGTCGTACGCGATGGTCGCCGGGTCGATCCCCTACTACGTCTTCGCCGTCCTGCTGGTGTTGTTCCTCTCCTACCGGTACCAGATATTCCCCACCAGCGGACGCGCCCCGGACGGGATGACACCGGGGTTCACCTGGCCGTACATCTCCGGGGTGATCAACCACGCGGTACTCCCGGTATTCTCGCTGGTTCTCTCGGGCGGGATCGCGTCACTCTCGATGCGCGGGAACAGCATCCGCGTGTTGGGCGAGGACTACCTGCGGGTGGCTCGACTGCGGGGCCTCTCCGACAGGACGATCGCCGTCCAGTACGTCGCTCGGAACGCGCTGCTCCCGATGTACACCGGCTTCATGATCTCCCTCGGGAGCATGTTCAGCGGTGCGGTGATACTCGAGACGGTCTTCAGTTACTACGGGATGGGGTTCATCCTGGTCCAGAGCGTCGACCACCGCGACTATCCGGTCATGTTGGGCTGTTTCATGGTGATCACGATCGCGGTCGTGGTGGCGCTTTTCGTCGCCGACCTCACCTACAGCAAGATCGACCCCCGCGTGGAGGGCACGAACAGTGACACGTACTGACGAAACGACGGGCGAGTCGCACCGAGCGGAAACGACGAGCGCTGCGAGTCCCCGGAGCGACGGCGGACAACGGACGGCTTCGCCGCTCGATGCGCTCGGCGAGGCGTCGGACCACACCGTCGAGAACACGCGACGAGACCAACTGGAGACACTCTACCGGTACTACGTCTACGCGCCCGTCTCGGTGCTGTGGGACGACTGGCGCGCTCGTATCGGATGCACGCTGATCCTCTTCTATCTCGCCATGGGGGTCTTCGGCCCGCTAGTCGTCGAACCGACGACCGTCATGGACGGTGAGCCGCTGCTTGGGCCGTTCGAGAGCTGGGAGCACCCGCTCGGCACTGACAACACGGGGTCGGACCTCCTGTCGCTGACCGTCTACTCGACGGCGCCGATCCTGAAGATGATGACGGCCGGCGGGCTGTTCACGGTGACGGTGGGCACGCTCTTCGGCACCGTCGCGGGGTACAAGGGCGGGCTGGTCGACACGTTGCTGAGCACGGTCACCGACGTATTCATCAACCTTCCGGGTCTCCCGCTGGTGATCGTGCTCGCGGCCATCTTCTCCCCGAAGAGCCCGTGGCTGATCGGACTGCTCCTCTCGGTCGCGTCCTGGGCCGGCCTCGCCCGCTCGATCCGGTCGCAGGTGCTCACGATCCGCGAGGAGTCCTACGCCGAAGCGTCGCGGGCGATGGGGATCCCGACGAGCGCCATCATCACGAAGGACATCCTGCCACACCTCATGACGTACATTTCGGTCAACCTCGTCCACGCGAGCCGGAACGTGATCTTCGGCGCGGTCGGCCTGTACTTCATTGGCGTCCTCCCGTTCTCGGACCCCAACTGGGGGGTCACGATGAACCTCGCCTACCAGTACGGCGCCCACTACCGGATGGAGGCCGTCCACTGGCTGATCGTGCCCATCGTGGCCGTCACCGGGCTCTCGATGGGGATGATCCTCCTCTCACAGTCGTTGGACCGCGTGTTCAACCCCCGTGTCAGGGCGAGCCACGCCGAGACGGCCGACGAGGGATCGACCGAGGATGTCGACCAGACGGACACGTCCGCGTCCTCGTGGTTCTGACTGCGGCTCCCCGGTAGCGGTCCGCCGGTCGCGGCGGAGCGACGACCGTGGGGTCCCGAAACCGTTAAACCGTGTCCAAGTTACCACTCGCACGTTACGAATGAACGAGCGCCGACAGCGTACTACGGCCAAGTGTCATCTGCGCCCAGTGCGGTCGAGCCGCGGCCGGTTCCCGGGGCGGCGTCTCGGGACGGGAAGCGGACGCCCGTGCCGGACGCGCGCGGTCGTTCCGTCGCGTCGGTGGATCGATCCGCGGACCGCCCGTGGCGACGCCCAGCGGGGGTCGCTATGACGGTCTCCCAGACGGACCCCGACGAGTCGCCGTCGGTGTCCGACCCGATCCTGACGGTCAGCGACCTGACGGTCCGGTTCAATATGGACCGGGGCGTGTCGCGCGTCCTCGACGATGTGAACCTCGAGATCGGGCGAAACGAGATCCTCGGTGTCGTCGGTGAGTCCGGGAGCGGGAAGTCGATGTTCGCCGATTCGCTGCTCGATGCGGTCGTCGACCCGGGCGTGGTGACCGGCGACGTCACGTACTATCCCGACTCCGGCGAACCGGTCGACGTGCTCGAGTTCGACAAACAGGAGCGCAATCGATACCGCTGGGAGGAGGTCTCGATGGTGTTCCAGGGGGCGATGAGTTCCTTCAACCCCGTCCGGGAGATCAGGACCCACTTCGTCGAGACGCTGAGCGCTCACGACGAGCCCGTCTCGGAGGGGATGGAGCGGGCGCGCCAGCTGCTCTCGGATCTCTATCTCGACCCCGACCGGGTGCTCGACGCCTACCCGCACGAGCTGTCGGGCGGGATGAAACAGCGCGCGCTCATCGCGCTGTCGCTCGTACTCGAACCCGAAGTGCTCGTGATGGACGAGCCGACCGCCGCGCTGGATCTGTTGATGCAGCGCTCTATCATCTCCATGATCGAGGAGCTGAAGGACAAGTACGACCTCGCGATCGTGTTCATCACGCACGACCTCCCGCTGGTCGCGGGGCTCGTCGACCGGCTGGCGGTCATGTACGGCTTCGAGTTCGTCGAGACCGCGCCGCTCGAGACGCTCTTGCGGGACGCGTCCCATCCGTACACCCGGTCGCTGTTGAAGTCGACGCCCAACCCGTCGATGCCGCTCGACGCGATGGAACCGATCGTGGGGTCGAGCCCGGACCCGGTCGACCCGCCGACGGGGTGTTCGTATCACCCGCGGTGTCCGCTCGCCGACGAGCGGTGTGAACGGGAGGACCCCGGTGGGAACCGGGTGTCCGAGGATCACGTGGTCGCCTGTCATCACTGGGAGGACGCGGCGGATGCAGTCTCCATGCCGACCGATGACGGCGATGCCAGCGATCACGCGAACGAGCGCACGCCTATCGAACGCGACGACGGGGGACCCGGACGCGAACCGTCGGCGGACCCAGTCGTTTCGATGCGGGACGTCGAGGTCCACTTCGAGGACGACGGCCCGCTGGGGTCGATCCTCTCGGACCCGGAGGTCGTCCGGGCGGTCGACGGCGTCGACATCGACATCTTCGAGAACGACGTGCTGGTGCTGGTCGGCGAGAGCGGCTGTGGGAAGACGACGCTCGGGAAAGTCGGCGTCGCGCTGCAGGAGCCGACCGGCGGACGCGTGGAGTACAGGGGACAAGACATCTGGCGGGCGAAAAAGCGCCTCGGCGAGATCGAGACGCCGTACCGACAGATCCGCCGGTCGCTCCAGATCGTCCACCAGGACCCGGGCAGTTCGCTCAACTCCATGCGACGGGTGAGTTCGATGTTGGAAGCGCCGCTGAAACGCTGGCAGCGTGACAAGTCCGAACAGGAGCGGCGGGAACTCATCCTCTCGATGCTCGAATACGTCGGCATGGCGCCTCCCGAAGACTACGTTGATCGGTACCCCCACCAGCTTTCCGGCGGCGAGAAACAGCGGGTCGCGCTGGTCCGTGCGCTCCTGATGAACCCGGAGGTCATCCTCGCCGACGAGCCGGTCAGCGCCCTCGACGTGAGCCTGCGGGTGGAGATCATGGACCTGATGATAGAGCTGCAGGAGCGGTTCGACACGTCGTATCTCTTCGTCTCGCACGACCTCTCGAACGCACGGTACATCGCCGGCAAGACCGACGGGCGGATCGCGGTCATGTACCTCGGCGAGATCGTCGAGGTCGGGACCGTCGACCAGATCATGAACGACCCGAGACATCCCTACACGCGGGCGCTGCGGTGGGCAACGCCGGAATTGGATCTCGGGTCACGGGAGTCGGTCGAGGCTGGCGACGGACCGATGCGCCGTATCGACGTTCCCGATCCTACCGACCCACCCCGCGGGTGTCGGTATCACACCAGATGTTCGGAGGTGATCCCCCCGGCGGAGTACGACTTCGAGCAATCGGCGTGGAACGCGGTGATGGACCTCAAAGTCGCTGTCGAGCGGGAGGGGTTCGACCGCGCGGAGGCCGAAACACGGATTCTCGAGGACGCGAACGGCGAACTGACTGCCGACGGGTCGGCCGACCCCCTTCCAGCAGCGATGCGGGATCACTTCGGTATCCCCGACCAACTGAGCGACCCCGACGCCGAACGGGTGCTGTCGACGGCGCTCGAACACATCACCGAGGGCCGGACCGATGCCGCGGACGAGCTGTTCAGAACCGAGTTCGAGACGGTGTGTCAGACCCGGCGCCCGGAGACGGTGTCAGTCACCGAGAACGGTTCCGCACGCGGCGTCGCCTGTTTCCTCGAATCGGATCGAGATAGTTCGACGGGGACTTCGGCGCGATAGATCGCACTGCCCCCAGAAGGCGTTTCTCGGCTTTCTTTCCGGTCAAAACGGGTCCCAGTCGACCGCGACGACGACCGCCGCGGCAACGAACGAGAGCACGATCGGGATCGCTGCGAGCGTCGTCACGACACGCGTTTCGGCGTCGAACGTACCGAACGCGTACGAGAACCCAAGCAGCAGGACGAACAGAACGTCCAGCGTGAGGACGATCCGCGACACCTGTCGGACGAGGCCCATGCCGGGAATACGAATAACACTCGGTTAACGGTTGTCATCGGTGAACAACCGGCCGGCGGCCGAACTCGCCCGCTGCTTCCGTCGGGCGTGGGGCGGAAACGTCGTTCGGAACACGCGGTCGTCGAGACACGGACCGCTCGTCCTGTCCGTCAGACGGCGCTGTTGAGAAACCGCCAACCGAAGAAGACGAGCAGCGGTATCGCCGACACGACCGCCGCCCGTGCCTTACTGAGTTCTCCCGCTTTCGTGAGGCCGAGCGTCCAGAGGTACCCGCTCACGACCAGAAAGAGACCCCCGACGACCATCGCAGCGATGAACGCCGGTTCTCCCGCTGCGTGACTCATGAACTCCGCCAGCCCGTTCGTCTCGTGTTCGATCCGGCTGTTGATAGCCAGTTCCGGGGGCGTGGCATCCCGCAACGCGTAGTAGCGTCCAGCCGTCCAGACTAACCCCGTCCCGACGAGCGGCGCCATTCCCCAGCCGACGATCCGAGTGATGTGCCCGAAGAGGGGATGGCCGCCCGCTACCAGCGCCAGGACGTACAGCGCAAACGAGAAGGCCAGCCAGAGGAGAAAGCCCTCGAGGAAGTAGTACCCGCCTAGCAGAATGACGGCGTTGATGACTTCCGACACGGCGGGACCAAGCGTGAGGAACACCGCTGCCGCTTGCAGACTCATCGCGACCGACACCGTGGTCACGATGAGCGTCGGTATCACGAGTCGTCCCGTCGCTGCTTTGCGTTGGATAAACGGCTCTGGATCCCCGAATACGCGTGTCGCCATGGACACCGGTTGTCTGACCTAGCATAAATATATTGTGTATCCGAAGAAGAAATAGCGAGCTCAGGCCCGCTCGGGACAAATCCGGTAGCCGACGCTGTGAGTTCGAATCCCGATGACGACAGTCCACTATCTCGCCGGATCGTTCTACTATGTAGTAGAACATAGAGATAAAACAGGTATATAACACGTGTATGATTGTAATCCCCCCGCTCCACTGCTTAGGGAGTTCTCTAGCGGTTAATTATAATCTAAATGTTGGAAACCCACAACAGTATGGATTATTATAGTTACTGTCTTATGATAGTTTATACCGTGCGGAACCTTTTCCTTTTAGAATATATTGGCTTTATCGGTAAATACTGGATTTTTCTGCCCATATATCAAGAATACATTTTTTATTTTCTACAGATAATGAATATACTTGCAATTCTCGTCTAGATCGTGCGGCGTAGACGTGAATTTCGCGGTTCGGTTCGGTCTCACGCTTTTGGCCGGTAGGATGGAGAAAACGACCGCTGAGATCGAATCTGCAGCGGATCGCGACTGCAGATGACGATCCGTGGATGTTCTATTTATATTACCTATATGTTTCTACTAATACTATGAAAATTTACTATTCTGGCCCTGATCGAGATATACAGTCCCCAACTAGGGTTCTTGCTCCGAGGCATCGTCGGCCCGCACAGCCGGCTGGGCCGCGAGGCTATGCCCGACCATGTGGATGTACGGGCGTTCACCGAGGACGTGAAAGAACACATGCCCGAGCACGACTCCATTAACGACGTGCCGGTCTCGCACGTTACCCTCCCCTCGAAAGACGAGGACACCTAAGTCCCCAAATTGCAGAAGGACAGCGAGTTCTGGGAGCGGGACCCCTACGCCGACGCCGGCGACTGACGCGCGCTGGCTCCCCTCCGATATTCCCTCTTTCAAACCCTCTTGGGCCATCCCTCGCGCTTCCTCGCCCGTTCGCGCCCGGATATCACGCCGTGGGAGACTCCGGTGCCGTTATTGCGACCCACCCCAAATTTCCGGTGTTCCGGCGGCGACTCGTGACGGCTCGAGACTCGCCTTATTCCGTTCCACTTCTGAGATGCGTTCCGTATTCGGTATACTTATCGGGGAGTGACCGCTAGTGGGAGATATGTCAGGAATCACGGCGTCGTCGGCCGGCCACGCGGAGCTGGCGACGCTGAAGGCGCTGGCGCTGTCGGGGGGGCTCGACGGCGACCAGAAGGTGTCCTGCTCGGCGCTGGCCGAGCGCCTCGACGCCTCGACGCAGACGGCCTCCCGGCGGCTCCAGCGGCTGGAGGAGGCCGACCTGGTCGAACGCGAGATCGTCAGCGACGGCCAGTGGGTGACCGTGACGGCGGCCGGCGAGCGCGCCCTCCAGCGCGAGTACGCCGACTACCGCCGCATCTTCGAGCGCGACGCCAGCGTCGAACTGCGCGGGACGATCACCAGCGGGATGGGCGAGGGTCGTCACTACATCTCGCTGCCGGGCTACATGCGCCAGTTCGAGGACAAGCTCGGCTACGAGCCGTTCCTCGGGACGCTCAACGTCGAACTCGACGAGGAGAGCGTCCGCGAGCGCGGCCGGCTCTCGTCGTTCGAGCCAGTCACCATCGAGGGCTGGGAGGACGACGAGCGCACCTACGGGCCCGCCTACTGCTACCCCGCCGCCGTCGAGGCCGACGGGGGCGAGACGGCCGCCTCGGACGACGGCGACGCCGGTCGTTTCGAGGACGCCCACGTCATCACGCCCGAGCGCACCCACCACGGCGACGACCAGCTGGAAGTGATCGCGCCGGTGAAACTCCGCGACGAACTGGGCCTCGACGACGGCTCCTCGCTCACCATCTATGTCACCGAACAGCGATAGCGTGACCGGCGACGCATCGACCGCCGCGGCGACCGTCGACCGGGCGGTCGACGCCGTCCGCCGCGGCGACCCGATCCTCGTCCACGACGCGGCCGACCGCGAGGGCGAAGTGGACCTCGTCTACCCCGCGGGGGCGGTCACGCCCGACGCGGTCGCCCGCATGCGCAACGACGCCGGCGGGCTGGTCTGCGTCGCGCTCGGCGACGAAGTGGCCGACGCCTTCGAACTCCCCTACCTGCAGGAGACGCTCGACCACCCCGCCGCGGCCGACCACGACCTGGGCTACGACGAGCGGTCCTCGTTCTCGCTGACGGTCAACCACCGCGACACCTACACCGGGATCACCGACGAGGACCGCGCGCTGACGATCACCGAACTCGCGGCGGCCGCGGCCGATCCCGAGAACGTCGACTTCGCCGCCGAGTTCCGCGCGCCCGGCCACGTCCACGTCCTCCGGGCGGCGCCGGGCCTCCTCGCGGACCGAGAGGGTCACACCGAGCTGGCCGTCGCGCTGGCCGGCGCCGCCGACCTGCCGCCGGCGATGGTCGTCTGCGAGATGCTCGACGACGAGGGCGGCGGCGCCCGCTCGCCGGCCGCTGCCCGCGCCTACGCCGACCGCGAGGGGCTCGTCTACGTCGAGGGGGCGGCCGTCGTCGAGCGGCTCGGCTGAGCGGGACCGGGAGCGGGACCGAGCCGGATCTGGTCCGGGTCCCGGGACCGGGTCACTGAAGGCCCGTCCGGTCCCAGCCCCGACGATGCCACGCTGTTCGCGCCGCTCGCTCCTTCGCGCGACGGGTCTCGCGGCCGCCGGCGCCGTCGCCGGTTGCACGAACGACGACACCGACGGGCCGACCGGGACGCCCAACTCGGGCGACATCGTCGCCGGACCGGACGGCGCCTACGTCTTCGAGCCCGAGTCCTACACCGCCTCGGTCGGCGAGACGGTCACCTGGTACTTCGACAGCCCGACCCACAACGTCGGCTGTCGCCCCGGCGACAGCCCGCAGGTCGCCCTGCCGGACGGCGCCGAGCCGTTCGCCAGCTACGAGGACGGGAACGTGGGAGGGACGGTCCCCCAGGGCGAGACCTACGAACACACCTTCGAGACGGCCGGCGAGTACACCTACGTCTGCATCCCCCACGCCGGCCAGGGGATGGTCGGGACGGTCGTCGTCGAGGAGTGACCGCCAGGGCTCGTCGACGCTCGACCGTCAGGGCTCGTCGACGCCGACGACCTCGAACCGGGCGCCCGGACGCTCCCCGTCGGCGCCGTCACCAGTGCTGTCGGTGGACTGGTTGGCGTCGGAGCCGTCACCGGCGTCGCCGTCGCGGTCGGCGTCGGTCACGCGAACGTCCCAGCCGTGGGCGTCGGCCGTCTGCGCGACGATCGAGAGGCCGAGTCCGGTGCCACCCGAGGCCGTCGAGAAGCCGCTCTCGAAGACCCGGTCCCGTCGGTCCGGCGGGATACCGGGGCCGTCGTCCGCGACGAAGAAGCCGGGTTCGTCGTCGAGGACGCCGACGCGGACGGTCGCGTCGTCGCCGGCGTGTTCGACCGCGTTGCGGAAGAGGTTCTCGAACAGCTGGCGGAGCCGCGACTCGTCGGCCGCGATCACTCTCGCGCCGGCGACGCGCAGCGTCGCGTCGCCGGTGGCGACGGTCGCCCAGCTGGTCCGCGCGACCCGTTCGAGGTCGACGGGGTCGGTCGACTCGACGCGCTCGCCCTCGCGGGTCAGCGTCAGGATGTCCTCGACGAGCTGTTCCATCCGCTCGACCGCCCGCTCGCACAGGTCGAGGTGGTCGTCGTCGTCGGCGTCGACCATCTCCAGCGACCCCGCGAGGACGTTCAGCGGGTTCCGGAGGTCGTGGGAGACGATGCTCGCGAACTCCTCCAGCCGGTCGTTCTGGCGGGACAGCTCGCGCCGCCGCCGGCGCAGCTCCTCCTCGCGGTCGGCCCGCGCCAGGGCGGCCTCGGTGGTGTTGGCGAGGATGCGGGCCAGCGACACGTCCACCTCGTCGAAGGCCTGCTCGGAGGTCGCCCCGAGGTTCATCACCCCGTACTCCCCCAGCGGGAGGATCAGCTCGCTGCGGATCGGCGTGTCGGGGTTCAACAGCCCCTCGGCCGCCGAGAGGTCGTCGTGGACCTGTATCTCGCCCGAGCGGAAGGCCTCCCAGGAGAGGCCCTCGCCGCTGTCGTAGGTCGGCGCCTCGCCGAGCAGGGCCGCGGCCTCGTCGGTGATCGCCGCGGGTTCGAGGGCGTCGGCGTCCGACTCGTAGAACCACAGGCCGTTGACGGGCATGTCCAGCACGTCTCGCGCCGTCTCGACGGCCCGCTCGGCAACCGACTCGCGGTCGGGCGCCTCCATGAACGCCCGCGTCGCCTCGTGGAGCGCGCTCAGCCGCTGCTCGCGGCGCTTGCGCCCGGTCACGTCCCGCGAGGTGACGACGTACCCCTCGAAGGCCGTCCCCGTCCGGTTGGTCGCCTTCGACTCGACCCAGCGCCAGTCGCCGTCGGCGGTCCGCATCCGGAACTCGATGCCCTCCGTCGCCCCCGGTCGCTCGACCAGCTCCGCGAACCGATCGACGACCCGCTCGCGGTCCTCGGGGTGGACGTGCTCGAACGCCGTCTCGCCGACCAGCTCGTCGGGCTCGTAGCCCAGCACGTGCTCGACAGCGGGGCTCTGATACTCGATCACCCCCGTCTCGTCGAGGACCGTGACGATGTCGGTGACCTCCTCGACCAGCGTCTCGTAGCGGGCCAGCTCGCGCTCGCGCTCGCGGCGCTCTGTCACGTCGCGGGTCGTCAGCAGCGCGAACCGCTCGGACCCGCCGGGGTCGACCGGGACCGCCCTGAGGTCGACCGCCGTCGTCGGCGACTCGACGGGCGACTCGAACTCGACGTGCCGTTCGGCGGCCTCGCCCCCGACCACGGCGTCGACGGCCTCGGTCACGCGCCGCACGTCGGCCGGGTCGAGGACGCCCGTCTCGGCCAGTACCGGGAGTCGCCGCCCCGCCAGGCCGTCGGCGATCGGCGCCGGCGGCTCGGCCATCCGGTGGTCGGCGAACCGGAACCGGTAGTCGCCGTCGACGACGTAGACCCCCTCGCTCATGTGCTCGACCACCACCCGCGGCCAGTCGGGCTCGCCGCCGCCGGCGTCGCCCGTCCCGTCGCCGTCGGCGTCCGCGCCGCCACCGTCGCACCCGGTAGCGTCCCCGGTCGGGCCGTCGCCGGCGTCCCCGGCCCGCTCGACTACGGCGGTGACCCGGCCGGTCAGGAGGGCGTACTGCCCCGGCTCGTCCTTCCGGAGGAACTCGGCCGCGCCGGCGTCGAGCGCCCGCTCGGCGACGGACTCGTCGGCCGGCGCCGCGAGGATCACCGGGAGGCCCGGGTCGCGCTCGCGGACGGCGTCGAGGAGCCACAGCCCGTCCCGCTCGGGCAGCCGGTAGCCGCTGACGACGCAGTCGACCCGCCGTCCGTCGAGTGCGTCGAGCGCCTCGTCGGCCCGCCCGACCGCGGTCACGTCGAACGACTCGGCCGCGGCTGCGAGTCGCTCGGCGGCCGTCTCCGTGAACGCCCGGTCGTCGTCGACGAGGAGCACACGGATCGACTGCTCCATACGCGCCCCTGGCAACGGATCCTGAAATAGCTACGGGCACCAGTATCAGAACGGAAAGTCCAAGGGGGAACGTGCCCGGCGGCGCCCCGTCGCGGTGCCGGTCGGACGGCCCGGTGTCCCCGGTGGTCCACCCTAGCCCAGCCAGCGGCCGAGGGCGGTCGTCGCTCGCTCGTAGCCGGCCTGGACGGCATCGATCACGGGGGCGGGGAGCCAGGTCGTCCACCGGACGAACCGGGCAAAGGCCCCGACCGGGTAGCGGGCGCGCGGGTCGTCGGCCTCGGCGGCCCTGACCACCGCGGCGGCGACGCGCTCCGGCGTGGCCGCCAGCGGGTTGCCGTCGAGGACCCAGCCGTCGTCGAGCGCGGCGTAGGTGCGCGCGTAGGCGGGCGTCCGCTCGCGGCCGGCCAGCCGCTCGCGGGCCGCGTCGGCGAAGTCGGTGTCGACCCACGCCGGCTCGACCAGGCTCACGTCGACGCCCGTCCCGCGCAGCTCGACCCGGAGCGCGTCGTGCAGCGACTCGACGGCGGCCTTCCCCGCGGCGTAGGCGCCCAGTCCCGGCGAGGAGGCCAACCCCATGACGCTGGAGACGGTGACGATCCGGCCCCGGCCGCGCTCGCGCATGTGCGGGAGCGCCGCGCGGACGAGCCGGTGGGGGCCGTGGACGAGCACGTCGAACTCGGCGCGGGCCGCGTCGACGGGCACGTCCTCGACCGGCCCGGCCTCGGCGTAGCCGGCGTTGTTCACCAGGCAGTCCAGCCGCCCGGTCTCCGCGACCACCGCGTCGACGACGGCCTCGCACTGCTCGTCGTCGGTCACGTCCAGCGCGCGGGTCTCGCAGTCGGCGCGGACCCGCTCGGGCAGCGGCGCCGCCACGTCGGTCGCGTACACCCGCCAGCCGCGGTCGGCGAACGCCAGCGCGATGGCTGCACCGATCCCGCTGCCCGCGCCCGTGACGAGCGCGACCGGCTGCCCGCCACCCGCGTCGCCGCCATCCTCGCCGCGTCCCCCGCGGCTCTCCGGGCTCCGTCCGGCGTTCCGTGACACGAGCGACCGGCCGCGTTCCCAGGACAAAAGGGTTCCGACGCGCCCGGGCCAGTCCGCACGCCCCACACAATATAAATTCAGGTCACAGATGAGGGGCATCGCCTATCCTGATGCCGGTCCGAGTCGATCACCTGAGCGAACTGTCCCCTCCAGCGACGACGAACAGGGTTCGGTCGGCGACGCGACCCCCGACCCGGGGGTGGTCCCCGTGACGCTGTCGAGCCTCGACCGCTACCGGCCGGGCCGGCTCGACCGGCTGGGCGAGCGCGCGGTCGTCCTCGGTGGAAGTATCGCCGGCCTCTGTGCGGCGCGGGTGCTCGCAGACGGCTTCGACGAGGTGGTCGTCGTCGAGCGCGACCCCCTGCCCGACGGGCCGGTCGAACGCGAGGGCGCGCCCCAGACTAGCCACCCCCACGCGCTGCTGGGCGCCGGACAGGCGACCCTGGAGGACCTCTTCCCGGGGTTCGGCGAGGACCTGGCGGCCGGCGGGGGACTGATCGTCGACGTGACGCGCCAGCTGGTCGAGTACCAGAAGGGCGGCTACCTCGCGAGCGGCGACGAGCGGACCCCCTCCTACTGTGCGAGCCGGCCGCTGTTCGAACACGTCGTCCGCGAACGGCTCCGCGCCCGCGAGAATGTCCGGATCCGCGACGACTGCCGGTTCGTCGACTACCGCACCGACGAGGCCGAACAGGCCGTGACCGGCGTCACGGTCCGCGAGGACGGGGCGGTCGACGCGATCGACGCGGACCTCGTCGTCGACGCGACGGGGCGGGCCAGCCGGACGCCGGAGTGGCTGGCCGACCACGGCTTTTCCGCGCCGCCGGAGGACCGGGTCGGGATCGACCTGCAGTACGCCTCGCTGCGGATCGAGCGCCCGCCGGGCGACAGGCGGCTGATCAGCGCCCCCGCCGACCCGCCCGAGACCCGCGGCGCCGTGCTGATACCGATCGAGGACGGCCAGTGGGACGTGCTCCTCGCGGAGGTCCACGCCGACGACGCGCCCGCCGATCGCGAGGCGGTGCTGGCGTTCGCCGACGACCTCCCGGTCGACCTGGTGGGCGACCTGCTGCGGCGCCAGCGGTGGGTCTCCGACGAAGTCGCCCGCTACCCGTTCCCGGCGAGCCTGCGGCGCCGCTACGAGCGGCTGGACCGGTTCCCCGACGGCCTGGTCGTCACCGGCGACGCCGTCTCCAGTTTCAACCCCGCGTACGGCCAGGGGATGTCCGTCGCCGCCCTCGACGCCGTGGTCCTCCACCACGCGCTGGCCGAGGGCGGCCTCGACGGCCTGCCCACCCGATTTTTCGACCGGCAGGCCCCGGTGGTCGACACGGCCTGGCGGATGGCGACCGGCGTCGACTACCAGTACCCCCAGACCGACGGGGAGCCCTCGCTCCCCGAGCGGCTGTTCAACCGGTACTTCGACCGCCTGTTGCGGGCGGCCAACGACGACGGCGCCCTCGCGGCGGCCTACGGCGAGGTGCTCGACCTCGAACGGTCGCCCGCCTCGCTGCTCCGGCCCGGAATCCTCGCCCGCGTGTTCCTCCCCGTCGGCGGCGACGCGACGGAGACGGACCCCCAGCGGGCAGCCGTCCCGTCGGACGCCGAGTCGGTCAGTTCGCGCGGGGAGTCGGTCCCCTCAGGGGTCGACTCGTCGCCCGCCGCCGATCGTGAACCGACCGTCGAACGCGAGCGCCCCCAGCGAACGACCTAGCCCCAGGTCGCGCAGGCGCTCGGCCAGCGGATGGCGGCCCAGCGTGTAGGTCCCGCCGAACGGCCGGCCGCCGAACCGCCCCGACAGCTCCAGCGGCTGGCGACGGGCCGGGACGCCGCCGTCGGCCCCGCCCCCGCGCCCGTCCCCGTCGGTGTAGCTCGTCGTTCGCACCGTCGCTTCGAACCGCGGATTCCAGGGAGCGTCGAGCGTGAGGAGGTGACCCCGCTCGTCGCGGACGGCCGTCCGCCGGCGGTCGCCCCGGTCGGTGATCCGAACGCTTGCGACGGACTTGGGGTACCCCCAGATCTCGGCGCCGAGCGCCCGGGCCGGCTCGGTGGTGACCGGCAGCGCCGCGACGTAGCCGCCGAGCGCGCCCGTCGACCCCGCGAGCCCCCGCCGGAGGGCGGCGAATTCTTGGCGCGGCCCGTCGGCGGGGGTGGCGGCCAGGAGGACGCCGACCTCCTCGTAGGGCGCCATCGCGTCGTCGCCGATCCGGCGGTAGTCCACCGAGAGGAAGGTGACCGCGGTTCGCCCGAGGGCGACCCTGACGGGCGCGAGCTCCTCGGGCAGCCACTCGTCGGCCGCCTTCGCGTCGGCCGTGACGACCACCGCCGTCGCCTCGGCCTCCGTTTCGAGTGGAACGGCGACCTCGTGACCGGTGGAGAGGGTTCGTGGTTCCGGCGGCTGGTCGGGCACGTCCGTCGATCCGGGCGAGGCCGCCGAAAGGATGGCGGTACCCGCGGCGTTGCGGTGGTCGAACTTGCGGTGGTCGCGCCGGGAAACCCCTCGCGACCCGGCTACTCGTGGCCGTAGACGGGGACGGGGTGGTACGGCGCTTCGAGATACTCCACGTCGGAGTCGGACAGCGATATCTCCAGGGCTTCGACGGCCTCTTCGAGGTGCTCGATGCTCGACGTACCCACGATGGGCGCGTCGACGTTGTCGTTCTGGAAGTGCCACGCGAGGGCGATCTGGGCCATCGTGACGCCCTCTTCCTCGGCCAGCTCCTGGACGCGCTCGTTGATCTCCTCGCTGCCGGGGCCCTCGTGGTAGGGCGTCCCGTAGTCGATCTCGTGTTCGCCCCGGTCGGTCGCGGTGAACTCCTCGTGGGGGCGGGTCAGGTAGCCGGCGGCTAGGGGGCTCCAGGGGATGACGCCGACGTTCTCCCGGTCGCAGACGGGGTACATCTCCCGCTCCTCCTCGCGGTAGGTCAGGTGATAGAGGTTCTGCATCGTCTCGAAGCGGGCGAGCCCCTGCTCGTCGCTGACCCGCAGCGCCTCCTGGAACTGGTGGGCCCACATCGACGAGGCGCCGATGTGGCGGACCTGCCCCCGGGAGACGGCGTCGTCGAGCGCCCGCAGCGTCGTCTCGATGGGCGTGTCGTAGTCCCAGCGGTGGATCTGGTACAGGTCGACGGTGTCCATGCCCAGCCGGTCCAGCGAGTGGTCGAGTTCCTGTTCGATCGTCTTCCGGGAGAGGCCCTCGGCGTTGCGGTGGTCTCTGGCGCCCGAGAAGCGGACCTTGGTGGCGACGACCTGCTCGTCGCGGTCGTAGTCGGCGAGGGTGTCGCCGAGGATCCGCTCCGATTCGCCCGCCGAGTAGGTGTTGGCGGTGTCGAAGAAGTTGACGCCCAGGTCGATGGCCCGCTCGACGAGTTCCCGCCCTTCCGCTTCGTCCAGCATCCAGTCGTCGCCGCTGCCGAAGCTCATGCAGCCGAGACAGACCTGCGAGACCTCCATCCCGGTCGAGCCGAGCGTGGTGTACTCCATGACCGACGCACGGAACGAGCGGACGTAAAACGCCCGCTCGCGGAACCCGCCGACGCTCCCTGCGCGGTCGCGGATGGCCGGCGGTGCCCCGTAGCGGTTTCGCGACCCCCCGAACGGCCGCTGGTTTGACAATGGGGGGCGCGAAATGGTTGGGTGTATGGCAATCGATGACAGGGGTGCCCTGGTCGCGGCCCTCCGGGAGCAGGCCGGCGACGCCCTGCGCGTCGTCGCCACCTACGACCGGGACGGGTACGACCCGGTGTACGTCCGGGACGACGTCGAGGGCCACCTCGCCGACCAGGCCGAACGGGTCCACGACGAGCTCGTCCTCCAGGGCCTGGGACGGGGCCACCTCGAGGACCTGTTCGCCGCCGGCGACCTCCAGTGTTCGATCCACCGCTTCGACGACCTGACGGCCTTCCACTTCGCCGTGGGGGAGTTCTCCGGTCTGTTCGTCAGCGTCGACTCCGAGGCGGACCTGCCGCTGGCGACGTTCGCCGAGACCTGCAAGAAGCACCTCTGAACGGCCCCGCCGGCCGGCGCCCCCCGAGTCTCCGTCCGACTGCCCCCGCCGTCGCGGCGCGGACAGCTGGCACCGCCTCGCGTCGAGCGAGCGACGAGTCCCCGACGCCGGCGGGGTCGGGCCCCGCGCCGGGTTTATATTCGCAGATTGCATACGCGTGCGTGTGAGCACCCGTACGAGTGCGCTGGACGCCGTCGTCTTCGGGGTGGACGTCCAGAGCGGCGACGTGCGCGGGGACGTGTCCTACGCGCTGGTCGCGTTCGACGGCGAGCACGTCGACCGGGACGTGGTCTCCCGGCGGAAGCTCCGCCGGCTGATCCGCGACGAGCGGCCCGCCATCGTCGCCACCGACAACATGTACGAACTCGCCGAGAACAAGGACGCGCTGGTCCACTTCCTCGGCGAACTCCCCGACGAGACGACGCTGGTCCAGGTCACCGGCGCCGAGCGCCCGGAGCCGCTCTCCCGCGTCGCCAACCGCCACGACGTGCCCTACGGCAAGGATCCCATGAAGGAAGCGGAGGCGGCCGCCCGCCTCGCCGCCAACAACGTCGGCCAGGTCGTCTCCGCCTTCACCGACGAGACCGAGGTGAAGGTCTCGCGGGGCCGCTCGACCGGCGGTGGCGGCGGCTGGTCGGAGGACCGCTACACACGCCGCATCCACGGCTCGGTCAAGAAACGCACCCGCGAGGTCGAGTCCGAACTCCAGGAGGCGGGGCTGGACTTCGAGCGCGAGGTGACCGAGAAGTACGGCGGCTTCTCCAACGCCGTCTTCACCGTCGAGGGGCGCCCGCGGGACATCCCCGTCTCCAACGAGCGGGCGGGCGACGTGCGCGTCGAGGTCGAACGCGTCCGCCGCGACGGCATCGAGTTCCGCCCGCTCGCGAAACGGCGGGACCACGTCGTCGTCGGCGTCGACCCCGGCACCACCACCGCGGTCGCCATCGTCGGCCTCGACGGCGAGGTGCTGGACGTGCTGAGCACCCGCACCGCCGACAGCGCCGAGGTGACCGAGTGGATCGTCGAGCGGGGTCGGCCCGTCATCGTCGCGGCCGACGTGACGCCGATGCCCTCGACGGTCGAGAAGCTGCGGCGGTCGTTCGACGCCGCCGGCTGGACGCCCGACCGCGACCTGCCGGTCGACGTGAAACAGCACCGCACCCGCGAGGAGGGCTACGACAACGACCACGAACGCGACGCCATGGCCGCCGCGTTCGGCGCCTTCGACGCCCACAAGGACCAGTTCGAGCGCATCGCCGCGAAGGTCCCGCCCGGCCAGGACGTGGGACCGGTCGTCGCCCGCGTCGTCGCCGGCGGGGAGAGCGTCGAGACGGTCCTCGACGACCTCCGCGACGACGGCGGCGACGAGAGCGCCGAGCCCGACCGGCCGGACAACGAGCAGTCGCCCGAACAGAAGCGGATCTCCCAGCTCGAATCGCAGGTCGCCCAGCTGCAGTCGCACGTCGAGAGCCTGGAGGACACGATCGACGAGAAAGACGCCGCGATCGACGACCTGGAGGGCAAGCTCTCGGAGGCCCGCAGCGAGACCCGCGTCGAGGCCCGCAAGGACCGGGAGGTCACCCGGCTGGAGCGGGAGAACCGCCGGCTGCAGGGCGAGATCGACGAGAAGGACGACCGCATCGAGGAACTGGAGGGCAAGCTGGAGCGGCTGAAGGCCCTCTGGAAGCTCGACCACTCGAACTTCGCGGACGTGTCGGAGGCCAAGGAGGGGCTGACGCCCGTGAAGGTCGTCGAGCAGTTCACCAGCGACGCCATCGACGACGCCGACGAGCGGTTCGGACTCGCCGAGAACGACGTGATCATGTTCCGGGACGCCTCCGGCGCGGGCGCCTCGACGGCCGACAAGATCGTCGACGTGGACCCGAAGCTCGTCCTCCGCAACGGCGGGCTCTCGGACGTGGCCGACGAGATCCTCTTCAAACACGACGTGCCGGTCGCGCCGGCCGAGCTGGTGACCGTCCAGGAGGTCGACGAACTCGCGGTCGCCCGCGAGCGGGAGGTCGAGGCGGCCATCGAGGACTGGGAGGACCGCGCCGAGGAGCGCGAGCGCGAGCAGAACGCCCAGATGGTCGACCGCCTCATCAGCGAACACCGCGCCGGCGACCGCGGCGAGAGCGACTGAGCGGCACCGTCCCGAGCCGCCCGTCCCACCGGATCTCGTCGGGCCCGCGAGCGCCGAACAGCCGCGACGCGCGGCGCTGGCCGTGTTCGTCCCCGACAGCGCGGGTCGCCGCCCGAATCACCCGACCGGCCGTCCGGACCCGAAGGGATTCGCCGACGGGGTATTACGGCTGGTCCGAAAACGTTCAGGGGATGGGACCAGCACTCGACCTGCGCGAGTATCCGGACGAGGAGTCCCGACAGGTGCTGTTCGACGAACTGGCGGCGGTAGACGTCGGCGAGTCCGTCGCGGTGGTGGCCGACCGGGACGTCGACGCCGGCCTGGTGCGGTACCAGATCGAACGCGACCGGCGGCTGGCGTGGACCTACGCCGACCCGGACGCCGAACCGAGGGAGCTCGAGGTGACCAAGGGGGAGCCGCTGGACGGCGACCGCGGGGCGATCGACGTTCGCGACCTGAAGCCCCAGCGGCGCCACGAGGCGCTGCTGTCGATCTTCGACGAGCTCGGGGCCGGCGAGGGGTTCGTCCTCGTCAACGACCACGACCCCAAGCCGCTGTATCACGAGCTCCGGTCGGCCCACGGCGACATCGTCGACTGGGAGTACCGGAGCCGCGGGGACGACGGGTGGCGCGTCGAGATCGTCAAGACGGACGAGTCGACGGCCGACACCGGAGACGTCGTCACCCGATACGACGTGCGGGAGATCCCCAAGGCGGAGCGACACCCGACGATCCACCACCGCTACGGGATGATCCCCGAGGGCGGGACGATGGAGCTGGTCGCCCCGCACGAACCGCGGCCGCTCCACCGGGAGTTCCGCGAGCGCTACGGCGACTCGTTCGACTGGGAGGTCGTCGAGTCGGAGCCGGGAAAGTGTCGCGTCCACATCACGAAGGGCGACGACGCCGGAGGGGACGCCGAGCCGGGCGGCGGGGACGCGGCGGCGACCGGCGCGGAACCCGACGACGCGGTCAAGGTCGTCGAGGAGCTGGACGTGCGGGACCGGCCGCCGGCGCAGCGACACGAGGCCATCTTCGAGGCGTACGCCGACCTGGAGGCCGGCGAGGGGTTCGTCCTGGTCAACGACCACGACCCGAAACCGCTGTACCACCAGTTCGAGGCCGAGGCGGGGCCACAGTTCCGGTGGGAGTACCGGCAGAAAGAGCCCGGCGAGTTCAGGGTGCTGGTCGGCAAGGCCGACGCCGCCGAGCGGGACCACAGCCACGGCCACGACCACGGACACGGCCACGATCATAGCCACGGCCACGACCACGGCGGCGCCGCCGACCACGGCGCGGCCGACGAGACGCCCGACGCGCCGTTCTGACCGACCGCCTGCGGACGACCCATACCATGACCGACATCGACCCCGACCGCACGCTCGCATCGCTCGTCGAGGAGACGCCCGCCTACGCCCGGGCGTTCGAGTCGCTGGGGCTCGACTACTGCTGTGAGGGCGACCGGACGCTGGCGACGGCCTGCGACCAGGCGGACCTGGCCGTCGACGACGTTCGCGCGCGGCTGCGGGAGACCCGCGACCGCGAGGACGCCGACGCGGACGACTGGGAGGGGCTCGCCGACCTGGCTGACCACGTCGTCGAAACCCACCACGACTACCTCCGCGAGGAACTGCCCGCGCTCCAGGACCTGGTCGCGAAGGTCGCCCGGGTCCACGGCGAGAACCACCCCGAACTCCGCGAACTCGAGGCGGAGTTCTCCGAGCTCGCCGAGGAGATGCGCGAGCACATCGAGGAGGAGGAGACCGAACTGTTTCCCGTCGTCGGCAAGCTCGACCGCGGGGAGTCGCCGTCCACCGACGAGGCCGCCCGGCTCCGCGAGGCGATCCGGACGTTCGAGGACGACCACGCCGCGACGGCCGACCGCCTCGACCGGATCGCCGAGCTGACCGACGGCTACGCGGTCCCCGGGGACGCCTGCGCGAGCTACCGGAGCATGCTCGACCGGCTCGACCGCCTCGAACGCGACACCCACATGCACGTCCACAGGGAGAACAACGTGCTGTTCCCGCGCGCGGAGGAACGGCTTCCGACCGGACCGGCCGAGGCCTGACCCCGGCGTTCCCGCCGGGTGGCCGGCCGTCAGCCGCGGCGGACACTCGCGACCACGAGGCCGGTCAGGACGGTCAGCACGGCGACCTTGAACGCGACGAGGTGGCCGATTCGCGACCCGAGCAGGGCGGGGACGGAGAGCCCGAGCAGCCGGTCGGTCTGGTAGGCGCCGGTCGCCAGGACGACCGGGACGACGGCCGGCAGGTGGCGGCGAAACCGGCGCGCCTGCGCCTTCAGCACGGGACCGAGACCGGGACTGGCGCGGACCGTCGGGAGGACGACGAAGTTGTGCCAGACCGCCCCGCCCAGCCACAGCGAGACGGCCCCGAGGTGGCCGAGTCTGACCGCCCACGCGATAGCCGTCGTCCCCGTCTCGATCCACGCGAGCGCGCCGAGCGCGACCGCGACTGCGAGGAGCGCGAGCGACCGGAGCGCTCGCGCTCGACGGCGCGAGCGCTCGGCTGTGGCCCTGCGGCGTGCGAACCACAGCACCGGGACGCTGACGCACCCGACGCCGAGCGCGACGGCCGCGAACCCGGCCGCGCCCCCGCGCTGGTCGAGGACGAGATAGCCGGCCCCGGAGAGGGCGAACGCCCAGACGGCGACGGCCTCGACGCGGGCCCAGCGGCGCTCGACCGCACGGCGGTCGGTCGACTCGTCGAACGCCTCGGGGTCGAAGAGCGCGACGCGCCAGTAGAGACCACCGGCGAGAGCGCCGACGGCCACCACCGTCGCCCACGTCACCGCTCGCGCCGGGACGGAAGCCCCGAGGTTCGAGAGCCAGACGCCGGCGAGCGACGCGCCCAGCAACAGCGCGAGGACGACTCTCGGCCGGACCCGCCTGACCTGGACGTCCCGCCCGAGCAGCGATATCTCGGGACCGCCCTCCGCTTCGATTCCCATCGTGCCTCTGTTTTAGGTGGCCCTAAACTAAACGGTGTGGACGGAGATGTTCGGCCGGATCGGCCGAGCGAAGGGGTTCGGGACTGTCCTTTCGGAGACGGCGGATCGATCGTGAAACATGTCATCGGAACCCCGGTCGGGGCCGTCCCCGTCAGTCGGGTCGTCGCTGTCGGCGGTCGAGCGGCGCGAGGCGCGCTACCTGTTCGCCGTCTCGCTGTACGCGGAGGCCGACGAGCGGGTCACGACCGGCGACCTCGGGGACCACCTGGACGTGGCCGCGGCCAGCGTCACGGAGATGGTGTCGAAACTCGACGAGCGCGGCCTCGTCGACTACGAGAAGTACCGGGGCGTCCGGCTGACCGACCGCGGCGAGACCGTCGCGGCGCGGGCGGGCTGGCGCTACTGCGTCGTCTCGACCTTTTTCGACTCGGTGCTGGAGACGACGCTGGACGAGGGGACCGCGTTCGACATCGGGTTCGCCCTCCCTGACGACGGCGTCCACCGCCTCCGGGCGCTCGTCGACTCGGCGTGTCTGGGGCTCTGCCCGGACGCCGGCGGCGACGGCGAACCCTGTGGGGCCTGACGCGGGACCTCGCAGAGACCGTTCGACGGCCTGCTACGGCGATTCGACCGTGACGAAGTACGGGCCGTCCCAGTCGTTCACCCAGTCCGGCGCGTCCGGATGGGCCTGAAGCAGGTTCGCCTCGTAGGACTCGTCTTCGAACACCTTCCCCGAAGAGTCGGTGGCCTCGTCCCGCGGAACCGTGAACGTGACCGGGTCGCGCCCCTCGGTGGGGATCAGCTGTTTGCGCCCCCACTCGTGGGCTTCCCCCGCCGAATCGACCCACTCCTGGGGGTGAAATGTCACCTCGACGCCGGACGCGCGCTGGGGATCGGACGCAGACTCCTTTCGGACGCGTCATGCTTTGCTCTCCCCGCGAAGGTCTTCGGGCGGTCGGGCGGACGTGTCCGTCGCTGGGCCCCGCTCACTCGACGACCTCGACCGCGTCGCCGACCCGGACCGTCCGCCCGCGGTCGGCCTCCGGGACGCTGGTGATGACCATCAGCGAGTAGTAGTGGTCGAAGGCGGCCTCGTCGGCCCACTCGGGGAACGTCTCCCGGCGCCGCTCGACGAACCGCTCGCGGAACTCGGGGACCGGTTCGCCGGTGTCGGGGTCCCGCTGGGGGACGACACAGCGCCCGCAGGGCGTGACGCCCTCGAAGCGGACGCCGTCGACTTCGAACGCCGGGGCGTCGGCCCCGACGAAGCGGTCCTCCCAGAACGCGGGCACTCCGGAGACCTCGACGTTGGCCCTGAGCCGTCGGCGCGCGCCCTCGACGGTCACGTCGTCGAACCAGGAGGCGACCGCCTCCAGCGTCGCCGTGCTGACGACCGACGGGCCCATCTCCCGGCGGTCGACGTATCCCAGTGTCGTATCGCGCTCCAGCGCGAGGTCCATCCCGAAGAAGTCGCCGAACCACTCGGCGGCCCGCTCCCGTTCGGGCTCCCGTTCGAGTTCGAACGCCCGGGTCGTCCCGTCGGGCGCCTCGACGCGGAGCGTCCCCGTCCCGGGGTCGAAGTCGGTCGCCAGGTCGTGGACCCGGTCGGTCCGCTTGCCGTTGACCACCTCGCCGTCGGCGTCGAAGAGGGCGTACTCGCGGTCGTGGCGCAGCGTCCCGCCGTCGAGGACCGTCGCGTTCTCGACGTCGATGCCGTCCAGCCCCTTGACCGGAAAGACTCTGAGCCGTTCCAGGCGTGCCATCGTGCGGACGTGTTCCGCACAGCACAATAGCTATTCGTTCGAACACGATCGACACGCGGTCCCGACCGAACGGGCACGACACCACGGCCGGCACGCCTCCCGCTCGTCCAGACACGACCGCCGTCGCGGGGTCGGGTTTTATTAGGGCAGCGCGAGCGAGGGGCGGTATGGCAGAGGTTCGACACGATCGGGTAGGGGTCGAATCGGTGGCGACGGCGGCCGGGATCGCGGTGCTCGGCGTCATCTTCGGGGGGTTCGTCGTCGGCGTGCTCAACTCGCTGTTGCACGGCGACCTCACGGGAGCGTTCGCGCCGTCGGGGATCCAGTACGAGGCGGTCAGCCATCTCTCGACGGTGGCGGTGATCGCGTCGGTACTGTTGGTGTTCGCCCGCGGCACCGGCGGGGACCTCCTGCTCCGCACGACGGCGGCGATTTACGGGGTTTCGTTCCTCGAATCGGTCGTCCGCGAGCTGCTGCAGTCGTCGTTCGAGGTCGGGTTCGGCCTGTTCGTCGGGCCGCTGTACCCGGTCGTGACGTTCTTCGGCTACGTCGTCGCGTTCCACATCGTGTTCGAGCGCGACGACATCGTGTAGTGCGACGGCCCCGCGTAGCGGGGCCACGGCGGGGCCGGCGACCGCACGGCGCCGTCGGCCGGTCGATTTTTGCCGTCCGGGGACGGGGTGTCTCGCATGCGGCCGCCCGGTCGGATCTGGGCGAGCAGGGCCAGCGAGGAGCGCGCCCACCGGCGGGTCGTGCTGGCGCTCGGCGCCGGCGTCTTCCTCACCCACTGGCTCGTCCTCCCGCCGGGGTGGCTGTGGGGACCGGCCCCCTTCTACGTCGCCGGCGCGCTCGCGCTGGTCGCGGCCGCGGCCGGCTACCGGGGGTTTCACGTCCCCGAGGGCGTCGTCGCCACGAGTGCGCCCGGCGTCGCGCTCGCGCTCCGCAGCGAGTACTGGCCGTTCCACTACGGCTGTTTCCCCGAGGCCGACGGCTCCGACCGGTGTCTGCTCGCGCCGCCCGACGCCGCGTCGTTCGCGGTCCAGCAGCTGCTCACGTCGGTCGCGTTCGTCCTCGTCTGCTGTGGCGTCGGTTACGCCGTCGGTCGCGGGCTGAGACGGCTGGCTGGAGGAGCGTAGCTCGGGTGTCAGACCATCCCGCCCATGCCGAACGAGGCGAGGACGTTCGTGACGACGCCGTAGAGGATCAGGCCGACGCCGGCGACGACGAGGCCGATCCCGGCGGCGATCAGCGGTTCGACCGACGCGATCAGTCCGATACCGCCCAGGATCACGAGGATCCCCACGACCCCGGCGGCGCCGAGTTTGTCTAGCACGTCTCCCCGTCCTCCGGGACGGCCCTTAATCGTTTCAGTCCCAGCGACGGAACTGTCCAGTACGGACAACTCGCGGAGCGCTCAGTACAGGCCATCTTTTTGCCGGCGGGGTTTCCTCGGTCGCTCCGCTCCCTGCGGGGAACCCCGCCGGCAAAAACATGGGTGAAATAGGGTACGAGGCGTCCCGTCCGAACCGGTCCGGGCGAGAGACGGGGCCGTCGCCACGCATTTCTCCCGAGGGTCCCAACGCCGGGTATGGCCGACCCGCCCGGCAACCCCGCGGCGCGGGAGAAGGGGTACTGCCCCTGCTGCGGCTACCGGACGCTCCCGCCGGGGCCGCCCGGGTCCTACGAGCGCTGTCCGGTCTGCGACTGGCTCGACGACCCGATCCAGTTCGCCGACCCCGAGTTCGTCAGCGACACCAACCACGTCGCGCTCAGCGAGGCCCGCGAGAACGTCCGGGCGTTCGGCGCCTGCGTCGAGGGCGCCGCGCCCAACACGCGCGAGCCGACGGACGACGAGCCGCGCGACCCCAACTGGCCGTACGACCGCAGGGAGTGAGCGGAGCGAACCGCGGTCGGACCGCGGCGGGGCCGCGGCCGAGCCGCGCCACGGGTTCCCGTCACGGACCCGAAGGCTTATTCGCGAACGCGGCGGAGGAACGTCCCACGATGGACGTATCGCGCGGCAGCGCCCTGGCCCTGCTCGGCGTCGGCCTCTTCCTCGCGACGATGGTCGTCGGCGCCGCGACCGCCCCCTCCGCGTCCGGCGGCGTCGACGACTCGACGACCCCGACGGCCTTCCCGGCCGGAACCGACGCGCCCTCCGACTCCGGCGGGACGGCCGCCCCGTCCGGCACGCCCGCCGCCGACGCGCCACGGACGCTCGTCGGCAACCAGGGCGGGTGGGTGACCCACGGCAGCGTCATCGCCTTCGACGGCCGGGAGGTGGCCTGGCGCAACACCGAGGCCGACGGCTACTTCGAGGTGAGTCGGCTGGACAACGGGAGCGTCCTCGCCGCCTTCGCCAACGAGAGCTCCGAGGACTGCGGCGAGCTCTCGGCGCCCTGCGCCCGCACGGGCTACCGGATCCTCGAACCCGGCAGCGGCGAGATCGTCTCCGAGTACAGCTTCCCCGTCGGCTCGATCACGAACAGCGAGGTCCACGCCGCAGACGCCACCGGCGACGGCGGCATCGTCTACGCCGACATGGACGCCGAGCGGGTCGTCGTCGTCGAGAACGGGACCGAGGTCTGGGAGTGGCGCGCCAGCGAGCTCTACGAGGCGCCCGAGGACCCGACCAGCCGCGACTGGCTGCACATCAACGACGTGGACGCCATCGGCGACGGCCGGTTCATCGTCTCCGTGCGCAACGCCAACCAGATCCTCATCCTCGAGCGCGGCGAGGGCGTCGTCGAGGTCATCAACGAGGACGATGGGTCGAGCGACGCCAACTGCCTCAAGGACGGCCGGCTCTACGACGCCGACGGCGACGGCGACGTGCGCTGTGGCGACCCCGCCGTCATCAAAGAGCAGCACAACCCGCAGTGGCTCGGCGACGGCGCGGTGCTGGTCGCCGACAGCGAGAACGACCGCGTGGTCGAGCTCCACCGGACCGACGACGGCGACTGGGAGCCCGTCTGGGCGGTCGACCGCGCGGGGGGGATCGAACTCACGTGGCCCCGCGACGCGGACCGCCTGCCCAACGGCAACACCCTGATCGCCGACTCGCGCAACCGGCGCGTGGTCGAGGTCGACCCGCAGGGCGAGGCGGTCTGGAACGTCTCCGTCGGCGCCGTCGCCCGGACGGGGCCCGGCATCGTCTACGAGGCCGACCGCCTGCCGTACGGCGAGTACGCCGGCAGCTACGACGGCGGCGCGACGCCGACCGACGCCGGCGGCGAGAACGGGACCGCGACGCCCGCGGACGCGACGCAGACGAAGACGCCCCTGCCGCGGATGACCGCCGCCAACGGCTCCGGCGCGCTGACCGCGCCCGACGACGAGATCCCGCTGCTCTCCGAGGCGGTCGCCGGCCTCCAGGGCACCTTCGCCTGGGTGCCCATCTGGTTCGGCGAACTCCACCTCGCCGCGACGGCGCTCGGCGCCCTGTTCGTCCTCGTCGGCGGCGTCGACCACCTGCTCGCGGCGCGCGGCGTCTCGCTGCCCGGGCGGGAGTAGGCGACCCGCCCACGACCGAACGCCGACCGGTCGCCGCTTCTCGGACCTACTCCCCGACGGTCATCGACAGTTCGTCGAAGGACATGAACGCGGTCTCGTAGCCCTCGTGGCGGGCGATCTGCGGGACCCCGTCGACCGCGATCGTCAGGTCGTCGCCCGACTGCACGTCGGCGACGGCGCCGTAGTGGTACCCCAGGTCGGGGTGGACGGTCGGAGTGAGCGAGCCGTCGAACGCCGTCGTCCCGTCGCGGGTGACCGTCGCCGACAGCGACGCCTGCGGGATCGGGTAGCCGTTGTACGGCGTCCGCATCGAGACGGCGAGATACGGGCGGTCGTCGTCCGGGCCGTCGGCGGGGGTCGCCGTCGAGTCCCCCGCGGAGACCCCGTCGGGGGGCGACGCCAGCCGCGAGACGACGAACCGCGCGTCGCCGCTGGACCCCTCGCCGACGACGGTCCCCGGGAGGTCGCCGGGCGCGGGCGTCGCGGAGACGGGCATCATGTCCATCGACATCGGGTCGAGGGCGTCGCGCTCGCCCTGCCGGTCGGGGAGGCGCTCGTAGGAGATCTCCTCCAGCGCCGACTGGGAGAACTCCAGGGTGAACGAGGCGGTCCCCAGCTCGCCGAAGCGACCGCCGAGGGCGCCGGCCCGGCGCGTCGGGAGCGGCGGGACGCTCACCTCGACCTCGTAGGTCCCGTCGCCGTCGAGTTCGAGGTTGTCGCCGGCGTGGACGCCCATGTTCTGGGAGAGCATCGGCCACAGCGGCTTGCCGCTGGTGAGTCGCTCGCCGTCGCGGGTGATCGTCGTCGTGAGCGACCCGTGGGGGAGGACGGTGTCCGTCTCGGGGT
This sequence comes from Halosimplex halophilum, assembly GCF_004698125.1. Lineage (NCBI taxonomy): Archaea > Methanobacteriati > Methanobacteriota > Halobacteria > Halobacteriales > Haloarculaceae > Halosimplex > Halosimplex halophilum. Next base: position 414,055 of record NZ_ML214298.1, read on the forward strand.
CCCAGACGGTCGTCATGAGGTGCAGCGAGTCAGACCCCTCGATCTCTACCTTCTCGGTGCTGTCGCCGCTGACGAGCCAGAAGCGGTGGGGATAGCTGTAGGTCAGCGCGACCCGGAAGTCGCCGGCGGCGGCCGTGCCGACCATCGCCATCCCCTCGACGTGGCTGGGGACGTAGACGGCGTCGGGGCGGTCGGAGACCAGCGGCGGCGACCGCGCCGACCGCGTCTGGAAGAGCGACCGACACCCGGCCAGCCCGACCGACGCCGCGGCCGCGCCCGCGGCGAGAAAGCGTCGTCTGTGCATAGCCGCCCCTAGTGGCCGTACCCAAAAGCGGCTTCTGGTCGAGTTCTCGAAAGCGTCGGCGTGTCGGCCGGATGGGCCGTCACCGCGCCCGCGACTCGGCGGTCACTCGCCGGGGTTCGGCGCCGGGAGCGCCCGCGACGCCCGCGGCGGGAGGAGATAGTTGCCGCGCCGGCGGACGTTGATGTACTGGAGGATGCCGTTGTTGGCGCGCTGGCCGACCGCGCCCTCGGCGGCGGCGTCGGTGCCGTTCATCGCCTCGCGGGTGGCCACGAAGTCCGATATCGACTCCTGCAGGGCGAGGAAGTGCAGGCCGGCGCGGTCGCCGTCGGTCGAGTCGAAGTCCCGCCGGAGGATGACCGGACGGCCGTCCTCCCGGGCGCGGGCGTTCTTCTGGGCGTGGCCGACGACGCCGTCGCGGGCGTCTTCTTCGACCGTCTCTGCGCAGCCGCCGACGCCGCTGGAGTTCCCGAGGTTCTCGCCGGTGCCCTCGATCACGTCGTTGTCGGCGTGGGCCGGGCAGAACATCGACGCCTCGCGGTGCTCGCGGCTGTCCTGCTCGTACCACTGGGTGAGGTTGAGGTCCATCGAGGAGACGTGCTGGGTGGTGCCGCCGGCGAACGGTCCCTCGCCGATGGTCACGTGGTCCTCGGTGGCCTGTGTCTTCTCGAAGCCGGACTCGAAGCCCATGTACAGCGGCGCGTCGTCGGGCACGGGCTCGGAGTCGGGGATCCCCGCCACGTCCTGGTTCTCGGCGGGGAGGCCCTCGCCGATGAACCCCGTCCGGCGGGCGCGGCCGCCCTCGGCGAGGCTGGCGCGCTCGAAGACGCCGTCGAAGGTGGCGTCCAGCTCGCGGCCGTTGACGGTGTCGCGCTCGCCGAGCAGCCCCTCCTCGGCGGCCAGCAGGACCGAGCCGTAGTCGCTGGCGAGGTGGACGACCGCGTCGGGTTCGTCGGGGACAGGGTCCTCGAACGGCGCGAGCGGTTCGGGCGCCGGCAGGTCGACGCTCTCCGGGAGGGCCCCCCCGAAGCGGTCGAAGTAGGCGGGGGCGTAGCCGACGGTGAACAGGAGGCCGATCTCGCCCTCGTCGGTGCTGCGGGGGTAGGCGCGTTCCAGCGACCGGAGTGCGGTCTCGACCGTCCCGCGGTCGCCGTCCGTGGGCGTCCCGTCGCCGGCGTAGTCGAGGTAGAGCAGGAGGTGGTGTTTCGGCGGGACGTGGTTGCCGTGGTCGTCGGTGCGGAGGGCACCGTTCCAGGCGTGCTGGCGGTCGGGGAGCGTCGAGAGGTCGTCGGGGCCCGACGGGAGGTCGGGGTCCTCGCGACCCAGGCAGGCCGACAGCGCCGCGGACCCGCCGATGGCGACGGCGGCCTTGACGAACTCCCGGCGCGAGACCCCGCGCTGGCGACTCGGTGGCATCGCCGACTCCTAGCGACCGGTCGAACAAGGGGGTTCTGGTCGGTCAGTCGAAAGCGGTCGGCGGGCGCGTCCGCGCCGTTCGAGCGCCGGCCGCCCTCCGGTCGCTCGACGGCCGTCCGGCCTACTCGGCGAGCAGGCGGTCGACCAGGCGGGTGAACCGGTCGACGAGCTTCTCGGGGAGCGACGGCTCGACGGTCCGGAGCAGTTCGGCGGTCTCCTCGGGCGCTTCGAGCACGAGCGTCACGCGGCCGCGCTCGTCGCGGCGCTTGGCGACGAGGTCGAGGTCGGTCAATCGATCCAGGTGCCACTCCAGCGTGCTCCGGGCGACGCCGACGCCCTCGGCCGTCTCGGCGGCCGGCGTCGGCCCGTTCCGGAGGAGGAAGACCACGATGTCGGCGGCGGTCTCGCGCCGGAGGACCGCCAGCGCGCGCCGCTCGAAGGCGTCGCAGTCGGGCGGGTAGTAGTGGGTGCGCCCGTAGAGGTCCGCGGCGACGACGCGGTCGTCGAGCCTCCGCAGGTGGTACTGGGCCTGGCCGGGGGCGAGGTCGAGCTGGCGGACGAGTTCGCTGAAGTACACGCCGGGGTTGTCGGCGACGTGGGCGGCCACGCGGGCGCGGGTGTCGGTGTCGGTCACGACGGCTCCTCCGGCGCGTCCGGGGCGGTCGAGCGCGCGTAGTAGATGGCGCCGAGCAGGAACGTGGCGACCGTCGCGTCGAGGGCGTGCTCGGCGAAGTGGTGCAGTCCGGCGTCCAGCGGGCCGAACATCGCGAGCGCGGAGACGAGCGTGCGGGCGAGCAGGGCGGCGAGCGCGAGCACGACCAGCAGGTACGACCGCGAGCCCCGCTGGCCGAGCGCCCCGACCGCCAGCGCGAGCAGGAGCCCGGAGCCGACGCCTGCGAGCAGGTGGACCCCGAGCAGGACAGGATCCGGCGACGGCGCGGCGTGGGCGACCGGGCGCAGCGGTGTCACACTCGCGGTAGTCGCCGCGCGTATCTAAGTCGGTCGCTTCGATGCCGCCGGAGCGGCCGAGCCCGGAGCGCCGGGTCCCGCCTGCAGCTACCCGAGCGACACGTCCAGGTACAGCATGACGACGACGCCGACCATCGTTCCGAGCGTCGCGACCCGTTCGTTGCCCCGGAGGTGGGTCTCGGGGACGATCTCGTCGCTGATGACGAACAGCATCGCGCCGGCGGCGAACCCCATGGCGTAGGGCAGGACCGGCGCGGCCAGCGTGACCGCCAGCGCGCCGGCGAGCACGAGCGGGATCTCGACGAGCCCCGACCGGACCCCGGTGAGCACCGCGTAGAAGCGGCGGTCGAGCCCGGCGTTGACGGCGGCGACCGACACCGCCAGCCCCTCCGGGACGTTCTGGATCCCGATCGCGAGCATGAGCGCGACGGCGCTCCCGACCGACGCGTCGCCGGCCGCCGCGGAACCGAACCCGACGCCGACGGCGAGGCCTTCGGGCATGTTGTGCAGGGTGATCGCGAGGATGAACAGGACGACGGGGGCGAAGCGCTCCTCGTCGACGGGGACGCTCTCGCCCGGGTCGGCCGCGTCGTCGCGCCGTTTCCCCGTCAGCAGGTAGTGGGCGTGGGGGACGAGCACGTCCGCCCGGTCGAGCGCGAGCGCGCCCAGGAGGACGCCGCCCAGCACCGGCAGGGGGTTCCCGCCGGGCGTCGCCTCGATCCCCGGGAGGATCAGACTGGTGAAACTCGCGGCGAGCATGACGCCGGCGGCGAACCCCAGCGCGCCGTCCAGCGCCCGCTCGGAGGGGTCGCGCCAGACGAAGACGAGCGACGCGCCCAGGAGGTTGAGCCCGGCGATGACCAGCCCGCCGACCAGCGCCTGCACCAGCAGCCGCTGGGCCGCCAGCGCCTCGACGAGCGTCTCGACCGGTCCGGGCACGTTTGTCGGCGAAACACGCGGCGCCCACTTAAAGTTCGACGGCGTCGCGGCCGGACCGCCGACGGGGCGCCGGCCGTAGATATACCCGTCCGCCGCCCCAACGGACGGGATATGAACGGCCAGGCACTCGTCGACGCGGTCCGCGAGTCGAAGGCGACGGAACTCGACCGGCTGGGCTCGGACAAGTACCTGATCGCCGCGACCGGCGCCGACCTGGAGCGGGCGCCGGTCCTCCGGTCGGTCGCCGAGTCGGCCGCCAGCGGGCGGGACACCTTCTCGCGGTGGGCCGACGGGGCGACGGGCGACCCGGCGTCGGCCTTCGAGACGGCCGCCGAGGCCGAGCGCGAGCGGTTCGACCGCGTCGTCGACTCGCTGGCGGCCCTGCCGGACGACGACGCCGACGCCGCGGCGACCATCGACGGGAGCGACGCCCCGCTACACGACGCGCTCGCCGAGGTCGACGGGACCGTCGAGCGGCTGGCCGCCGCGTTCGTCGGCCGCCCGCTGGTCGCCGACCGGACGCTGTTGCAGGTGGTCAGCTTCTTCGTCAACGAGGCCGACGAACAGCGGGCGGACCTGGCCCGGGACCTGCGAAGCGAGACACAGGCCCGCCTCGACGAGGGTGTCGATCTGCTGGACGCCGTCTGCGAGACGGACGCCGACTGGGAGCGTGCCCAGCGGGCCGCCGAGGACGTGGTCGCCGCGGCCTACGAGGCGTACGCGACCGCGCTCGAAGCGATGGGCGTCGACCCGAAGCCGGTGTGCTAGCCGGTAGCTGTCGCGCTCACGGTGCGGTCGGCGCGCGCTGTCGCGAGTCTCGTCTCGCGACAGTAGCCGCGCGAGGTCTTCGTGAACTGTGTGAACGAAGGCTCGTCGGAGCGTGCTCCGACGGTGGATGAGCGACGCCAGGAGCGAATCGGCTGGGGAGGCTCGTGGCCGTCTGCGGTGCTGTGCGGTGTCGGCGCGGCCGCTGTGCGGTTGCGGTGTCGTGCGGTCGCGGTGCAGTCCTGGCGGACTGAACGGGCGAGGCGCGCTCGCGCTCGTACAGTCGTCTGAGCGGGCCACTATCCGAAGCGGCCCCTGGCCGCAAGGATATCCCCCTCAGCGACCGCGAGCGCGGCGAGAGCGTTCAGCACTCATCGTCGGTGCGTTCGCCGTCGTGCTCATCGCTTTCACACTAAAACGACCAGAAACACCCGCTCAACTCGCACGAGCACCGTCCGCTCCTGCCGACCGCGGTACCCTCAAGACCCCCGGCGCCCGAGAGGCGGGTATGCACGGCGACGCGGTCCGGATGCTCACGTACAACGTCCGCCGCGACGTGGCGGACGACGGGCAGTTCGACTGGGCGGGCCGGCGCGACGCCGTCGCGGGGACGATCCGCTTCCACCGCCCCGACGCCGTCGGGCTCCAGGAACCGCTCGCGCGCCAGTATTCGGACCTCCGGGAGGCGCTGTCCGGCTTCGAGTGGGTCGGCGACTCCCGGGAGGCCGGCGAGGGCGAGGGGGAGTTCTGCCCCGTCGGCTACCGCCCCGAGCGCTTCGAACGGGTCGACGCGGGCACGTTCTGGCTCTCGCCGACGCCCGACGACCCCGGCAGCGTCGGCTGGGACGCCGCCTACCCGCGGATCGCGACGTGGGCCCGCCTGCGCGACCGCGACCGCGGCGGCACGCTGCTGTACTGCAACACCCACCTCGACCACGAGGGCGAGCGCGCCCGCGCGGAGGGCGCGCGGGTGCTCCGCGAGCGCGTCGGCGAGTTGCGCGAGGGCGACGAACCGGTCGTCGTCGGGGGCGACTTCAACTGCGTGGCCGGCGACGACCCGTACCGGGCGCTCGTCGGCGGCGAGAGCCGCGAGGACGGGAAGAGCGAGCCGGCGCTGGTCGACGCCCGCGAGGCGAGCCCGCACCCGCCCCACGGGCCCGACACCACCCGAACCGACTTCGAGACGCTGCTGCCCGACCGGGCGATCGACCACGTCTTCGTCGCCGGCGCGGCGGTCGACGGGTACGGCGTCGCCGCCGACGTGGTCGGTGACGGCTGGTTCCCCTCGGACCACCTGCCCGTCGTCGTCGATCTGTCTCCCTGGGTCTGAGCGGGTCGGCGGGACCGGTTGCCGGTCGGTCAGGCGTCCGGGGCCGCCGTCTCGGCCTCGAACCGGTCGAAGAAGTCCTGCATGAACGCCCAGCGGGACTCGCCGCGGCGGCGGCCGGGTGGCGTGTACAGCGCGTCCAGTCGCTCGCGCGCCCACTCCCGGAGGAGCGTCAGGTCCGGCACGCCCGCGTCCGCGCCGTCGACCGACCCGGTGTCGATCGCGGCGTACTTCTCGCCCGCTCGCCCCGAGCGCTCGCCGACGATGCAGGCGAGGCGGACGAGTCCGACCGCCCCGGCGGCGTCCAGCTTGTCCGCGTCGAACAACAGCTTCGCCGCCGGGGTCTCCGGGTCCGGAGAACTCGGTCGGATGCTGTGACTCCGGAGGCAGTGGACCACCGCGTCGATCCGCTCGGCGGTCACCCCCTCGGAGGCCAGGAGGGGCGCGGCCTCGGCGGCCGCCCACTCGCCGTGGTCGTCGATCTCCCCCACCCGCTCCAGCGGTCGGCCGATGTCGTGCAGCCAGGCCGCCGCGGCGAGGACGCCGCGGTCGGGCGACCGGTCCCACTCGCCGGCGAGTCGCAGCGACAGGTCGCGGACGCGTCTGGCGTGGCAGCCGTCGTGGGCCGGGAGGGCGTCGTCGTAGTACGGCACCGCCAGCCCGCGGGCGAGGGCGTCGAGTTCCGGGGACATTACCGAGCGGTCGACGGGCCGACAGAATAGTCATTCCGGAAGCGAGCGGGGCCACCGTCGGAGCGCCCGGCGCGCTTTTGCCGCTCGGCTCCCTACTATCGGGGATATGCTACTGGTACGCGGCCACGCGGGCGGGACGGCGCTGACGGGGACGCTCTACGAGCGCGGCGAGCGGCCGCCGACCTTCGAGGGCGCGCCCGACGAGGGCGCCCCCTACGTCTGGATCTGCGACGAGTTCTACGAGGTGGAGTCCGGCGGGCAGGTCCAGCGGATCGACGGCAAAGAGCGCCGCGTCGCCTTCGAGGCGCCGACGACCCGCGGGTTCGAGACGCGCGACGCCGCGCTGGCGGCGGCGAAAGAGCACGTCCGCACGCAGTTCGCCCGGCTCGGGCTCCGCGGCGAGGACGTGGAGATCGAGGTCGTCGAGAACCCCGACAGGGAGCAACCGGACCCGTAGCGGTCGGCAACCCGGAGGGCGTCCGTCGCGCTACTGGACGTCCGAGGAGGACGCGCGGTTGAGCAGGTAGACGGCGATCCCGCCCAGGACGATGTCGAGCGCGAGCAGGACGACCACCGCGGGGACGAGCGTGTCCCAGATCCCGCCGAAGCGGGTGACCTCGATGACGGTCATCACGTCCCGGTCGAGCATCAGCGCGCGGGCGGCGTCGACGCCGTAGGTGATCGGGTTGAAGGTGGCGACGGTCTGGATCCAGCCGGGCATCGCCGACAGCGGCAGGAACGCCGTCGAGACGAACAGGAGGGGGAACTGCAGGAGGTTCGCGCCGATGATCGTCGACTCCTGGTCTTTCGTGACGACGGCGAAGATGTTCGACAGCGCGATGAACCACAGCGAGAAGAGGATCCCGATCAGGACGATCCCGACGGCGCCGACGAACCCGGTGGCGACGCTGGCGCCGAGGACGGTCCCGAGCGCGAGGATGATGGCGATCTGGACGACGATGCGGAGGATCTCGGCGGCGGTCTTGCCGAGGAACATCGCCGAGCGGCTCATCGGCATCACGAGCGTCTTCTCGAAGAGTCCCTCCTCCATGTCGTTGACGAGGCCGATGCCCGACCCGGCGGCGGCCGCCAGCGACACCTGCATCGCGATGGCCGGCAGCAGGAACGTCTCGTAGGTGATCCCGCCGGCCGAGCCGCCGCTGAGCGCGCCCGTGGCGACCTGGCCGAACACCTGGGTAAACAGGACGAGGAAGATGATCGGCTGGACGAGCGACCCGACGACGACGAACGGGTTGCGGACCGCCTTCAGGTTCCAGCGGACGAAGTTCACCCAGAAGTCGCCCAGGAAGGAGTTGCCCGACAGGCGTTCGCCCGCCGGACGGGCGGTCCCGCCGTCGGTGCGAACCTCGGCCGCGTCGTCGGCGCGGCCGCCGTCGGCTCGCACGCTGTCGTTCCCGGCCGTGTCGTCGCTCATTCGGCGGTCACCTCCGGGCCGGTCACGTCCGCCGAGTCGGCCGACCGGTCCTCCGAGTCGAGCTCCTCGCCGGTGATCGCGAGGAACACGTCGTCCAGCGTCGGCGCGCGGATGTTGAAGCCGGTCACCGTGATCCCGGCGTCCCGGAGCGCGACCAGCAGGTCGGTCCCGTGTTCGCGGGCCCGCTCCGCGGTGACGCTGATGCCGTCGTCGGTCACCGCCACGTCCGCGTCGGCGTCGAACACGTCGCCGGTGCGGGCGATCTCGGCGGCGCGCTCGCGGGCGTCGGCGGCGCTCCCGTCCCCGGTCGCGTCGACCGCCTCGCCCTCGACCTCCACGTCGAGGATCTCCCCGCCGACGCGCCGTTTCAGTTCCATGGGCGACCCGGTGGCGACGATCTCCCCGTCGAGGATGACCGAGAGGCGGTCGCAGAGGTGGTCGGCCTCCTCCAGGTACTGCGTGGTCAGGAAGAGGGTCGTCCCGCGCTCGTTGATGCGCTCGAAGTACTCCCAGAGGCGGTTCCGGGCTTTCGGGTCCAGCCCCGTCGTCGGCTCGTCGAGGAACACCAGCGGCGGGCTGTGGACCAGCGCCGTCGCGGCGTCCAGTCGCTTCTTCATCCCGCCGGAGAACTCGCCGGCCCGCTTGTCGCCCACGTCGGCCAGGTCGACCAGGTCGAGCAGTTCGTCGATGCGGTCGGCCCGCTCGCTCTTGGGCACGCCGTAGGCCCGCGCGGCGAAACGGATGTTCTCGCGGGCCGTGAGCTCCTCGTCGACGCTGGTCTCCTGGGCCATGTAGCCGATGGTCTCGCGGACCCGGCGGGCCTCGCTCCGCACGTCGTAGCCGTTGACGGTGATAGAGCCGCCGGTCGGCGAGAGGAGGGTCGCGAAGGTCTTGATCGTCGTCGTCTTCCCGGCGCCGTTGGGGCCGAGGAAGCCGAAGAACTCGCCTTTCGGGACCGTCAGATCGATCCCCTTGACCGCCTCGGTCCCGTCGGCGTAGGTCACCTCCACGCCGCTCGCTTCGATGGCGTTCCCACCGCCGCCGTTCCCGGCGGTCCCACCGTCCGGTCGTGGCTTCCGTTCTCTCACGGGCGTCCGTAACGGCCACGCCCCCGTAGCCCTGGCCCTAATCCATTCGGGGTTTTATATTGGTGTCGGCGCGACGGAACTGCGCGACGAGGTGGCCCTGGGCGCGGCGCAGCCGCTCGGAGCAGGAGGCGGGGGCGACGCCGAGTTCGTCGGCCACGTCGGCGGTCGAGGCCGTCCGCGGCACGTCGAAGTACCCCATCTCGTGGGCGGTCACCAGCGCCTCGCGCTGGGGTTCGGTCATCCCCGGCGGCCGCGCCGAATCGCCGTCGACCGCGCCGAAGGGGCCCGGTTCCTCGGCCTCCTCGCCGTCGACCGCGACGAGGCGGTCGAGGCGGAAGGTGTGGTCGTTGGCGCGGCAGAACTCGCGGAAGGCGTCGAACTCCTCGCGGTCGGCGAACCACCGGCGCTCCGTCCAGCCGTCGGGTTCGACCGTCACGCGGTCGGGGATCGACTTGTTGTTCGCGAGCGTCTCCAGGCCCTCCGGGGGCCCGCCGGTGGGGCGACACTGGTAGCGCCGGGTATCGCCGTCGGCGACGACCAGCGAGTGGTCCGTGACGGAGTCGGCCTCGGCGAAGGCGGCCTCGACGGCCTCGCGGTCGGCGCCGACCGTCCGCACCAGGAACTCCGGCGGCCCCGACGGCTGGCCCTGCACCGCCTCGAACTCGACGGTCGCCGCCGGCACGCCCGCCGCCACGTCCACCAGCGGGAGCGCGTCGCCGGTCAGTCGAAACTCAGCGATCAGTCCCATGGAACCCGCGAGGGCGCCGAGCGTGTTAACCGCTCGGTCGTCGGGGCGGCCGATCCGTTCGGCCACCGGAGTGCCGGTCGATCCGTCCGACGCCTGGACCGCCGGTCCGGACGGGGTCCGGCGGTCCCGCCGCCGGACGGAACGAGTAAAATCGCCGTTTAACCCTCCAGCGGACCTTTGATACGTCGGTCCGAAGCGGGAGGTATGCGAGCGAACCTGCCCTCCCACGGCGACTCGCCGTTCGCCGACCGCAGTCCCGCCCGCCCCGCGATCCGCGAAACTCCCCGCAGCGAGGACATCCACCTGCGAAACTACGACAGCGAGTGGGGGTACGACCTCGACGTGACCGTCCGCGGGAGCGGCGACGAGCCGGCCTTCGAGTCGCGGTACTACTGCCAGCCCGGCGAGGCGATCGCCGTCGAGAACGTCCTCGCCCCCGGCGAGTACGATGTCGTCGTCGAACTCGACAACCGCCGCGCGGTGGCCGCCGAGTGCCGCGTCAGCTCCGCCCCCGACCACACGATCCGCGTCGAGGTCGGCAACGGCACCGTCAGCCTGACCGAAGGGCTGTACTGACGCCCCCGGTCGCCGCGGTCGGCGCGCCGGACCACACGCCCGCCCGACGCCGCCGTCACTCCGCGGGCTCGGTCTCGGCGACGAACAGCCCCATCGACTTCCCGATCTCCATCGGCCCGTCCGCGAGCCGCTCGGCGGCCGCCTCGGCGAACGCCTCGACCCCCTCGGGCCCCACGCTCTCCAGCGACGCCGTGTGCGCCACGAGCGGTTCCGGGTCGGGCACGCGGAGATACGTCTCGCGCTCGTGGCGGCGCATCTCGTTGAAGTGGTCGGCGAGCTGTTCGGCCCCGTTCTCCAGGGTGAACTGGCCGATGTCGGACGGTTCCCACGCCGTCGTCGCCGCGCGCAGTTCGCGTAGCGCCGCCGCGTTCGACTCGCCGTTGGCGGTCGCGTACAGCCGCCCGCCGGGTCGCAGGACGCGCCGGATCTCCGGCAGCGCGGCGTCGCGGTCGACGTGATACAGCATGTGGTTGGCGACCACGGCGTCGACGCTGTCGTCGGGCAACGGGACCGATTCGGCGGCCGCGGTCCCGAACTCGGCGGCCACCCCGGCCCCGGCGAGCGTCTCGCGGGCGTCGGCGACCATCCCGGGCGAGAAGTCGGTGAGCAGCAGGTCCCAGCCGGCGGGGACCCGGTCGGCGTTCTCCCGCCAGAGGTCGCCCGTGCCGCAGCCGACCTCCAGCACGTCGGCGTCGGCCGGGAGGTCGTAGCGGTCGAACACCCAGGGCCACCAGTCGCGGTCGGCCACCTCGTAGTTCTCGTGGAGGGCGATGCGCGCTTCGAGGTTCGCGCCGTCGGCGTACTGCTCGGCCAGCGCGGCGCGGTCGTCGGTCATGGCCGACGAGTGACACGCCACGATCAAAGCGATTTGGGTGCGTCGGGGAGCCAGCCTTCGCGTGCAGGCCGGTTACCCCCGCCCCGCGAACCCGGGGACGGCGATAGGCTCGGGCGCCCCGGGGACGAGCCGTTCGGGCACGAGCCGCGTGAGCGCGACCATCCCGGCGAGTTCGACCAGCGTCTGCGTGACGACGACCGCCGGCACGAGGGCGTACCGCGGCGGCAGCGCGAGCGCCAGCGGGAGCACGACCAGCGAGTTCCGCGTCACCGAGGCGAACACGAGCGCGCGGGCCGCGCCGGCGTCCATCCGGACGAGCCCGGCCGCGAGCCGCGCCAGGAGCGGCATCACGACGAGGAAGGCGACGTAGACCGGGACGACCGCGGCGATCTCCCCGATGGAGTCCCCGACTCGCGGGATCTGGGAGGCGATGACCACCAGGAGCGTCGCGCCCATCGCCGGCACGGGGAGCAGCCCCATCGCGTCCCCCCACTGTCGGCCCGCGTCCGAGCGGTCCGCCCACAGCTGGGTCAGCCACGCCAGCGCCAGCGGGGCCGCGATGAGCGCCAGGAACGCGTCGACGAACGGCCCCCCGCTGATGGCGCCGGCCGCCCGGCCGCCCGTGAACAGCCACAGGTACGCCGGCAACAGCAGGAACTGGACGACAAGCAGCGCCGGCGTCGTCGCGGTGACCTGCTCGGCGTCGCCCCCCGCCAGGTCGGTGAAGGCGATGACGTAGTCGACACAGGGAGTCAGCAGCACCATGAACACGCCGACGCGGACGACCGGGTCCTGCGGGAGCAGCCGGGTGAGCCCGTAGACGACGACCGGGACGACGAGGAAGTTCATCGCGAGCGCGGTCCCCACGAACCGGGCGTCGGTGAACGCCGCTCGGAACCTGGTGAAGGGGATTTCGAGGAAGGTGACGTACAGCAGCACCGCCAGCACGGGGGTGATCGCCCGCTCGAACAGCGGCGCGGCCGACGGGAGCCCGACGCCGAACCCGACCGCGAGGGCGACGCCGGCGGCGTAGACGGCGACCTGGTGGCTCTGGAGCCAGTCGCTCGCGTCCATCACGGCGAGGTTCGGGCGGCCGGGCTATACGGCTGGTGGTCCGATCGGAGATCGATGTCAGTCCGGACGCGCTACACCAGCTCCTCGACGTCGACGCCCCAGCGCTTGTCGTCGTACTCGCGGTGGCGGTCGCTGCCGAGTTCGCGCTCGATACGTCGGCGCAGCTGCTCGTTGGCCTGGCGGTCGATGTGGGCGAGTTCGTCGGCCTTCGCGACCGCCAGCGGCGGCCCCTGCTCGCCGGCCACGTCGTGGAGCACCTGCATCCGAAGCGCCCGGCGGGTCTCCGCGTCCTCGGTGAACGCGTAGGGCGCCTCGACGCGGTAACAGAGGTCGTCGCGCGGGTCGTACAGCACGAAGAAGGTGACCTCGTAGGCCTCGGGATCGAGTTCGCGGTCGATGCCGAGCGCGTCGCCGGCGGCGGCCATCACGCGGTCGGTGCCGACCCGCGAGCGGAACCAGCCCGTCGCCGTGAGGGCGTCGGTCTTCAGCTCCCCCCGGTCGTCGCGGCGGGCGAGCACCCGCCCGAAGAAGGCGTTGTCGTTGGCCCAGGGGGCGTTGGTCCTCTCGCGGACCACGCGGGTGATGGCCTTGGCGGTGCTGTTCTTGATGAACCCTATCAGGGGAACTTCGCGCTCGACGAACCGCTCGACGAGGCGGACGTAGTTCTCGACCACGTCGCGGGGTCGCTCGTCCTCGACGAGCAGATCCGCGAGTTCGGTGTCGCGTTCGGCCCACTTCAGCAGGCCCGTGGGGTACAGCGGGCCGTCGAGCACGAGGAGGTCGTCGACGATCTCGGCCTGCTGGCGGGCGTGTTCGCTCTCGGCGAGATAGAGGGCGAGCGCGTGGACGACGTTCTGCTCGTAGCGGTCGACGCGGGGGGCGTGCAGCGCCCGCTCGCGGACGTAGCCCTCGTCGTGCATCGTCCAGTCCTCCTGGCCGATGCGGTAGGTGTCGTCGTTGGAGTGGGCGGTCATCACGATGGTCCGCGCGCGGTGCAGTTCCAGGTCCGAGGGCACGGCGGCCATCGCGGCCTGGGACACGTCGAGGACGAGCCCGTTCTTGAACGTGGTGGGGTTGATCGTCCCCGAGTCCAGCCCGTGCTGGGTGGGGAACGGCGACTCACGGAGCGCGATATCGTCGACCGGGACTTTCTCGCGGCGCTGCTCGCCGATCGGTTCGACGACGGCCTCGCCGTCGCGGTAGAGGGGGTCGAGGAACTCGGCCCACACCGTCTCGGCGGCGTCCTGGTGGTCGTCCTCGTCGACGCCCTCGCTGACGCGGCCGGCGAGGCGGGCGATCCCGTCGACGTGGACCGGGTCCAGCGTCATTCCGCGGTTGGGTCCTCGGCGAGCATCTTCTCGATGGCGTCGGCGATCTCCTCGTAGGACTGCATCTGGAGGCCGTCGGTGGTGATGAGCACGCCGCGGCGCTCGCCGGTCACCCGGAGGAGGTAGCCGTTCTCGAACGCCCGGATCGTGTAGCGGTACTCGCCCAGTTCCGAGGACTGGTAGGCGTTGCGCGTGTCGCGGAAGCCGCGCCACTCGTGGCCGACGAAGGTGTCCAGGTCGGCGTCCCGCTCCAGGTCCTCCCGCAGGTACAGCTGTTCGAAGTCCGACCGCGTGAAGAAGGTCACCGACCGGAGGCTGTCGCCGGTGGCGGTCCGGGCCGTCGTCACGATCTGGTCGGCGAGGTCGTCCGACAGCAGTTGCGCGTCCATGCCCTAGCGATGGGCGGGCCACTCACAATAAGTTTCCGCGGGACCGGGCGGTCGCTCGCGCCCGAGGTCGCTCCGCCGGCCACGGCCGGGCGAGCGCCTACACCAGCTGTTCGCCCGCTAGCGCCCGGCGGGCCAGCCGCAGCCGTTCGCGCAGTTCGTCGGCCGTCATGCTCGGCTCGTCGCTGGCCGCGAGCTGTTCGGGCGTCCAGAACCGCGCCCGACCGGCGTCGTCACCGGCCTCGATCGTGCCGCTGGTCGAGGCGGCGTCGACGGCGAACTCCATCCCGACGCAGTGGCGCTGGTCGAAGACGACGTACGTGCTGAGGTCGTACAGCCACAGGTCCTCGGGGTCGACCGTCAGGTTCGTCTCCTCTTTCAGTTCGACCGCGGCGTGTTCGTCCGGGTCGGCCCCGACCTCGACTTTCCCACCCGGCAGTATCCACCGGCCGTCCGGCCGGGTCACCAGCAACATCGCGTCGCCGTCCCGCGGCTCCGCCGCACTGCCCTGGCGACTCCCTCCCCCGCTGTCAAGCACCGCGATCCGCGCGCTGGGCGTCGGGTTGTAGAAGACGTACTCGCCGCAGTCGGTACACCGCTGGCTCGTCGGTTCGTCGACCCCGACCAGCTGCCCCCCGCAGCGGGGACAGTAGTCGGGCGGCTCGTTGACCATGTTCTCCGAGCACACGCAACAAACATAGCTGTTTTTACAGTAAACGACCGTGACGGACCGGGGCACCTCCGGGACGAGTCACGCGGACCGACACCGACTTGGGTCGGCCGGGCGGACCGGGAGGTATGAAAGCCGCGCTCGTCATCCTGGACGGCTGGGCGCTGAACCCCGACGAGGGAGTCCGCGACGCCGTCGCCGCCGCCGAGACGCCGAACTTCGACCGCTTCTGGAGCGCGGGCGGCCACGGCACGCTCGTCACCTCGGGCCGCCGCGTCGGCCTGCCGGAGGGCCAGATGGGCAACTCCGAGGTCGGCCACCTCAACATCGGCGCCGGCCGCGTCGTCAAGCAGGAATCGGCCCGCGTCACCGACGCCATCGCCCGCTGGCGCGGCGAGGACCGCCCCGACCCGGAGGGCGACGGCGCCATCGACGACAACGAGGCCATCCTCTCGGCGTTCGACTACGCCCGCGACCACGACGGCCGCGTCCACTTCATGGGCCTCGTCTCGGACGGCGGCGTCCACTCCTATCAGTCCCATCTCCACGCGCTGATCGAACTGGCCGCCGAGAAGGACGTCGAGGCGGTCACCCACGCGTTCACCGACGGCCGCGACACCTCCCCCACGGGCGGCGAGGAGTACCTCGCCGACCTGCAGGCCCACGCCGACGAGCAGGGGACCGGCCACGTCGCCACCGTCTCGGGCCGCTACTACGCGATGGACCGCGACGAGAACTGGGACCGCACGGAGCTGGCCTACGACGCCATCGTCGAGCGCCACGCCGGCCACGAGGCCGAGTCGGCGGTCGACGCCGTACAGGAGTCCTACGACCGCGGCGACACCGACGAGTTCGTCGAGCCGACGCTAGTCAAGGGTCAACCCGCACTGGAAGACGGGGATTCGGTCGTCTTCTTCAACTTCCGCTCGGACCGCGCGCGCCAGCTCACCCGGATGCTCGCCGACATCCGCTCGGACGCCTGGGGCGGCCACACGGACCCGCCCGAGACCCGCGTCGTGACGATGACCCAGTACGACGAGACGTTCGATCTGCCGACCGCGTTCCCGCCGATCCGCCCCGCGGACACGCTCGGCGAGGTCGTCTCGGAGACGGGGCACACCCAGCTCAGACTCGCCGAGACCGAGAAGTACGCCCACGTCACCTACTTCCTCAACGGCGGCCGCGAGGTGGAGTTCGACGGCGAGATCCGGGAGATCGTCCCCAGCCCCGACGTGCCGACCTACGACCAAAAGCCGGAGATGAGCGCCGCCGAGGTGACCGACACCGCGATCGCCGAGATCGACGAGCGCGACCCCGACCTGCTGGTGCTCAACTACGCGAACCCGGACATGGTGGGCCACACTGGCGACTTCGACGCCGCCGTCGAAGCGGTCGAGGCGGTCGACGAGCAGCTCGGGCGGCTGGTCGAGGCGATCCAGGGAGCCGGCGGACACGTGCTGGTCACCGCCGACCACGGCAACGCCGACGACATGGGCACCGAGGAAGAGCCCTACACTGCCCACACGACGAACCCGGTCCCCCTGATCTACCTCGCGCCCGACGGGACCGACGGCGGCCGCCGGGTGCGCGAGGGCGGCGCGCTGGAGGACCTGGCGCCGACGCTGCTGGAACTGATGGGCGTCGAGAAGCCGGCGGCGATGACCGGCGAGAGCCTGCTGGAGTAGCCGACCGCTCGCCGCTCGTTCTACAGCTCGACCGGCTCGCCGTCCTCGATGGATTCGTTGACCGCCAGCGTCAGCTCGAACGTCCGGCGGGCGTCCGCGTACGGCGAGCGCAGCCCTCCGCCGTCGCCCGACGCGACGGCGTCGACGAACGACTCGACCTCGGCGGCGTAGGGGTTGCGGTCGAACTCCTCGTCGATCGCCTCGCCGTCGACGACGCCGGAGACGGACTGTTCGGTCACTTCGAGTGTCGCGCCGTCGGCCACCACTTCGAGGCCGTGTTTGTCGTCCTCGGCCGCGCAGGAAGTCGAGACGTGCGATATCGCGCCCGACTCGTGGGTCATCGTCGCAGAGGTGGCGTCGGAGAAGTCGACGGCCTCCTCGATGCGGTGACTCCCGGCCGCCGCGACGCGCTCCACGTCGCCGGCGAGGTACCGGACGGTGTCGTAGACGTGGGTGGCCTGCTCGACGACCTGGCCGCCGGACTTGTCGGCGTGGCGCCACCAGTGGTCCTCGCCGCCGGCGACGCCGCCCCACCAGTAGCCGTCGACGTAACCCACGTCGCGCCCTGCCAGGATCTCCCGGGCGCGTTCGACCCCCGCGGAGTAGCGCCAGTCGTAGCCGACCTGCGCGAGCACGTCGTTGGCCTCGACCGCGGCCTCGATCTCGCGGGCCTTCTCCGCGGAGAGGGCGAGCGGCTTCTCGACGAACAGGTCGTAGCCGTGCTCGGCGGCGGCGGTCTCCTGGTCGTCGTGGGCAAAGGGCGGGAGACAGACGAAGACGGCGTCGGGGTCGGTCTCCGCGTAGCAGTCGTGGTGGTCGGAGAAGGCGGGGACTTCGAACCGCTCCGCGGCGGATTCGGCCGTCTCGGCGTCCACGTCGCAGACCCCGACGATCCGGGCGTCGTCGATGGCCTCGAGGTTGTCGAAGTGCTGCCACTGGGCGATGCCGCCGGCGCCGACGAAGGCGATGTCGACCGTCATTGCCGGAGTCGCGCGCCGGCCGGGCAAAAAGGCGGCGTCGGCGGAGAACACGGCCGGATCGTGGCCGCGGTGGGCGACGGCGCCGACCCCCGGGTCCCGCCCGGGAACGCGGCGACGGGACCGGGCCGCTACTCCGGTTTCCAGTCGAGTTTGACGGTGAACGCCTCGCGGCTGCCCCGCAGCAGCGACGACATCTCGCGGACGCCGATCTCCATGCCGATCTCGTCCGGCGGCGCGAGGTGGACGGTGCGGTTGTTCACGTTCACGTCGAAGGAGCCGTCGCCGCGCAGGTCCGCGGCGATCGACTCCAGCTTGTCGGCGGCCTCGTCGCGGGTCATGTCCAGTTCTTCCAGCTCTTTCGCCATACCGGACCTCGGGAACCGCCGGGGAAAAGTAACGGGCGGGAACCCGCGGTAACGGCGCCTTACGGCCGCAGGTCGCTGCTGGACCGATCCCCGTCGCCGGTCGCCGCTCGTCCGGTGGCGGTCGCCGGCCGCGCTACTGGGCGACCCGCTCGGGTTCGGGCTCGGTCAGGATCTCCCGCTCGACGCCCTCGAAGGCCTCGGCGAACTCGGGGCCGAACGCCGAGGCGGGCGTCTGGAAGCCGTCGCCGGCTTCGCCGTCGAGGACGCGCCGCGCGGCCTCGACCGCCGTGGCCGTGGTCAGGTCGTAGGTGTTCGGCGTCCGCATCCGCGCGCGGGCGGCGGTGCCGTCCGCCTCGACCACCTCGCCCCAGATGTGCGTCTCGCTCCCCGCCCGTTCCTCGGCGGTCGGCCCCGAGACGACCCGGCCGGCGACGGCCTCCGCCGCCCGGCGGACCGGCCCCGCGGCGAGGAGTGGGACGAGCCGCCGCGTCCGTTCCATCACGTCGGCGGCGCGGTCGGGGACGCCCGCGTACACCTCGATGTTCGGGATGCCCGTCGAGTAGTACGCCGAGGACACGTCGCCCCAGGGGACGGTGACGGCGGTCCGCTCTCCGGTCGGGAACTCGAAGGTGCGGCGCTTGTAGGCGACCGGGACCGTCTCGACGCGGCCGTCCCGGCGGACGGCGCCCGGCCGATCGAGCCCGCGGAGCATCGACTTCACCGTCCCCGGAGAGAAGGTCCCCAGCCCGTCGATGGCGAGGGTGAGTTCCTCGGCGTCGGGGAGCAGGCCGTGGAGGATGGCGGCCAGGCAGTCGGTCGGGACCACGTCGAACCCGACGCCGGGGACGACGGCGACGCCCGCCTCGGTCGCCTCGGCGTCGCGGGCGGCGGTCGCTTCGAGCACGTCCACGTTCCCGGCCAGGTCGAGGTAGTCCGTGCCGGCGCGGAGACACGCGTCGATCAGCGGCTCGGCGGTGTCCTCGAACGGGCCGGCGCAGTTGAGCACGGCGTCGACGTCTGCGACCATCCGTTCGACGACCGTCGGGTGTTCGAGGCTGAACACCCGGTGGTCGCAGCCGCGCTCGGTCGCCGCCGCCTCGACCCGTTCGGCCGACCGCCCCGCCAGTATCGGGTCGAGACCGTCCGCGACGGCGCGTTCGGTTATCAGCGATCCGGTGTAGCCGTACGCTCCGTAGACGAGCAGGTCCCCTTCCATGCCGCCCCGTTCGCGCCCGACGTGAAAAACGAACGCGTCCGTTCACTCCGCGGGCCGGGATCCGTCCCCGTCAGCGCCACGCTCCACGGGTTCCCCGCCGCGGTCCCGGTGTCACGTCCCGGTTCGGGCCGCGTTCAGGCGAGCTTTCGAGCCGGTAACCGACGGATACGGCGGCGCCGTCAGCGGGTCCGTCGGTAGCGAGCGGATTACTATCGGCGGGGCGGCCGGAGGGGCCGACGGAGGATCACCATGGCAGTCACATCTGCGAAAGAGCTGTTCACGCACGAACTCGAAGACATCTACTACGCCGAGAACGAACTGCTCGACGTGCTCGACCAGCTGGCCGAGCAGACCGAGCACGAGGAGATCGCCCGGGCCTTCCGGGAGCACCGCGAGGAGACGGAGGGCCACATCGACCGCCTCGAAGAAGTGTTCGAGATGCTCGGTCAGGAGCCCGAGGAGGAGGAGTGCGAGGGCATCCAGGGGTTGATCGAGGAACACCAGGAGCTGGTCGAGATGGACCCGGACCCGGAGGTGCTCGACGTGGCCAACCTGACGGCCGCTCAGAAGACCGAACACTACGAGATCGCCGCCTACGGCAACCTCGCACTGCTGGCCGACCGCCTCGGCATGGACGAGGCCGGCGACATCCTCCACGAGAACCTGGAAGAGGAGGAGGCCGCCCTGGAGAAGCTGAAAGACCTCACCAGCGAGTACGACTACGAGCCGATCGTCGCGGCGTGACCGGGCGCGGACCGTCCGGCGACCGAGCCGCCCGTCGACCGTCCCGCGGTCGGCCCACCCGTCGGCCACCCGGCGGTCGGCCCGCCCGTCGGCCCATCCGTCGACCGTCCGGCAGTCGTGTCCGCCGACCCCCCGGCACTCGCGTCCGCCGACAGTCCGGCCGCCGCCGCGCGCCCGGTTCGGCCGCCGACTCGCGAGACTCCCTCTCTTCATGCGTTTCGTCCACGTGACGATCCCCGAGGGGGAACGGCGGGCGGTCGAACGGGTCCTCGCGGACCACGGCATCGACTACGCGGTCACCGACGAGGTCGGCGGGGTCGATCGGCGGCCGGACGGCCGCGAGTACGAGGCGGTCGCGACCTTCCCGCTGCCGGTCGAGGCCGTCGAGCCGGTGGTGGCCTCGTTGCGGGAGATCGGGCTCGACGAGGAGTCCCACGTCGTCGTCCAGACCGTCCAGACGGTCGTCTCCGACCGCTTCGGCGAGCTCCAGCGCGAGTACGACGAACGCACGTCCGACGAACACATCGCCCACGAGGAGATCCGGATGGTCGCGAAGGGGCTCGTCCCGGACAGGCTCACCTACGTCCTGCTGTCGGTCGCGAGCGCCGTCGTCGCGACCGCCGGGCTGTTGCTCGACAGCGCGTCGATCGTCGTCGGGTCGATGGTGATCGCGCCGCTGATCGGGCCGGCCCTCTCGGCCAGCGTGGGGACGGTCCTGGCCGACCGGGAGCTCACCAGGGAGGGGGTGACCTTCCAGGTCCTCGGGTTCGGGCTGGCCGTCGCGAGCGCGACCGCCTTCGCGCTGGTCGTCCGGACGTTCTTCCTCGTCCCGCCGAACGTCGACGTGACCGCGATCGAGCAGATATCCGGGCGGCTCTCGCCGGACCTCCTCTCGCTGGTCGTCGCGCTCGGGTCGGGCGCGGCCGGCGCCAGGAGCCTGACCGGGGACATCTCGACGCCGCTGGTCGGGGTCATGGTGGCGGCGGCGCTGATCCCGCCGACCGCCGCCATCGGCATCGGCATCGCCTGGGGGCTGCCGGCGATCGTCCTCCGCGCCGGGCTGTTGGTGCTGGTCAACACGCTCTCGATCAACCTGATGGCGCTGGCGACGCTGTGGCTCTCGGGCTACCGGGCCCACGGCGAGCGCGAGCGCCGGGGGGCGCGCCGCCGGGTACACAACTGGACCGTCGTCATCGCGGTCGCCGTGCTCGTCCTCGCGGCGATCCTGGGCGCGTTCACCTACTCGGCGTACCGGGCCGGGGCGTCGACCGAGAGCGTCCGCGCCACCGCCCAGGAGGTCGTCGACAGCGACCGGTACGCCGACCTGACGCTGACCGAGGTCACCGTCGAGTACGGCGACGAGCCGTTCAGCCGGACGCCGACCCGCGTCGTCGTGACGGTGACGGCGCCCGGCGGCGAGATCGACCCCGACCTCGACGACGACATCGAGACGGAACTGCGCCGGACGGCCGGCGTCACCGTCCCGGTCACCGTCCGGTTCATCCCGGTGTCGACGGCCGGCGGGAACGCGACGGCGACGCCCGCCGGGACCGGGACGGCGTCGACACCGCGGGCCGGGACGGGGGCGAGCGGTGTGCCGAACCCGCCGGGGGCGCGGCGTCTGACGCCTGACCGACTGGGGTTTATGGGTGAGGGACCCCTCCCGTAGAACCGAGACGAGGATGATCCCGACCACGGAACGCGGCGACGAGAGCGGCGTCGGCGAGGCGAGCGGGGAGCGGTCGATCCCCATCGAGATCAGCGTCGCGACCGACGGCGACGAGCGGCCGCCGGTCGACGACGAGACCCGCGTCGACGTGGAGGTCGACGGGCAGATGTACCCGACCGCGCGGCTGGCCGACGGCCGCTACGTCGCCTGGTGGTTCGAGACCGACGCGCCGGAGCTGTCGGACCCCGTGACCACCGAGTGGGTCGCCGCGCCCACCCGGTTCCTCGCCGCGGGCACCCTCCACGAGCTGTGGCAGGACCCCGCCGCCTTCGACCAGTTGCCCGACGGCGAGCTGTAGCGCGGCCGAACGGACGGCTCGAACGGCACTGACTTCCTCCCGACCGCCGCGACCTCTCCACAGCGGCGAGCCTTCCGCGGCCACCAGGCTGAATGGCGTCCCGTCCGTTGTGCGAGTGGACAGATGCCCACCTACATCACGGAGGTCGACGTGAACGAGGCTGAGTACCAGAACCCGCAGGAACTCGTCTCGATCTGGGGGGCGATCCGCGAGGACATCAGGGACCTCGGCGGCGAGGTCGTCGACTCCCACGCCGTGCTCGGCGACTACGACTTCCTGGTCGTCTACGCCGTCGACGACCGGGAGCGGGCGTTCCAGGTGACGCAGGTCATCGAGCGCCACGGGCTCGACACGAAGACCATGCAGGGGCTCCCGATCGACCGGATCGGCGAACTCGTCGAGGACGTGTGAGCGTGCGGGAACCGCCGTCGGCCCCGGATCAGGACTGGCGCGACTCCTCGGGTCGGAACACGTCGGGGCCCGTCGAGTCGGCGGGTTCCGACTGGTAGCGGCCGCTGGACTTGATGATCGACAGCGCGCTCATGATGTCCGTCCGGGTGATCAGCCCGACGAACTCGTCGTCGTCCATGACGAGCAGTCGGCCGACGGCGTGCGAATCCAGCTCCTCCAGCGCCGTCATCACGTCGTCGTCGGGCGCGACCGTGTAGAGGTCCGTCGACATGACTTCCTCGACCCGGTAGGCGTCCCGTTCGACCTCCCGCACCGCGCGGGCGTCCTCCAGCGTGACGAGGCCGACGATCTCCCCGTCGCGCTCGACGGGGTAACCGGTGTGGCGCTCGCGGAACATCGTCTCGATCAGCTCGGCGACCGACAGGTCGTCGTCGACGGCGGTCACGCGGTCGGCGGGGGTCATCACGTCCTCGACGGTGACGCCCTCGAAGGCCGCCCGCATCACCGTCTGCTGGGCCTCGCTGGCCGCGCCGATGTAGATGAAGAAGGCGATGGCGACCAGGAAGAGGCCGCCGCCGCCGAACAGGCCGAACAGGCCGAGGAGGATCGCGAACACCTTCCCGACCTCGGCGGCGATCTCGGTGGCGCGGGCGTAGGGCCGGGTGCGGTTGAGCAGCGCCCGGAGGACCCGGCCGCCGTCCATCGGGAAGCCGGGCAGGAGGTTGAACCCCGCGAGCACGACGTTCATCAGCGCCAGGTAGCCGAGGACGAACGCCGCGGCCGCGAGCGCCAGGGACTCGCCCGCCGGCACCGCGAGGAAGGCGGCGTAGGAGACGGCGCCGAGCGCGACGCTGACGACCGGGCCGGCGATGGCGATGAGGAACTCCTGGCGCCAGTCCTCGGGCATCTCGTCGAGCTGGGCGATGCCGCCGAAGATCCACAGCGTGATCGACGAGATGGGGAAGCCGTAGCGCATCGCGACCAGCGAGTGGCCCAGCTCGTGGAGGACGACGCCGACGAACAGCCCCAGCGCCGCGACCAGCCCCAGCGCCAGCGAGAGTTCGGTCGAGGCCGTCAGGGTGTCGACGGGGATCGACGACCCGAACAGGTCGTTGACGATCTCGACGTACCGGCCGATCTGCGACCCGATCGCCCAGGCGAACAGCGGCAGGACGAGCAGGAACGTCAGGTCCACGTCGATCGGGATACCGAACGCGCTCCCCAGCCGGAATCGTCGCATACCCGAGGGTAGTGCCGCCGCGCCCTTAAGCCCGTGTGCAAGTGCCGGGACCTGCCGCCCGCTCTCGCCCTGCCGTCAGCCGTTCGCGCGTTCGCCGTCTGCCGGACGGCTCTCCCGCCCGCTCAGTCGAACTTCTCCAGCAGTTCCACGTAGAAGCCGTCGCGCTCGTCGGCGAGTTTCTCGACGATGAGCTCCGGCGTCGAGCGGGCGAGCACGTCCTTGACCGGCGAGCGCTCGACGACGAGTTCGCCGTCGACCAGCCCCTTGGCCTCGATGCCGTCGACGGCCAGGTCGGTGCGGGCGGCGTCCCGGATCTCGCGTGCGAGGTGGGTGACGAAGACGGCGGTGGCGTCGGTAGCGTCGAACGCCTCGAGGATGCCGGCCATGATCTTCGCGCTCGCGCCGGGCTCGGTGATGCTCTCCAGCTCGTCGACGAGGACGACCACGTCGCCGGCCTCGCCCGACCGGACCGCCTCGACGAGGCTCCCGAACTCCCGGAGCGTGGACTCGAAGGCGCCCGCGTCCAGCGTCCCCTGGGTCTTGGCGTGGTAGTGCAGCTCCTCGACGTGCTCGACGCGGGCGCGGTCGGCCGGGACGGGCAGGCCCATGTGCGCGAGCGTGACCGTCAGCGCGACCAGGTCGAGCACGGAGGTCTTCCCGCCGCTGTTGACGCCCGTCAGGAGGGCGACGCCCTCGACCCGGTAGTCGACGGGGTCGACCGCCTCGTAGGGCACGTCCAGAAGCGGCGAGCGGCCGCCCTCGACGGCGACCCCCTCGCCGCCGATCTCGGGCAGCGTGGCGTCGTACGCCTCGGCGAAGCGGGCGATGGTCAGTTCCACGTCGAGTTCGAGCGCGGCCTCGGCGAGCCGTTCGGCGTCTTCGCGGGCGTCGGCCAGATCCGTCGCCACCTCGCGCTTGAGGCGGGTCGCCCGGCGGTCGCGGGCGGTGGTGAGCTCCTCGCGGAGCCGGGAGACGACCTCCTCGTCGCGCTCGACGGGGAAGGTCGGCTGGTCGGGGAACGCCCGGCGGGCCATGTCGGCGTAGTCGTCCAGCCCGAGGGCGTCGACGAGGTGGTCGCGGGCGTCGTCGACGGCTTCGGCGTACTCGTCGGCGAGTTCGCGCTGGAGCAGCGAGTCGACGCCGGCGCCCTGCTCGACCAGCGAGAGGAGGTCCGCGCCCTCGATGGTCACGTCTCGCTCCTCGATGGCCTCCCGGAGGCGGTCGTTGGCGACGCTCTCGGCGGTCGAGACGGCGGCGTCGAGGTCGTCGACGGCGGTCTGTAACTGCTGGAGGCGGTCGTCGTCCGCGACGTTGCCCTCGTCGTCGATGCGGGCGAGCGCGTCGGCCAGTTCGTCCAGGTCGCAGGGCGGGTCCAGGTCGGCGACGCGGTGGACCTCGATGGCCGCCCGCAGGCGGTTGCGGTTGTGGGCGAAGAAGGCGAGGGTGCGCTCGGGGACGACGGTCGCGGGGTCGTCCAGCGCGTCGGGTTCGACGCGCACGTCGCCCTCGACCTCGACGCCGGTGAACGCGTCGTCGAGCGCGACGACGGTGGCGTAGCCCCGCGCGAGGTCGGCCAGCCCGCGGGCGTCGTCGACGATCTCGACGCTGACCTCGGGCAGGGCCTCCTGGGCGCGGGCGTAGGTCTCGGCGTCGGTCGTGGCGAGACAGCGGTCACGGACCCGGACGCTCGGCGGCGACTCCAGCGGTTCGACCCCGGCCAGCGCGCCGCGGACCTCGTCGTCGGGGTCCCGCTCCATCGCCCGGGCGGCGAACTCGCGGGCCTCCTCGACCCGCGAACGGGAGGGCGAGGGGTAGAACGTCTCCAGGCGGCGCTCGGCGTAGCGGGTGACGGCGTGGTCGGCGACGAGATCGAGGGCGTCGCGGTAGATCTCCTGGGCGCGCGAGGTGGCGGCGAACCCGCCGGGGTCGCCGTGCTCGCGGCGGATGGCGGCGCGGGCGATGCGGGCGGCCCGGCCGTCGCTGATGCCCGGCGCGCGGGCCAGCGCGGCCACGTCCCCGTCGCGCAGCGCCCGCTCGGGGTCGTCGAGTTCCGCCAGCGCCTCGGCCGTCTTCTCGCCGACCCCAGGGATCGTCTCGATGTCCATCTACCCGCCACATTACCACCGGCGGAGAAAAATCCCGCGCCTGTGTGGGGACGCGCCGGCGGCCCCTCACTCGTTCCACGGCCAGTCCTCCGGCGGCGCGAACGGGCCGGCCGAGACGGTGTAGCGCATCACCGTCGACACGCGCAGCAGTCGCACCACGAGGAGCACGAGCGGGGCGAACACCACCGCGACCGCGGCGCTGATCGCCCACGGCAGGGCCCACCCGGGGAGCGTCGCCCCGTTCGAGCGGTACAGCAGCGGGACGGCGAGCGCGACGAGCAGCGCCGGGAGGCTCACGTAGATGATCTCCCGCGAGAGCTTCGTGAGCTCCTGATGGAGCGCGAGCGTCTTGTAGTACTGGCGGGCCACCGAGAGGTGCCCGAGCAGCCTGTCGACCGCGTCGACGTCGTCGGCGACCGGGTCGGGCAGGTCCGCGCCGGCGGTGACCGCCCGGAGTCGGCGGTGGAACCGCGCGTAGTCCGACCCCGCGGTCAGCGAGATGACCCTGACCGGCTCCATCTCGCCGGAGACGCGCTCGATCGACTCGGCGTAGCCCGAGAGGTCGCCGGCGAGCGCGGCGAGGTCGTCCCCCGCGTCGGCTCCGGCGGCGGTCGCCCGTCGCGAGGCGCGCAGCGAGTCGGCCCGGTCGTCGATCGCCTCGCCGATCGCCCCGACGAACTCGGCGGCGTCGACCGGCACCGTCGTCCGGTCGCCCGCCTCGGCGACCGCCTCCCGGAGGTCGACGCCCTTCTCGTAGCGCTCGCGCAGCGAGGGCGGCTTGCCGAACGCCTGCGAGGAGACGAGCTGGTTGACCGTCAGCGTCAGCGTGACGAGCGTGAACACGCCGGCGGTGACGCCGCTCCCGAACACCGTCGGCACGTTGCCGCTCGGCCCGACCGCGAGGACGCCCGCGGCGACGGCGACGCGGACGACCGCGAAGACGACGGCGCAGACGACCGCCGCGATCAGCCAGCGGTTCCCGTCGAGAAACAGCCAGTGGCGGAGTCCGTTCCCGCCCGCGTCGCCGGCGGCGTCGTCGCCCTCACCCATGCCGGAGCGCGGCCCCGCGAGTTCGCCCGACCGCCCGCTGCGACGGCACCGCCGCCCCGGCGGCGTCGAGCCCGCGCCACCGGCTCGACGCCCGGAAGCGAGAAGCGCGTTCCATACCGGACGGTCGGCCGTCGCGCCCAAAGGGCTGAGGCAGGCACTCGCCGGCGGCGGACGGGACACGCTCCGCGCCGGTCCGCTCACTCGAAGGCCGCCCGGACGAGCGCCCGCTCGGCCTTCTGGAGGTGTTCGCTCGCCGTGGCGGGCGCGCAGTCGAGCGCGTCGGCGACGTCCTCGTGGGTCGCCTCTCGCGGCACGTCGTAGTAGCCCAGCTCCAGCGCCGTCTCGACGGCCTCCGCCTGGCGGTCGGTCAGCCCCGCGGCGACCCGTTCGGGCGGGCCGTCGTACTCGCCGACGCGCTCGACGGTCACCGACAGGAGGTCCCGCGCCTCGGAGACGGCCGCCCGCAGGTCGTCCGGTTCGCCCAGGACCCGGAACACCGCCTCCCCGTCCGGGTACAGGTCGACGGGCGTCGTCATCACGAGGCTGCCCTCGGTGAACACCCCGTGGAGCGCGAGTTCGAGGTCCGACGCCGCCGCGCGGACGTAGCAGAGCCCCCGATCGCCCTCGTCGGCGACGACCTCGTGGTCGAGGACCGCCGGCGTCGCTTCGAGCGCCTCGTCCATCGCCGCCACGTCGCCCGTCACGCCGGTCACGTAGGTCCGCGGCCCGCTCTCGGAGACGCCGCCGAACCGCAGTCGCAGGCGCTCGACCCCCTCGCAGCCGGCCATCGCCGCGTGGACCGGCAGCGGCGGCTCCGCGGGGAACCGGAGCCTGACACGCGCGAACTTCATGCGCGAGTACTCCGCCGCCGGGTCGCTAAAACCACGGGATTGCCGCCGGCGGGCCGCGGCGGGGGGCCGAACCCGTTCGCCCGGCGCCGAGCGGTCGAACAACGGGCTTTTGGCCGTTCACTCCGAACTGCCGGCGATGAGCACTCCGGTCGCCGACAAGCTCGCCGCCGCGCGCGCCGACCTGGCCGACCGCGACGGCGTCCTCGTCGCCTTCTCCGGCGGCGTGGACTCCAGCGCCGTCGCCGCCATCGCCCACGACGCGCTCGGCGACGACGCCGTCGCCTGCACGGCCAAAAGCGAGACCCTGCCCGACGCCGAACTCGACGACGCCCGCCGCGTCGCCGAGGAGATCGGCATCCGCCACGAGATCGTCGAGTTCTCCGAGCTCGACAGCCAGGCGTTCGTCGAGAACGGCGACGACCGCTGTTACCACTGCCGCACCATGCGGCTCGGCGCGATGTTCGACCACGCCGCGGAACTGGGCATCGACGTGGTCTGCGACGGGACCAACGCCTCCGACCCCGGCGAGGGCCACCGCCCCGGCCTGCAGGCGGTCGAGGAACTCGACGCCTACTCCCCCCTGCTGGAGCACGGCATCGTCAAGTCCGAGGTCCGGGAGATCGCCGACGACTACGGCCTCTCGGTCGCGGACAAGCCCTCGATGGCCTGCCTGTCCTCGCGGATCCCCACGGGCCTCGAAGTGACCGAGGAGCGCCTCTCGCGCATCGAGCAGGCCGAGACCGTCCTGCGGACCTGGGGCTTCGAGCAGTTCCGCGTGCGCGACCACGACGGCATCGCCCGCATCGAGGTCGGCGAGGACGAGCTGGAGGACGCGCTGGACCCGGAGTTCGTCCGCGCCGCCCGCCAGTACATCGGCGAACTCGGCTTCGACCACGTCACGCTCGACCTCGACGGCTACCGCACCGGCAGCGTCAGCCCCGCCGACGAAGCGGACGACAGCGAGGAGGGCGCCGACGAGTCCGCGGACAGCGGCGACCCCGTCGTCGAGGACGTGTTCGGCACCGACTACCCCACCGCCGACGAGATCTGAGACCGGCTTTCTACGCGGCGCGCGCTGTCGCGCGCGTTCATGCGCGCGACGGAACTGCGCGAGGGATGAGCATCGCAGGCCGGAGGCCGAGAAGCGCAATCGGCTGGGGAGGTGTGTGGCCGTCTGCGGTGCTGTGCGGTCGCGGTGGCGGTGCTGTCCTGGCGGACTGAAAGGGCGAGGCGCGCTCGCGCTTGTTCAGTCGTCTGAGCGGGCCACTATCCGCGCGGGCGGTGCGGAGAGCGCGGATATCCCGCTCAGCGACCGCGAGCGGGCCGAGGGCTTTCAGCGCTCGCCGTCGAGTGCAGTCGATCCAACTCCGAGCGAGCGGGCCGAGGGCTTTCAGCGCTCACCGTCGAGTGCAGTCGATCCAACTCCGAGCGAGCGGGCCGAGGGCTTTCATCGCCTGCTGTTCCCTGCGGTCAAACCAACCGCTAGCGAGCGTGTCGAGGGCTTTCAGCGCTCGCCGTTGCCGGCGGTCGAAACAATTCCGAGCGAGCGGCAGTCGTTGCCGTCCCCAGTGACATTTTCCCGGACGCGACCCACCGACAGACCGTGTCAGACCTCACGGTCCGCCGGTACGAACCCGACGACGCCGAGGCGGTCTGGGACCTCCACGAGCGCGCGCTCCGGGACATCGGCGCCTACGACGAGGCGTACGCCCACCTCGACGCCGACCTCCGGGCGGTCGAATCCGCGTACCTCGACGCAGGCGGGGAGTTCCTGGTGGGGGAGATCGATGGGACCGACGGCTCCGGGAGCGAGATCGTCGCCATGGGCGCGCTCCAGCCCTCGGCCGAGGTCGACCACCACGAGACGGACCCCGCCGCGGCGGTCGTCAGGCGGATGCGCGTCGACCCCGCTCACCAGCGACGGGGCTTCGGCAGCCGGACCCTCCGGGAACTCGAAGCTCGCGCCAAGGAATTGGGTTTCGACCGGCTGGTGCTGGACACGACGCCGGACCAGGAGAGCGCGGTCGCGCTGTACGAGTCGTTCGGCTACGCCGAGACGCGTCGGGAGTCGACGCCCGCGGGGGAGATGATCTTCTACGAGCGGGAGTTGTAGTCGGTCACTCACCGCCCCGTAAATACTCGGGCGGGGACGAGGGCAAGCGGACGTACCATGGGGAGAACGGAGCAGGAGTGTCTCGACGCACTCCGGAAGGCCGCGGAGCAGTTGGGGGAGTCGCCGTCGAAGGCGCAGTACGAGGACCTGGGGCTGACGCCCGCGGCGTCGACGATCCTTCGGGTCGTCGGCGGGTGGAACGAGGCGAAGGAACGGGCGGGACTATCGACGAACGCGTCGCGCGGGTCCCGGGTCGCGCCGAAACCCGAGGGGGTCGAGCTTCCCGACGGTGAGACGTGGGAAGAGCTCTCGCAGGATCAGCGATGGCACTACCGGAACGCGGAGCACAACACCGAGCGAACGTTGCGACGGCGGGCGCGACTCCGCGCGTGGGTCAACGAGCGGAAGCGCGAGCGGGGCTGCGCCGGGTGCGGCGAGTCCGACCCGGCCTGCCTGGACTTTCACCATCTGGACGGTGAGACGAAAGCGATGGCCGTCACCGATATGATAACGCACGGCTACGGCCGGGAGGCACTCCGCGGGGAGTTCGAGAAGTGCGACGTGCTCTGTGCGAACTGTCACCGGAAGCGCCACGACCGACGGCCGGCGGTCGTCGACCGCGACGGCGGACCGCAGTCGAAACGCGAACGCCTGCGAGCGTGGTCGTACGAGTACCGCCGCGACCGCGGCTGTCGTCGCTGTTCCGAGGACGACCCCTCGTGTCTCCAGTTCCACCATCCCGACCCGGACGAGAAGTCCGCGGGCGTCGGGCAACTGATCTCGGACGGCGCCGACGAGAGCGAAGTCCGCGCGGAAGTCGACCGATGTGTCGTTCTCTGTGCGAACTGCCACCGCCGGGAACACTTCGACCCCCCGACCGACGATGGGAGCGCCGGAGCGAAAGCGACTGAACCACGGTAACACGGTACGTTCGAGTCCGCAACACTGAAATACGGGACCGCAGTATACTCGGGTGAAGTCCTGTGGTGTAGTGGCCAATCATGTAGCCTTCTGGGGGCTACGACGGAGGTTCGAATCCTCCCAGGACTATACGTTCTGACACTCTGTTCGTGAGCGGCAGTTCCGTCCGCCGCTACGGGGTCACCACCAGCTTCCCGACGCTCTCGCGGTCCTGCATCGCGGCGAACGCCGCGCCGGTCTCAGCCAGCGGGTAGGTCTCGTCGATCACGGGCAAGAACGCCCCGTTGGCAACCAGTTCGACTAACCGTTCGAGGTCCGGCTGGGTGCCCATCGTGGAGCCGACGATCCGCTTGTGGGCCAGGAAGAGGTCGGCCACGTCGAACTCGGAGGTCCCGCCGGCAGTGCGGCCGCAGACGACCATCGTGCCGCCGCGCCGGAGGACGGACTGCCCCAGTTTCGAGTACTCGCCGCCGAGGTGGTTGACGACGGCGTCGACCGGCTCGTCGACGGCGGCCTCGATCTCCGATACGTCGGCGGACTCGATCCCCCGGTCCAGCCCGGACTCGCGGACGCGGTCGAGCTTGGCCGCCGAGCGGGAGGTGCCGACGGTCTCGACACCGAGGGCGTCGCACAGCTGGACGGTGGCGACGCCGACGCCGCCGGTCGCGCCGGGGACGAACACCCGGTCGCCGGCCGCCACGTCGGCGCGTTCTAGCATCCGGGAGGCGGTCATGTACGCCGTCGGGAGCGCCGCGGCCGTGGTCGCGTCGACCCCGTCGGGCAGGGCGACGAGCCGGTCGGCCGTCACCCGCGCTCGCTCGGCCAGCCCGCCGTGGTACAGCGAGAAGTTCTCGCACAGGTTCTCGGGGCCCTCGCGGCAGAACCGGCAGGCCCCGCAGGTCTCGTTCGGGCAGAGGACGACCCGGTCGCCCGGTTCGACGGCCGACACGTCCGGGCCGACTTCGCGGACGCGGCCGGCCACGTCGAGCCCGGAGACGAACGGGAGGTCGTCGGCGTCGACCATCGCGGAGTCGCCCTCCAGGATCCACAGGTCGTGGCGGTTGATCGAGCAGGCCGCCACGTCGACGACGGCCTCGCCCCGCCGGGGTTCGGGGTCGGGTCGGTCGACGACGCTCACGCCCTCGGGGCCGATCAGGTCGGTGAACGCAGCGGTTCGCATGGGTCGCGATCCGTGGCCGACGGCAAAGAGTGCGGCGTCGGCGGCGAACCCGGCGGCGGCTCCGCCCGGCGACGCACCCTCACAGCTCGAACCGCAACACGTCGCCGGTCTCGACGCCCCGTTCGGTGGTCCACCCCTTGTTCACCTCCAGCACGTACTGGCCGCGGCCGGGGTAGGTCTGGTCCTCGCCGTCCTCGTTCGGGCCGGGCTCGGGCGCGTGGTGGATCTCGGTGATCGCGCCCTCGCCGTCGGCGTAGACGATGTCGAGCCCGAAGTCCATCTCGCGCATCACGTAGGTATGGCTCCCCACCGAGTCGTAGACGAACAGCATCCCCCAGTCCTCTGGCAGCGATTCGGTGTCGCTCAGGCCCGTAAAGCGCAGACCTCCGGTATCGGCGATCGCGGCCGTCACCGACCCCAGCCGTTCCCCGTCCGGGGTCGTCACCCGAACGTCCGTCGTCTCGTAGTCGGGGAACACCGCTTCCCGGGTCCCGGGTTCGAGCGGGGTCGGCGAGGCGGTCGCGGTGGGTGTCCCGGTCGGCGTCGCCGTCGGCGTCCCGGTGACCGTCGCGGCGGGCGTCCCCGTCGTCGGGTCCGCCTCCGTGGTCGGCGTCGCCGTCCCGTCCGTCGACGTGGTCGGTCCGCTCCCGCCGTCGTCGGTCCCCCCGTCGGTCGCGGTGCCGTCGCTCCGGCAGCCGGCCACGCCGGCGGCAGCCACCGCCGCGAGGAACGCTCGGCGTCGCATACCCGCCCTTGGAGCTGTCGAGTGAAAAACACGCGGTCACCCCGCCCAGGACTCGGCGACGCCGCGGTAGATCCGGTAACAGCGGTCGAGGACGGGAAGCGAGACGCTCTCGTCCGCGGTGTGGGCCTCCCCCTGTTCGGCGGGGCCACAGACCACACAGGTCGTCCCGGCGTCGGCGAGCCAGCCGGCGTCGGTCGCGTGGGGCTTGACCACCTGCTCGGGCCGCCCGTCGCCCGGCGCGGTCGCACCCTCGTCCGGCGCCGCCCCGCTCCCGTCCGGCTCCGTTTCGCCCTCCGTTTCGTGTGCGTCGCGGGCCGCGGCCAGCACCGCGTCGGCGAAAGCGGGGTCGTCGCAGGCCATCGGCGGGAGGTCCTGGTCGACGGTCCAGCTGACGCCGTCGACCGTCTCCGCGCGCTCCAGGTCGGCGCGCTCGCCGGGCACCGTCCGCTCGTCGACGGTCACCTCGCAGCGCTCGGGGATGACGTTCCAGGCCGACCCGCCCTCGATCCCCGTGACCGCGATGCTCCCCGACAGTTCGCGGCCGAGTACCTGGGTGCTCGGGAACGACAGGTCCCGGACGACGTCGACGGCGTCGGTCGCGCGGTAGACGGCGTTGACGCCGGACGCGACCTCGCTGGCGTGGGCGGCCGTCCCCTCGGCGACGAGCGTCGACCCGCGCCGGCCCTTGTGGGCGACGGCCACGTCGATGACCCCCGGCGCGGAGTAGCCGGTCGAGCCCTCGCCGACGACCGCGTAGTCCGGGGCGAACCCCTCGTCGATGGCCGCGCGGGCGCCGACGCCCCCGACCTCCTCGCCGACGAACGACGCGAAGACGAGTTCGATCCCCGGCGGCGCCTCGCTGTCGCGGAAGGCACACATGGCCGCCGCGACGGCCCCCTTCATGTCGGCGCTGCCCCGACCGTACAGCCGGCGGTCGCCATCGTCGTCGGCCCCACCGTCGCCGTCCGCCGGTTCCTCCCGGACGACGTACTCGCCGTCCTCGACCTGTGAGCCGTCCGGCGGGACCACGTCGTGGTGGCCGACCAGCGCCAGCGCGGTCTCGCCCGACCCCTTCCGGGCGATCACGTTACCGCCCCGCTCGGCGCCGCCGGCGTCGTCCCGGCGGACCGCGGCGTCGGTGTGCTCGCGCAGCCAGCCCTCGATGCGGTCGCCCGCCGCCGCCTCCGACTCGTGACTCGGGACCGAGACCAGCTCCCGCGCGAGGTCCCGAACGTCATCCCGTCGTTCCATGGTCGTCCCCTCGGGCGCCGCCGTCTTCAAGCCCCGCGGCCGTGGTCCGGGGCGCGTTCGGGACCCGTCCCGCGGGCCGGCCGGACGGTCGTCCGAACGCGCCCGAACACGCCGCTCACTCGCGCTTCCAGGCGCTCGGCTCCATGTCGACGGCCTTGACGACCGGGCGATACAGCGCGACGATGACGACGACGACGGCGAGTTCGACCCAGAAGCCGATATCGCCGACGGCGGCGCGGACGACGCCGAGGACGACCGTGACGATCACGACGATGACGAGGTAGTGGGCGACGAGTTCGAGGATCTGGCCCCTGTCCATGGGAGCGATACGGCCCGGGGGGACAAAAACGACGGTATCGCGGACGACGCGTCCCCTCGGCCCGGCCGTCCGCATCGCGCCGGCTGTTCCCGTCGACCCCGACCGTCCCCGTCGACTCCGGCCCGCACCTCGTTCGCGCGCTCACACGAGCGTATCGGGGCGGGTCGAGAGGTACTCGAAGACGGCGCCGAGGCCGAGCCCGTAGACCCAGTGGGCGACGAGCGTGACGAACAGGTAGCCGGCCAGCGCGAGGCCGGCGTAGCCGTCGTAGAAGGCGAACACGAACCCGGTCCACAGGGCCGTCCCGAAGTAGAGGCCGTGGACGGGGTCCCGGCCGCCGGGCAGGTAGTCCTTCAGCGAGGCGAAAAGCAGCGGCCAGGGGAACATCCCAGCGAGGACGAACAGGACGTACCCGGCGGTCACCGGCGGGAACAGCCCTTCGAGGCCGACCATCTCGGTGACGGTCGCGAACGACGCGCGGGTGAACACGCCGAAGCTCTCGCCGATGAGCAGGACCACGGTCATCAGCGCCGTCCCGACGAGCCCCCCGGCCGCGCCGACGACGCCGTCCGCGACGATCCCGAACAGCCGGTCGAACTCGTCGTCGACCACCGTCGGGTCGTCGAACTCCTCCCCCTCCACGGCGCTCTCCTCCAGTTCGCGCGTGTCTGCCATGCCATCACGTACCATCCGAGCGGACAAAAACCTCCCGAAAAATAGGGCGGGATACGAATCGGTTCGGTTCGTTGATAAGGACGGGTGTCAACACGCCCCAAACAATAAGACCGGGTGTATCGTTGGTGATCGAATATGGTAGAAGCTGGTGGCGCGGTGGTCGGCGACACCGTCTTGGCGGGGACCAGCGGGGTCCGGGCGCCGGCGGAGGTGTTCAACAGCATCTTCGTCGCCTTCCTCGGGCTGGGGACGCTGGTCGGGGTCGTCGTCATCTCCTACACGCTGTACAACGCCTACAGGTACCGCTACCGCGAGGACGAGGACCCCGCTCCCGACGCGGACCGGCCGGAGGTCGGCGAGCTGCCCGAGGGCGGGGGCAAGGGCAAGAAGCTGTTCCTCTCCTTTGGCATCAGCGCGTTCATCGTCCTCTCGCTGGTGATCTGGACGTACGCGTCGCTGTTGTACGTCGAGGGCAAGCCCACGGAGGTCCAGCAGAACGGGGGTGACGTGATGACGGTGGAGGTCGACGGGTTCCGCTTCGGCTGGCAGTTCACCTACCCCAACGGCGCCGAGGCCAGCACGCTCCGCGTCCCGACGGACACGGTGATCAACCTCTCGGTGACATCGCGGGACGTGTTCCACAACTTCGGGATCCCGGAGTTGCGCGCGAAGGCCGACGCGATCCCGGGCCAGACCACGAACGCCTGGTTCGTCGCCGAGGAGCCCGGCACCTACCAGGCCAACTGCTACGAGATCTGCGGCGACGGCCACTCCGGCATGACCGCCCAGGTCGAGGTGATGAACGAGTCGGCGTTCGACGAGTGGTACGCGACCACGGAGCCGGCGAACGCCAGCGCCGCGAACGGCACCGCGAGTAACGGCACCGAAGCGGCCGTGAGCGGCCCCGATGGTCCGGGTTCGATAGCACCCGCACGCGCGGGAGGTGCTGCGCCGTGAGCCACGGCGAGGCCGGCGGCCACGAGTTCCCGCCGATGAGTTCGGTCAAGCGCTGGTTCGTCACGACCAACCACAAGGACATCGGCATCCTCTACACGATCACCGCCCTCTTCTTCCTCGTCCTCGGGGGCGTGCTCGCGATGCTGATGCGCGTCCAGCTGTGGTCGCCCGGCGCGGGCATCCTCAGCGCCGGCGCGTACAACCAGGCCGTCTCCGCCCACGGCCTGCTGATGGTCTTCTGGTTCATCTCCCCCTTTGCCTTCGGGTTCGCCAACTACCTCGTCCCGCTGCAGATCGGCGCCGACGACCTCGCCTTCCCGCGGCTCAACGCGATGAGCTACTGGGCGTACCTCTTCTCGGGGCTCCTGTTCATCGCGTCGTTCTTCCAGGGCGGCACGTTCGACGGCGGCTGGACGATGTACGCGCCCCTGAACCTCCCGACGTACATGCCCAACATCGGCGGGACAACCGTCGTCCTCGCGCTCATCATGTTCATCGCGGCGGTGACGATGGGGTCGGTCAACTTCCTGACGACGATGTACCGCATGCGCGCCGAGGGCCTGCGGATGCGCGACCTGCCGATGTTCTCGATGTCGATCCTGCTGACGGTGTGGATGATGCTCTTTGCCTTCGCCGCCCTGCTGGCGGCGCTGATGATCCTCGCCGCCGAGCACCTCTTCGGGGTGACCTACTTCTCGGCGGAGGGCGGGACGCTGCTGTGGACCCACCTGTTCTGGTTCTTCGGCCACCCCGAGGTGTACATCGTCTTCTTCCCGGCGCTGGGCATCATGGCCGAGTGCTTCCAGACGTTCACCGGCCAGCGCATCGTCGGCCGCAAGTGGTTCGTCCTCGCGATGGTGCTCGTCGCGCTCCAGAGCTTCGTCGTCTGGATGCATCACATGTTCCTCACCGGGATCAACCTGGAGATAAAGACCCTCTTCATGATCACGACCATCGGCATCTCGCTCCCCTTCGACCTCATGGTCTTCTCGCTGATCTACACGATGATCAAGGGACGCATCCGCTTCACCACCCCCTTCCTGTTCTCGCTGGGCGCGCTGATCCTGTTCATCATCGGCGGGATCACGGGCGTCTTCCTCGGCGCGGTCGTCCTCGACTACGAGTTCCGGGGCACCTACTGGGTCGTCGCGCACTTCCACTACGTGATGGTCGGCGGCGCGACCGGGCTGTTCGCCGGGCTCTACTACTGGTTCCCGAAGATGACCGGCCGGATGTACGACGAGTACCTCGGCAAGGTCCACTTCGCGCTGTACTTCGTCGGGTTCAACCTCCTGTACTTCCCGCTGTTCGTCGCCTGGGAGACCCCGCGGCGGGTGTTCGACTACGCGCCCGGGCTGACGAGCTGGCACCAGGTCGCCTCTATCGGCGGGTTCATCCTCGGGGCCTCCTTCCTCGTCATGTTCTACAACCTGTTCAAGAGCATGGCCGTCGGCGAGGAGGTCGGCGACAACCCCTGGGAGTACTCCACCACCGCCGAGTGGGCGGTCTCCTCGCCCCCGCCGCTGGAGAACTTCCCCGGCAAACCCAGCTACGCGGGCGGGAAGCTCTCCTTCCGCGACGAGCCCGAGTTGACCGCCGACGGGAGCGGCGACGGCGAGCCCGCGGGCGACCCCGCAGCGGACGCCGCGTCGACCGACGGCGGGACCACGACGCCCGACGGCGGGAACGTCCGCGCCGAGAGCGCCACCGCGGGCGGGACGGGACTCGTCAGCGGCCCGACGAGTGCGACGCCGGCGGCGGCCGGGACCGGCGCCGCCCACGGGGACGATCGTCATCCGGACCACGCGAGCTTCTGGCCGTTCGTCGTCTGCTTCGCCGGCTTCCTCACCTTCCTCGGGGTCTCGGGGATCCGCAGCGGCGGCCCGTACCTCTGGCTGACCGCGGTCGGCGGCCTGTTGAGCGCGGTCGGGTTCGTCGGGTTCGCCAACGAGTCCTTCTACGTCCCCGAGCCGACGGTCGCCGAGCAGTGGCCGTTCGGCGGCGTCGAGAACATGAAGCTGGGGATGTGGACGTTCCTGGCCTCCGACGTGGTCCTGTTCGGCGGCTTCGTCGGCTCGTACCTGTTCCTGCGGGTCGCCAACGGCTGGATGCACTGGCACCACGCGTTCATCCCCGAGGCCCACGTCACGTTCCCCGGGCTGGTCAACACGTACCTGCTGCTGGCGAGCAGTTTCGCGGTCGTCCTCTCGCTGGTCGCCGCCCACAGGAACAGCAGCCGGGGCGTCGTCGCCAGCCTCACCGTGACGTGGCTGCTCGGCGTCGGCTTCCTGATCAACAAGGGCCTGGAGTGGCAGCACCTGTTCCACATCTCGACCGAGGCGTTCCCGAACGGCTGGAACGTGGGGACGAACGTCGCCTCGTCGACGTTCTACCTGACCACCGGGCTCCACGGCGCCCACGTCATCGTCGGGCTGATCATGCTCCTGTACATGATCCCGCGGGCCTGGAAGGGCGCGTACTTAGACGACGACTCCAGCCTGGAGTACTTCGGCCTGTACTGGCACTTCGTGGACATCGTCTGGCTGTTCCTGTTCCCCCTCTTCTACATCCTGTAAAACCATGGCACGATTCAAACTCTACACCGCGATATTCGTGGTACTGATGGCGCTGTCGACGACGCAGGCGCTCGTCGAGCAGACGGGTCTGGTCGACTTCGACGCGCCGGGGACCTACTGGACGGCGTTCGGGATCATCCTCGTCCTGTCGTTCGTCAAGGCGACGTTCGTCGCCACCTACTACATGCACCTCCGCTGGGAGCCCCGGTCGGTCACCTACCTGTTCCTCGGCGGCCTGTTCGTCGCGCTCGCGCTGACGACCGCCGCCGCCTACTCGATCCTGTAGCCGGCAGGCGGTTTCCCACCGCCTCGGGGGCGCCGACTCGCGGCCTTCTCCGCCCGGCGCGACCCCGTCCGAACGGGTTCGGTCCCGATCGCCAGCGTTTATTCGATCGATGGCGACTGTCCGCGCAGTCATGTCAGAGGCTGGTTCGGCAGATCGCGGAGGGGAGACCGCTGCGGGCGACGACGGGTCGCGGCTGACCGCGCTCGTCGCGACCTGGCCGCGGCGGATCGGGGTCGCGCTCGGAGGGCTGGTCGGCGTGCTGGTCGTCCTGTACCTGGTCGGCGTCATCGGCGCGCCGGCCGCGGGGCTCGAAGACCGCGGCGACTGGGGAGAGGTCACCGACGAGCGCACGGAGATCGTGACGACCGTCTGGATCGACAACCCCAACCCAATCGGGGTCTCGCTGGGCAACACCGTCACCGCGGAGTACGACATCGTCCTCAACGACGTGTTGCTGGCCGAGGGGTCGAAGTCCGGCATCGAGGTCCCGAAGGGCAACAGCACCGAGCAGCTGCGGACGGACGTGAGAAACGAACACCTCGCCGACTGGTGGGTCGCGTTCGTCCGCGCGAACGAGACGGTCCACGTGGACGCCAACGCGACGCTGCAGGTGAACACACTGTTCAGCGCGAGCCACGACGTACACCGCAACCGGACGATGCTCAACGAGTCGACGCCGGTGATCGGCGCGCTGTCGGCGTCGGTCAACGAGACCAGCGGTACCTACACCGAGTCGGTGAGCGCGAGCGAGGTCGGCGAGGACCTCCTGGGTGAGAGCCCGCTGGGCGGGAGCGACAGCGTCACCGTCGGCTACGAAGTCCAGCGGGGCTGGGCGACCTGGGGCGA
Organism: Halosimplex halophilum; assembly: GCF_004698125.1. Classification (NCBI taxonomy): domain Archaea; kingdom Methanobacteriati; phylum Methanobacteriota; class Halobacteria; order Halobacteriales; family Haloarculaceae; genus Halosimplex; species Halosimplex halophilum. Next base: position 453,147 of record NZ_ML214298.1, read on the forward strand.
GGTCTCCGAGTCGGAGACGACCGTCCGGTTCCACCTGCTCGTCCACAACCCCGGCGACGTGCCGGTGCCCGCGTCGCCCGACGGCCTCGGCGTCAGCGTCGACATGAACGACGTGCGCACCTTCGAGGCCGAGAGCGGCGACCTCTCGGCGGAGAGCCTCGGCCCCGACGCCGTCATCGCGCCGGGCGAGACCCGCGAGATCACCTACCGCGTGACGATGGACAACGACCGCGTCGACGACTGGTTCACCAGCCACGTCCGCGAGGACAGGGGCCCGGGCACCGAGGCGACCGCCGTCGAGGCCCAGTTCCAGATCGTCTTCGAGAACCCCGCCACCGGCGGCCAGTTCCGCTTCCCGGGCGAGTCGCCGGTCGGCTACGACTGTGAGTTCCAGACGGCCATCCTCGTTGACGGCCAGAACAGCACGTCGACCTGCGAGCCGCCGACCGTCCCCGGGAACTGAGCGGCGACGGCGGATCGCCGCGTTCGGATTCGCTCGCGGCCGAAGCGCCCCGCTTGCTGTTTCCCGCTCGCTCCTTTTTCGCGTCGGTCGACAAGCCACCACGAGATGTTCGACGGCGATTCGGCGGACGGATCGGACGACGGGGGCGGACGCCGCTGGCTCGCCGCCGTCCCGCTCGCGATGGTCGCGGCGCTCGTCGCAGTCGTCGCGCTGTACCTGCTGGGCGTCGTCGGGGCGCCCTCGGTCGGCGTCGTCGACGCGGGCGAGTGGGGGGAAGTCACCGAGGATCGGACCGAGGTGGTCACGACCGTCTGGGTCCGCAACCCGAACCCGATCGGGACGGCGTTCGGGCCCGGACTGACCGCCGAGTACGACATCGCGTTCAACGGCGTCACGGTCGCGGTCGGCGACGAGTCGGGGCTGGCGGTGCCGCCGGGCAACACGACGATGCGCTTCCGGACGGCGCTCCGGAACGAGCGGATCCCCGAGTGGTGGGTGGCGTACGTCCGCGCGAACGAGACGCTGCGGGTCGCCGCCGACGCGACCGTGCGCGCCGATGTCGGGCCGTCGCCGGCCGTCTCGCGGACGTTCGAGCGCAACCGGACGATGCTGACCGAGTCGCGGCCGGTCGTCGACGCCGTCTCGGGGGCGGTCGACCGGACCCGCGGGCGGTACACAAGACGGGTCGACTTCGGCGAGCGCGCGCCGCGGCTGGCCCGCTCGCTCGGACTGGGCGGCGAGTCGCTGACCGTCGGGTACGAGGTCGAACGCGGCCGGGCGACGTGGGGGACCGTGACGGAGAACCGGACGACGCTCCTGCTGCACCTCCGGGTCCGCAACCCCGGCGACGTGCCGGTCCCGGCCGCGCCCGCGGCCGTCCGCGCGTCGGTCGACGCCAACGGCGTCCGCCTGTTCGAGACCGACGCGGAGGCCCTCTCCGTCCGGAACCTCGGCCCCGAGGAGGTGCTCCGCCCGGGCGAGACGCGGACGCTGACCGTCGCCGCGAGGATGGACAACGACAACATCGACGAGTGGTTCACCCGCCACGTCCGCCGGGGCGAGCGCTCGACGGTCACCGCGCGGATCCGGCTGCTGGTCGACCACCCGCTGACGAACGCGACGCTCCGCCTCCCCGCCGACGGCCCGGCCACCCGGGCGTGTTCGGTCCGCACCGCGCTGCTCGTCGACAACCGGACCGCCGGGGCGACCTGCGGTGCGGACGGATCCGCCAACGCGCGGGAACGGGTCCGGGCGACTGCTCGGTCCCTCTCGACTGCTCAGTCCGGCCCGGTCGCTAACCCGGTTCCGTTACCGTCACGTCCCAGCGACGGGAACCCCGGTCGCCAGTACAACAGCGCGACCGACGCGAGGAAGGCGACCGTCGAGATGTCGACCGAGTAGGCGATGGCGGTCGACATGAGGGTGACCCAGCCGCCGAGGACGCCCGTGACCGCGGAGGCGAAGATGGGGGCCGAACAGCTCAGACAGGAGACGAAGCCCAGGGTTCCCGAGGCGACGACGCCGCTGGCGTCGACGACGGCGGCGTAGACGAGGTACGTGAGCCCGAGGTAGCCGATCACGCGATAGGGGACGACGGAGACGTAGAACGACCGGGTGATCAGTCGGACGCGGGCCCAGCCCGGCGAGCCGGAGCCGACGCTCACACCGAGGATCCCCTCGGGGATCGGGTGGTGGCCGCCGACGGTCAACCCGATCAGGCCGGCCCAGTTGGCGAGGACGAGGAAGTAGCCGGCCGCGAGCGCGCCGGCGAGGAGGTGCCGGCGCGGCGGGGCCGAGGGGATCGGGGTGCGGTAGGCGGCGACGAGGACGGCGTTGATCCAGACGAACGGGTAGAGGACGTAGCGCGGGACCGTGACGGTCCCCGGCGTGGCGAGGAAGTAGCCGGCGAGGAGGACCCCCTCCAGCGCGACGGCCGCGGCCAGCAGTCCCGCGCCGGTCGGCCAGGGGCGCGCTCGGCGGGTCGAGTGGGCCATCAGCCGGTCGTGACGAGTACGATCGTGATCGCGACGACGGCGAGCATCCCCGTCGCCACGGCGCCGCCGGCGGCCGCCTGCGCGCTCGGGCGGCCGTTCTCCCGCATCGCGAAGTAGACGCCCGCGACGAGGAAACCCGCGACCAGGGCGACGACCGCGCCGATGATCGCCGGTCCGGTGATCGCGCCGCTCGCGTAGGCCATCGCGCCGAACATGAACCCGACGACGAGCACGACGTACGCGGCCGTCCACGTGCTCGTGCGCCCGGCGAGGCCCGCTAGCCCCGAGGCCGGCCGCTCGCCGTCCGCCACGTCCCGGGCGACCCGGGGGACGTAGTGGCGCCACCGCCGCGACCGGAGGACGAACAGGACGACCCCGACCCCGAGCAGCCCCATCAACACCATGCTCGCGAGATAGGTCGTGTTGGCCATGGTACGTGTCTACACACCACTTCCCCGCCGAGGTTTATAATTATTCTTGTACCGGGACCGAGAGGACGGCGCTCCTTCGGTGTGACGGCGACGCCGACACGCTTTTTCGGGGCGGCGACACAGAAGGGACCATGACCGACGGACCCGAAACGGGCGAGGGCGACGGGGGCGACGCGGACGCGGCGTCGACCGAGGGGGTCGACGAGTCGCCGGACCGGGCCGCCGACGCACAGCCGACCGACGACCCCGAACCCGACGACGTGAACGCGTCCGGAGAGGGCGACGCCGACGACATCGACACACCGGACGCGGGCGACGCCGGACCGGCGGACGCGCCCGACCCGGATCTGCCGCCGGACGTGGCCAAGTACGACCGCTTCAAGAAGATCGACGGCGGCACCTACGACCGCGCCAACGACTTCCTGCGCGAGCGCACCTACATCACGGCCCGCGAGTGGGCAATCGCCCGGCTCTGTGCCGACTTCCGCACCGAGACCGGCGTCGAGATGACGAAGATCGGCGAGAACCTCCCGGAACTCGTCCCGTTCATGACCGACACCTACACCCCCCAGGCGGTCAATCAAGCGAGAGCGTCCTTCGAGGAGAAGGTCCGCAAGGCCGGCGCGACCTTCCTCTACGGGGCGATGTGCGACTTCTTCACCGCCGAGGAGCTCGACGACGTGATGTACGAGGCCACCGAGGTCGCGAAGTTCCTGCTGGAGGTGGAGGGCGTCGAACTCTCCGTCGAGGAGGAACTGGAAGCGGAAGACGAGATATCGGAGGTGATGCGCGAAGTCCGAGAGCACTCCGCGGCGCTGCGCCACGACGAGGTGGAGTGTCCCGACTGCGGCCACCACTTCGAGGCGACCGCCGCCGACGCCGTCGACGACGACTGAACGTTTTTCACTCGGCCGGACGGATCGCCGGATATGGACGCCGCCCGACGTGTGGTCCTCCTCGAGTGCGGACTGGGCGTGCTGTGGCTCGGGTACGGCTTCGGCACGACCGGGTTCGCGGGGCTGCGGAGCGGCTGGTGGCTCGCGGCCCTCGCCGCCGTGGTGACGGTCGCGCTCATGTACGCCGAGGAGCACCGCGTGGCCGACTGGGACCCCTACTACCGCGGCGGGCTCGCGATCGCGCTCGTCGTCGGGTTCGCGGCCGTCGTCGGCGTAGCGGGCGCGCTGACGGCGCTGTCGGTCGTCGACGCGGTCGCGGTCGCGATGACCGGGATCGGCGCCGGCCTGCTCCCCTACCGCGTCGTCTACGGCGTCGTCCGGCCCGTGCCGGAGTCGCGGCTCGACGCCGCGCGTGAGCGGGCGGTCTGAGCGGCGGCCCGGGGAGAGGGGCGTTCGAAGCGGTCAGCGCTCGTCGTCGGGGCGCTCCTCGACGACCTCGGCGGCCAGGTCGGCGATGGACTCCGTCTCGCCGCTACGCGCGGCCGGACCCCGGCTGTCGCCGGTGGCCTCGCCGGCGCTCCGGACGTTCCGCCCGACGGCGTCACCGAAGGTCTCGCTCTCGCCGCCGGGGCGGTCGTCCTCGCGCTCGTAGACGACGGTCCCCCGAACGAGCGTCAGCTCGGGGAAGACCGCCTCGCGGTCCTCGAAGGGGGTCCAGTCGCACTTCGTGTGCAGGCGGTCGGCGCGGATCGGGTGGGTCTTGCCGGGGTCGACCAGCACGAGGTCGGCGTCCATCCCCTCCGCGATTCGACCCTTCGAGGGCAGGTCGAACACGTCGGCGGGGTTGGCGGCGGTCAGGTCCCGGACGCGCTCGTAGGTCAGGTCGCCGGTGCGGGCGTCGGCCAGCAGGAGCGGGAGGGCGGTCTCGACGCCGGGGACGCCCGACGGGGCGTCCCAGATGTCGGCGTCCTTCTCGTCGGCGGTGTGGGGGGCGTGGTCGGTCGCGATCATGTCCACGGTCCCGTCGACGACGCGGTCGTAGACGCGCTGGCGGCGCTTCTCGCGGCGCAGCGGCGGGTTCATCCGCCCGTGGGTGCCCAGCTCGCGCAGGTCGCTGCGGGAGAGGTACATGTGGTGGGGCGTGACCTCGCAGGTCATGCCCGTCTCCTTCGCGATGTCGATGCCCTTCGGCGTGGAGGTGTGGGCGACGTGGATGGTGGTGTCGCGCTCGGCGGCGACCTCGCAGGCCCGCTCGACGGCGGCGGCCTCGGCGCGGGCGGTGCGGTAGGCGCTCCAGGCGTCGGCGTCCTCGCGTTCCCTCGCGGAGACGTTGAACAGCCCCGCGTCCTCGGCGTGGACGGTGACGGTCACGTCGCGGGCGTCGGCCTCGGCGAGCGCGTCGAGGAACAGGGGCTCCTCGATGCCCATGTTGCCCGTCGAGTCGGCGAGGAAGACCTCCCCGAGCGCGAACAGCGGACGGTCGAGCAGCGAGTCGGGGTCCCAGTCGGCGGTGACGCCGCCGTTGAGGCCGTAGTCGACCAGCGAGTCGGCCGCGATGCCGGCCTTCTCGTCGAAGGCGGCGCCGTCGACGGTCGGCGGCGAGGTGTTGGGCTGGTCGACGACGGTCGTCACGCCGCCGGCGGCGGCGCTGCGCGAGCCCGTCGTCCAGTCCTCCTTGTGCGAGTCGCCGGGCTCGCGGAAGTGGACGTGCGCGTCGATCATCCCCGGGAGCAGGCGCTTGCCGGTCGCGTCGACCGTCCGCTCGCCCTCCCGGCCGCCCAGGTCCTCCCCGACCGCCGCAATGGTCTCGCCCGACACGCGGACGTCCCGCCGGCGGCCGTCCGCGAGCGTCGCGTTCCGGAACAGCATACCTCACCTCGAACGTCCGGTACCCTAAGTCCCGCGGTTTCCCACAACTCGCTGGCACGTATTCGACGGGGAGCGGGCTCAGCCGACCCGTTCTACCGACGCCGGGGCCGGCTCGCCGCCGACCAGCGCCCGCTCGACCGCTCGGACGACCGCGTCCGGGTCGGCCTCGCCCCCCGCCCGCGCGACGCTCCCGACCGTCTCCGGGTCGAAGGGAACGTCCAGCGCCGCATAGACCGGGTCGAGCACCGACGCGATAGCTTCGTGGTCGCGGACGACGAGCACGCCCGCGACGACGGCCGCGTCGGCGCGCACCCGCTGGGCCAGGCCGGCGAGTTTCCGCGCCCGACCGCCGCAGTCGGCCTGGACCGAGTGAGTGCCCGGGCAAAAGGAGTCGGCGGGTTCGCCCTCGCGGGCGTCGACGCCCAGCGAGTCGAGGGCGTCGAGCAGGTCGGCCGTCGCCGCGTCGTAGCGCTCGGTCAACCCCGAACGCGGGTCCGCGACCGGCTGCACCCGCGCGAACGCGACCGTCGACCCGGTGTAGGCGACGGCGCGGCCGCCCACCTCGCGCTCGACCGCCGGGAAACCCCGTTCCGCGGCGACCGCGCGGGCCTCGTCGTACCCCTCCGCCCGGGCGTCGCGGCGACCGAACGCGACCTGTCGGTGGGGCCGCCATACCCGGACCGCGGGTTCGCGCTCGTCGGCGACCCGTTCGACCAGCCGCTCCGAGACCGCGCGGTCGGCCTCTATGGTGTCGGCGCGGTCGCAGTAGACGCGCATGGCGGCATCTGGGGGCGGTCGCGGAAAAACCATCACGGTCCTCTCAGTCCCCGCCGAAGACGCCGTACCACCCGCCGAGAGCGGTGACCACGAGTCCGGCGAAGAAACTGACACCTCCAAGAATCAGCGGAGCGTCGACGAAGCCGCCGGTGCCCCGGATCCGGCTGAGACGGTACCACGTCGGGCCGTCGCGCACGTAGACCGCCTCGGGCGAGGACTCCAGCGCCGGGTACAGCGTCTCGTCGATCGCCGCCGTGCGGGTCTGAACGGCCTCGCCTCCGTCTCCGGCGCCGGCCTCCCGGATCTCCGCGACGACGGCGTCGGGGACCGCCGAGGCGTTCACCGTCGTCGGACTGTCCCACGACGCGTTCTCCGGCGGCGGCTCGTCGGTCCAGACCTGGAAGCTGACCGGGTCGCCGTCGGGCGCCCGGAACTGGGCGAGCGCCGGGACCGCCATCAGTCCCACGCCGAGGAGGACCGCCACGAGGGCGGTGGTGCGCCGGTCCATTGCCGAGTGTGGAAGCGCGACTGTCATGTGTCTTCTCCCCTAACCGCCGCCGATGCCCGTCACGCTGTCCGCCGGGTCGCTCGCGCCCTTCCGGCGGGTCACCCTCTACAACTCCCCGTTCGCCGCCCACGACCGCGGCTGCGCCGTCGACCTCTACCCCGGCGACGCCGACGGCGACGCCCTCCGGCCGAACCCCGAGGATGGCCCCGCCGTTGACGCGCCCTCGCCCGTGGCCGGCGAGGTGGTCGAGACGCGGACCGTGCGGGCGCCCTCGCAGCCCTACGCGGCCGACGATGACCACCTGATCCTCGTCGACACCGGGGAGCGCGTCGCCCGACTCCTGCACGTCGAGCCCGCGGTGTCGGCGGGCGACTCCGTCGCGGTGGGCGACTCGCTCGGGCGGCTCGTCCGCGCCGGCTTCTTCGCGCCGTGGGTCGCCAACCACCTCCACCTCGGCTTCCGCGAGTACGGCGCGGACCACCACCGCGCCGCGGGGTCGCTTCCCCTGGAACTCGGCCCCGACGTGGCGGTCGACGCGCTCCGGTGGGACGGGACCGGGACCGTGGTCGCCGCCGGGGAGACCTACGCCGTCCTCGACCGGCCCGCCCATCCGGCGCCCGGCGAGCGCTTCGCCGGGTTCGTCGCGACCGACGCCGCGGGCGAGCCGCTGGGCGTCCTCGACGGCGGCCTCCCCCACTACGACTGCGGCGGGCTGCTCCGCGCTCTCGACGCGACCGGCGAGGCCGGGCGTGGTGATACCACCGACGCGTTCCTCTGCGGCAAGCGCGTCGGGCACGCCGACGGCCGGGACGTGACCTGGACCGACCCGACAGTGCTGGCGAACGGCGAGCCGGTCCGGGGGATCGCGCTCGCGCTCGGTCGCGACCACGCGGGCGTCAAACTCGTCGGCGAGGGGATCGACCTGCCGGTCGGGACCGAGGTGACAGTCGAGATCCGGACGGACAGCCGGTGATCGACCCCGCTGGTCAGTCCTCGTCGGTCAGTCCCCGTATCGCTCGCGGTGCTCCCGCTTCGCCCGCTCGTAGGCCTCGTCGTCGCGGACGCGGTCGAGGTACTCCCGGTAGACCAGCGCTATCTCGCGTTTCTCCGCGTCGTACCACTCCTCGGGCTCCCGCTCGACGCGTTCGCCGTCGTCGGTGGTCCGGTACTTGTTCCCGCCGGGGTACTTCGCGTAGCGCATCGCCCGCGTCCACCCCATCTGGAGGTACTTGCGAGCCATGTCCATCCCGACGAACTCGTCTGTCTCGCGGTACTCCCGGTATCGTTCGTAGATCGCTTCGGCGCCGTCCTCGGCCTCTTCCAGCGTCGCGATCCCCCACTCGGGCAGGAGTTCGCTCTTGTACGGCTCGATCTTGAACGCGCCGCGCTCGTCGGGCGTGTGGCGGTACCGCTCGGGGTGGGCCCGGAAGTCGAGGTCGTACTCCGGGCCGTCCGCCACTTCGGAGACCTCGCCGCGGACGGGGTCGCTCATCGGGTCTCCCCCAGCGCCTTCTCGAACCGGAGCAGTTCGTACTCGCCCTCGGTCCGGTGGTCGGTGCCCTGGTAGCCCCGCGCCCGGTAGAACCGGACCGCCGACCGCTGGCGCTGGGCGGTCCACAGGAAGACGCGGTCCAGCCCGCGCTCGCGGGCGGCGTCCTCCAGCCCCGCGACGATCTGGCCGCCGAACCCCTCGCGCTGGCGGTCCGGGGCGACCGCGATCCGCAGGAGTTCGCCCGCACCCTCGGGGATCTCTTCCCCGTCGACGGCGAGTCCGCCCATCGCGACGACCTCGCCGCCGGCGTCGCCGCCCGGATCTCGTCCGCCGACCTCGACCACGAGGAACTCCCCGCCGGTGTCGAGGTAGTTCCCCCTCACGTCACGGATGTCGTCGCTGTGGGGCACGTCCTCGGGATCCGAGCCGGCCGCCCGGAGCGCCGTCCGGTGGAGGTCCCAGACCGCGTCGCGGTCGCGGGGCTCGTAGCGGCGGAGCGTCGCCGACGACGCGTCGCCGGCGGGACGGTCCCCGTCCATCAGACGAACTCGACGTCGTCGAGCGGCGTCACCTCGCCGAACAGGAAGTCGGCGTGCTCCAGCGCGTACTCGCGGTGGTCCTCCTCGATGCAGCCCACCGCGTCCTCCAGGAGGACGGGCCGGTAGTCCCGGAGCCCGGCGCTGGAGGCGGTGTGGAGCACGCAGACGTTCGCCAGCGTCCCGCAGATCACCAGGTCGTCGATGTCGTGGGCGTCCAGCCACCCTTCCAGTTGCGTCTCGTAGAAGGCGTCGTACGTGTGTTTCACGACGATCAGGTCCTCGTCGGCGGGGTCGAGTTCCTCGACGATCTCCGCCTCCCAGGAGTCTTCGAGGACGTGCTCGCCCCAGCGCTCGAACTCGTCGTAGTAGTGGGCGTCCTCGAACTGCTCGGGCGGGTGTACGTCGCGGGTCCAGACGACCGCGGCGCCCGCCTCGCGGGCCTTCGCGACCGCCTCGCCCACGGGGTCGATGGCCGCCTCGCTGCCCGGTGCGTAGAGGCTGCCGTCGGGGTGGCAGAAGCCGTTCTGCATGTCCACCACGACGACCGCCGCGCTGTCGGCGTCGACTCGCATGAGCGGTCGTTGGGACGGCCGAAGCAAAAGCCCTGCTGGGTGGACCGCGATACCGGGCGGACCGCAACCGCGCCCGATTCGACCACACTCGACGGTGTGCGCTGAAAGCCCTCGGCGCGCTCGCTAGCAGTGATCACGACCGCACTCGACGGTGAGCGGTGAAAGCCCTCGGCGCGCTCGCGGTCGCTGAGCGGGATATCCGCGCTCTCCGCACCGCCCGCGCGGATAGTGCCCGCTCAGGCGACTGAAGTGAACGCGAGCGCGCCTCGCCCGTTCAGTCCGCCAGGGACAGCACCGCCCCGCACAGCACCGCAGACAGCCACGAGCCTCCCCAGCCGATTCGCTCACTCGCTCATCCACCGTCAGAACGCTCTGACGAGCCTTCGATCGCAGGCTCGCGAAGACCTCGTGCGGCTACGGTCGCGCGCTCCAGCGCGCGCCGACCGCACCGCGACCGCGCCGGCAGCTACTGCGCGAAACTCGGGGAGCGGTCGCTACGGGCGGGAGAAACGCGGAGAAGTGTGTTTCGCGGGCGTTACGCCGGCGACCAGCCGCATACCGAGCACTCTGTGGCGGCCGAGTCGTGTAGTCCCCCGCAGTCGGGGCACTGCTTCTTGTTGTAGTTCTCCTCCCAGCCCGCCTCCTCGACGTCGTGTCCGCGGTCGGTCAGGAACTCGTCGAACATGTCGTCGGTGCTCGGTGCGGACGCCATACATGCTACGGTATACCACACCACCATATAGGTCTATTGGTATGCGAAACCTTTGCACACGAACTGCGGGACGGACCCGGGATCGCGCGGCCGGACGGTTCCGGGGGAGAAACGCTCTCTGGGGCGATATCCGGTCGTGGGACGGGGATCGAACGAACCCAAGGACATATACCACCGTTGACCGATACACCGGCCATGGCACGGAACCGGGCGAGCCGCCGTCGGTTCCTGGCGGCCGTGCTGGGCGCGTCGACGGTCGGGCTCAGCGGCTGCGGATCCGACGGCGGCGGGACGCCGACACCGGGGGACTCGGCCACGGAGACGCCGAGTGACGCACTGCTGGAGACGACGACACCGAGCGAGACGCCGACGCCGAGCGACACGCCGACCGCGACGCCGGAGGCGACCGCGACGCCGACCGAGACGCCGGCGTCGACGGGGACGGCGACGGCGACGCCGGGCGGGTCCGACCTCGCGTCGTGGCCGGCGTTCATGCGCAACGGCGAGCACTGGGGCCACCACCCCGACGCCGCGGGGCCCCACGAGGGCGTCACGGTCGACTGGCAGAAAGAGTTCGACCAGGACTCCGTGAACGCGACGCCGGTCCTGGCCGACGGGACGCTGTACGTCGGCGCGGGCGGAGCCGGCGACAACACCGGGTCGTTCCACGCGCTGGACCCCGTGACGGGCGAGACGAAGTGGTCGCGGGACACGGCCCGGCCGGTCACCAGCGCCGCGGCGGTCGACCGCGGACTGGTCTACGTCGGGACGACCGGCGGCGTGTTCTACGCCCTGCACGTCGACGACGGCTCGGTGTTCTGGGAGTGGGACCCCGGGTCGACGGAGGACTACACCGCGCCGGTCGTCGACGGCCGGGCCGTCTACGTCGGGTCGACCGGCAGCCGCGCCTACCGGTTCGACGCCCTCGACGGCGGCCAGGAGTGGAACCAGGACACCTACGGCGCGATCACCGCCTCGCCCGTCTACGCCGACGGCGTGGTCTACGCGCCCAGCGCCGACCACGAGCTGTACGCGGTCACCGCCTCGGGGAGCCTGGAGTGGACGGTGGACCTCGGCGGGAGCGTCAACGGCGTCGCCCACCGGCGGCGCCGGCTGTTCGTCACCAGCGAGAGCAACACCATCGCGCAGGTCAACGTCCGCGGCGACACCGTGTGGGAGACCTCGCGGGGCGACGCGTTCGCCGCGACGCCGGCGGTGACCGGCGAGCGGGTGTTCGCGGGCACCCGCGGCGGGACGCTGTTCGCCTTCGACGCGGACGACGGCCGGGAGCTGTGGCGGTTCACCGACCCGGACGACGGCGTCACCGCCCCGCCGGTCGTCGCCGACGGCACCGTCTACGTCGGCTCCCGCGACGACAGCGTCTACGCCCTCAGCGCCGACACCGGCGACCTGGAGTGGTCGTTCGCCACGGGCAACAACATCGAGACGGCCGCGCCGATCGTCGCCGGCGGCCGCGTCTACATCGCCAGCCAGGACGGCGTCCTCTACGCGCTGAGCGAGTAGCTCGTGGCGGTCCGGGAATTCTTCGGTCCCGCTTCGACCGGTCACCACACCGCCGCCGCGACGGTCGACCCGACCCAGACGGCCGCGAGCGCGCCGCCCAGGTTGACCGCCGCGCTGGCCAGCGCCCGGCGGCGCTCGCCGGTCTCGAACAGCCGCACCGTCTCGAAGGCGAACGTCGAGAACGTCGTGAACGCCCCGCAGAAACCGGTCCCGAGCGCGAGCGCCGCGCCCTCGCCGACCGGGGCCGCCAGCACCGCGCCGAGCGCGAGGCTCCCGAGGACGTTCACCGCCAGCGTGTCGCCGGTGCGGGCGTCGACCCGCTCGCCGAGCAGGTGACGGGCGAGCGCGCCGGCGACCCCGCCGAGACCGACGAACAGGAGGGGAGTCACGACACCCACCTCGCGACCCGGCGACCGCAGAGCACGCCCGCGATCCCGACCGCGTAGTTCGCGGCGACGTTCGCCGCCGCCAGCGTCGGCCCGCCCGTCCCGGCCAGCGCCGTCGTCTCGGCGGCGAAGGCGCTGTAGGTCGTGAACGACGAGAGGAAGCCGGTGCCGACGACCAGCCGCGTCTCCGCGCTCACGGCGTCGGCGAAGCGGCGCTCGTACAGCAGGACGCCCAGCGCGAGACTCCCCAGCCCGTTCGCGGCCAGGGTCCCCCAGGGGAAGGCGCCGGGGAGCGCGAGCGCCACCGCGTACCGCAGCGCCGCGCCCGCGAATCCGCCGACGGCGACGAGCGCGAGCGGCTCCAGCCGGGTCGGCGCGCGGTCCTCTGCCATTCGCCCGGACCGACCCGCCGCTCGTACTCGTGTGTTTCCGTTCGGGCCGCGCCGGTCAGTCGTCCTCCGCCGGGGCCCCGATGTCGGCGCCGTCGGCCTCGATGGCCCCCATGTCGGGGGCGGTCCGCTCGCCGCGGGCCGACTGGAGCTTGCCGACGGCGACGGCGCAGACGTAGATCGCCACGGCGAAGAGGACGATGACTCCGCCGGCCGTGACGCCGCCGTAGTAGGCGGCGGCGATGCCCAGCAACACCGCCAGCTCCGCGAGGACGACCGAGACCACGAGCGACTCCGAGAAGCTCCGGGACACCTGGGTCGCGCCCGCGACCGGCACCACGAGCATCGCCGCGACGAGGATGACGCCCATGATCTGCATCGCGCCGACGACGACCATCGCCGTCAGCATCACCATCACGCGGTTGTACCAGTTGACGGGGATGCCCGAGACCTCGGCCGCGGTCTCGTCGAAGGTGACGTACAGCAGCTGGTTGCGCGTGACGGCCACCGTGCCGACGATGACGGCGAACAGCACGAGGAGGATCGCCGCGCTCTGGGGCGAGACCGTCGAGAGGTTGCCGAAGAGGAACTGGTCGACGCCGACGGCGAGCCCGCCCGCGTTGAGGCTGATCAGCGTTGTCCCCAGCGCGAACCCCGTCGAGAGGACGATGGCCATCGACACGTCGTTGTAGGCGTCGGTGACCTCCGAGATGAGTTCGATGCAGAGCGCGGCGATCATCGCCACGACGACCGCGGTGAGGTAGGGCGACACCCCCAGGTCGATGACGGCGTTGAGGAACAGCCCGACGGCGACGCCGGCGAACCCGGTGTGGGCCAGCGCGTCGCCGATGAGCGCGAGCTGGCGGTGGACGAGGAAGGTGCCGATGAGCGGCGCCATCACGCCGACGCAGAGCCCGACGAGGACCGCCCGGTGCATGAACCGGTAGCGCGGGTTCAGCATCTCCAGCCCCGTGAAGTAGTACACCCAGTCCATCAGCCAGTACCACTGTTCCAGGACCCACAGGAGGACGGCGAAGACGAGCTCGCCGACTGCACCCAGGCCGCTCTGGAGCGGGAGGGCCACCGACGGGATCACCACCGACGGGTCCGCGGCGGCGAGGACGGCCGTCAGGAGCGTGGCCGCCACGTCCGCGCTCATTCGGACACCCCCGCGAGCGACCGCGCGCCGGCGCCGAACGCCCGGGCCAGCGCGTCGCTGTCGACGAACTCGTCGGTCGGACCGTCGAAGTACACCTCGCGGTTGAGGCAGACGACGCGGTCGGCGTGCTCGACGACCGCTCCGAGGTCGTGCTCGATGAGGAGGACGGTGATCCCCTCGGCGTTCAGCGCCGCCAGCAGGTCGTAGAAGGCGTCGACCGACTCGGCGTCGACGCCGACGGTCGGCTCGTCTAAGACGAGCAGGTCGGCCTCGCCCGCCAGCGCCCGCGCGATGAACGCGCGCTGGCGCTGGCCGCCCGACAGCTCGGTGATGCGGCGGTCGGCGAACCCGCTCATCCCGACGGTCGCGAGCGCGTCGTCGACGACGGCCCAGTCCTCCCCGGACAGCCGGCCGGAGACGGCGTTCGCGACATCCCGGGCCGTGTCCAGCGGGCCCTCTCGCAGCCCGTCGAGCAGTTCCCGGTTGTCCTCCGGGAGCCGGTCGAACCCGACGTGGGGGAACCGGCCCATCTTCACCACCTCGCGGACGGTGATGGGCATCCCGGTCGCGGCGCTGGCCTGCTGGGCGACGTACCCGATCCGCTCGCCGTCGTCGAAGCGGTCGGCGCGGTCGCCGAACAGCCGGGCCCGGCCCGCGTCCGGTTCGAGCAGCCCGAGCATCAGCCCCATCAGCGTCGACTTGCCCGAGCCGTTCGGTCCCACGACCGCGACGTACTCGCCCGCCTCGACGGTCAGCGACACGTCCTCGACTACGGGCGTCGCCGTGTAGCCGAAGGTGACGTTCGCGAGGTCGACGACCGGCTCGCCGGCCGCGTCGTCGGTCCCGGGGGTCGTTCGTTCGTCCGCGTCGGTCCCGCTCCCGGAACCGGTGTCCTGTGCGTTCATATCGGTTCGAAGTTCCGCCACTGTTCGAGCCACTCGGCCGACGGCGCCGCGTCCTCCGGCGTCTCGTTGCCGAGGACGATCTCGAAGGTGGGCATGTTGATGTTGTACGCGATCTCCTCGTAGCCCCAGTTCTCCGCGACCCACTCCTCGCGGACGCCGGCGTACGGCGTCACGGGGAAGTACGCCGCCACCGCCGTCTCGCGGACGAGCTGCCGTGCGGGGCGCTGGGACTCGAAGACGCCGTTGGCGACGTAGCGGATGTCGTTCTCGCGGATGACCCGCTCGGCCTCGCGGATGTCGGCCGGCTTCACGTCGCCGCTGGCCGCGAGGTTCGTCACCAGCGGCCGCATCTGGACGCCGTAGCGCACACCGAGGTACTGGAAGGCGTTGTGCGCGGCCAGCTGGACGATGTCGCGGTCGGACCGGTCGAAGATGGCCTCGTAGTCCGCGTCGATGCGGTCGAGCACCTCGGACTTGTACGTCTCCGCGTTCTCGCGGAAGGCGTCGGCGTGCTCCGGGACGATCTCCGCGAACCCCTCGGCGATGTTGTCGACGGACTGCTTCGCGCGCCGCGGGTCCAGCCAGAAGTGGGGGTCCTTCCCGCGCTGGGCGCCGACGCCCTCCTCGTCGCGGTCCAGCGACGCCGCGAGGTCCACCAGCTCGATCCCCTCCCGGACGTTGATCAGCGCCGTGTCAACGTCGTCGCCCTCGATGGTCTCGATGGCGCGGTCGGCCCACGGCTGGAACTCCGCGCCGACGTGGACGAACGCGTCCGCCTCGATGATGCGCCGGGTGATGCTGGCGTTTGGCTCCCAGCCGTGACCGTGCAGCCCCGCCGGGACGAGGTTCTCCACCGTCAGCGGGGTCCCCTCTGCGATCTGCCGGCCGAAGTCGAAGAAGCTGAAGAAAGACGCCACGGCGACCGGGTCGCCCCCGTCGTCGCCGTCGCTCCCGGCTTCGACCGGCGCGCTCGGCAAGGCCGTGCAGCCGCCCAGCCCCGCCAGCGCCGCCGCACCGCCGGCGCGGAGCGCGTCCCGCCGCGTCATCGTCCGTCCGTCGTCTGTATCGAATGACATAGCTTGACACCAAATCCGAATATTAGACCCGTCTAATCCATAGTTTAGCGACCGAGCGTTTATAGGTTGTGGTCGGGGGAACGGCGGCAGACAGGGATGCGACTGCGAGGAGGACGGAGGGTACGTACCGGACACGACCCGTCCGCACGGAACGGTTCGTCGGACCGACAGCTCGGTGGGCCGTGCTGTTCGAAACGCCTCGCCGGGGCCGCCCGGTCGGAGAACGTCGCCGGGGCGCCCGACCCGAGGATCGCCGGCCCGCTACAGCCGTTCGAGGACCGCGTCGGCGTCGTAGTTGAGGGTCAGCTCCCGCGAGCGGCCCCGGCCGTCCACGTCGGCGTAGCTGGCGGTGATGATCCCCAGCTGGTCGAGCTTGTTGGTCACCTCGGAGTAGCGGGTGTACCCGAGGCCGGTCTCGTCGTTGAACACGTCGTAGATGTCGCCCGCCCGCTTGCCGTCGTGTTCGGCGATCACCTCCAGTAGGGCGCTCTCGGCCTCCGAGAGTTCCTGCAGCCGCCGCGAGAGGTGGACGTACTTCGACTTGTCGTAGGCCTTCTCGACGTCCTCCATCTCGATCTCCTTGCTCGCGCGCATCTCGGCGTTGAGTCCCGCCCGGCGCAGCAGGTCGATGCCGACGCGCAGGTCGCCGCCCTGCTCCTCGGTGCACTCGGCGACCCGGTCGAGGACGGGCGCGGCCATGACGCCCTCGTGGAACCCCCGGTCGACCCGCTCCTCGAGGATGTCGACGATCTCCGACTGGTCGTACTTCGGGAAGTACACGTCCTCCGGGCGGAAGACGCTCTGGACCCGGGTGTCCAGCGCGTCGATCACGTCCAGATCGAGGTCCGAGGAGATGCAGGTGACGCCGATCTTCGCGCCCCCCTGCTCCTCGTGGGCGCGCAGCAGCGAGTACAGCGTGTCCGAGGCCTCGTCCTCGTAGAAGAGGTAGTTCACGTCGTCGAGCGCCACCGCCAGCACGCGGTCGTCGGCGACCAGCTGGTCGGTGATCTGCGAGAACAGCTTCTTGAACGAGATCCCAGAGGAGGGCGGCTCGTAGTCGAACACCCCTTCGAACAGCCGCGAGAACACCGAGTACCGCGTGGAGTTGACCTGGCAGTTCACGCGGACGGTCTTCACGTCGGTCTGGGCCTGCAGCTCGCCGAACAGCTTCTGGACGGCGGTGGTCTTGCCGGTGCCGGGCGGGCCGCGCGCGACGACGTTCAGCGGCCGCGACCCCCGGACCGCGGGCCGGAGCGCGTACTTCAGCGTCTCCATCTGCGTGTCGCGGTGGAGAAACGTCTCCGGCAGGTAGTCGATCTCGAAGACGTGTTCGTCGCGGAACACCGACTCGTCCCACGACAGCATCCCCTCCTCGGGGTCCTCCGTCATTACTTTCACCACGCTCCCCGCGCCACTTAACCGTTTGCCAGTCGGGGCGAAAGTGGAACGCACGCCGAACGAACCGGTATCTTTCCGCGACATCCCGGCCGAAATCTGGCCGGCGTCCGGGAGTACGACGGCCGGCTCGCCGGAAGTGAAACGGGGTGTGGGCGACCCGATGGTCCGCTCGCGCGGCGATGGATTGAAGCCGGTCCGACGGGTGCGTCTCCCGGTATGGAGGCGACCGAGGCGACGCTCTGCCACCCCGTCGTCGACGGCGAGTTGCTGCTCATCCGGAAACGGCGCGGGCTCGGCGCCGGCAAACTGGTGGGCCCCGGCGGGAAGGTCGAGGACGGCGAGACGCCGCGGGAAGCGGCCCGGCGGGAAGTCCGCGAGGAGCTGCGGGTCGACCCCGTCGGGCTGGAGAAATGCGGTAAGTTCGACTTTCACTTCCGCGACGGGAGCGTCGACGACGACTCGATGCACGTCCACGTGTTCGCTGCGGATGGGATCGAGGGCGATCCCGAAGCGACCGAGGAAGCGGTGCCGGAGTGGCACCCGGCGGACGCGGTGCCCTACGACGAGATGTGGGTCGACGACCGGGTGTGGCTCCCGCACCTGCTCGACGGCGAGACCTTCCGCGGCGAGTTCGTGCTGAACGACGACGGCGAGTCGCTGGTGCGCTACGAGATGGAGATCGGCGTGGCCGTGGAGTGAGAGCGTCGCAGGGGTGTTTTCGTGTCGGCTTCACCCGCCGGCGGCGTTTAGTGCGCTGTCGAACTCGAACCGCTCCCGAACGGCGTCGCTCTCGGCGACTCGGTAGCGGCGCGGGGACGTGTTCGGGACTTCCTCGACGGCGTCGAGTTCCAGAAGGGGGCCGATGTAGTTACCGACGGTCTGGCGGGTGACGCCGGGTGGTCGGCGAGTTCGCTCTCGCTGAACTCCCTCCCCGGCGGGAGACCGAGAAGCGCGTCGACGAGTGTCGGGACGCTCTCGTGTCTCGTCAGTCGGAGGGATCCGCTGGGACGGGCGAGACGGGCTTCCTTCGTGTCCCGCCCGGACGCAGCGTGTCCCGGCGTTGACCCGCTCATAGTGCCCACGTGCCCGTGAACGCACACACAACTTTGCGACACACTGGGCCTGAGTCCCGGTGCTGTTCCCCTCCCCGACCGTCCTCACCTTCGACCGCGTAATCGAAGTTTCCAAGAGCGTCGGGCGGGTCCGTGAACGTATGAGCACGGACGACGCCGACGGAGACGGGGAACCCGCGGCCCGCACGGAGCGGTTCGCGGACGTGCCCGACCAGTACGACCCCGACGCGGTCGAGGACCGGGTGTTCGACTACTGGGACGCCGTCGACGCCTACGAGCGGACGAAAGAGCACCGCGCCGACGGCGAGGACTACTTCTTCGTCGACGGCCCGCCCTACACCTCCGGGTCGGCCCACATGGGCACCACCTGGAACAAGACCCTGAAGGACTGCTACATCCGCTATCTCCGGATGCAGGGCTACGACGTGACCGACCGGCCGGGCTACGACATGCACGGCCTGCCCATCGAGACCCGCGTCGAGGAGCGGCTGGACTTCGAGAACAAGAAGGACATCGAGGAGTTCGGCGAGCAGAACTTCATCGACGAGTGCAAGGCCTACGCCAATGAGCAACTGGAGGGGCTGCAGGAGGACTTCAAGTCGTTCGGCGTCTGGATGGACTGGGACGACCCGTACAAGACGGTCGAGCCCGAGTACATGGAGGCGGCGTGGTGGGGCTTCGAGAAGGCCCACCAGCGCGGCCTCGTCGAGCAGGGACAGCGCTCCATCTCCCAGTGTCCGCGCTGCGAGACCGCCATCGCCAACAACGAGGTCGAGTACGAGGACGTGGAGGACCCCTCGATCTACGTCAAGTTCGACCTCGAAGACAGGGAGGGCTCGCTGGTCATCTGGACGACGACGCCGTGGACCATCCCCGCCAACACGTTCGTCGCGGTCGACGGCGAGGGGGAGTACGTCGGCGTCGACGCGACGAAGGACGGCGAGACCGAGCGGCTCTACGTCGCCGCGCCGAAGGTCGAGTCGGTCCTCTCGGCGGGTCGCTACGACGACTACGAGGTCGTCGAGGAACTGACCGGCGAGGACCTCGTGGGCTGGACCTACGAGCACCCGCTGCGCGAGGAGGTCCCCGACGCCCCGAGCGGCGAGGGCGCCCTCGAAGTGTACACCGGCGAGTACGTCGACACCGAGGGCGACGGCACGGGGCTCGTCCACTCCGCGCCCGGCCACGGCGAGGAGGACTTCGAGCGCGGCACGGAGCTCGGGCTGGACATCTTCTGTCCGGTCGGCGCCGACGGCGTCTACGACGAGTCGGCCGGCGAGTACGCCGGCGAGTTCGTCAAGGACGCCGACCGCGACATCATCGCGGATCTGGACGACAACGGCGCGCTCCTCGCGGAGGAGACGACGACTCACAGCTACGGTCACTGCTGGCGCTGCGACACCGGGATCATCCAGATCGTCACCGACCAGTGGTTCATCACGATCACCGACATCAAAGACGAACTCCTCGAAAATATCGAGGACTCGGAGTGGTACCCACAGTGGGCGCGCGACAACCGCTTCCGGGACTTCGTCGAGGACGCCCCCGACTGGAACGTCTCCCGCCAGCGCTACTGGGGCATCCCGATCCCGATCTGGATCCCCGAAGACTGGTCCGGGGAGATGAGCGACGCCATCGTCGTCGGCGACCGCGCGGAACTCGCCGAGCGAGTCGACCAGGACATCGATCCCGACGAGGTGGACCTGCACAAGGACACCGTCGACGACCTGACGATCACCGAGGACGGCACCACGTACGAGCGCGTCCCGGACGTCTTCGACGTGTGGCTGGACTCCTCGGTCGCGACGTGGGGCACCCTCGATTACCCCGAGGACGACAGCCGCTTCGACGAGTTGTGGCCCGCCGACCTCATCATGGAGGCCCACGACCAGACCCGCGGGTGGTTCTGGTCGCAGCTCGGCATGGCCACCGCCGCGATGGGTGAAATTCCGTACAAGCAGGTCCTCATGCACGGCTACGCCAACATGCCGGACGGCCGCGGCATGTCCAAGTCGAAGGGCATCTTCGTGGACCCCCACGAGGTCATCGACGAGTACGGCGTCGACCCGATGCGCCTCTTCTTGCTGTCGGTCACGGCCCAGGGCGAGGACATGAACTTCTCGTGGGACGAGACCCAGGAGATGCAGCGCCGGCTCAACATCCTCTGGAACGTCGCGCGGTTCCCGCTGCCGTACATGCGGGCCGACGACTTCGACCCGGAGGCGACGACGCTCGCCGACGTGGCCGACGACCTCGAACTCGTCGACGAGTGGGTGCTCTCGCGCCTGCAGAGCGTCGAGGCGGAGATGACCGACGCGATGGACGACTTCGAGAACGACCGCGCCGTGAACGCCCTCCTCGACTTCGTCGTCGAGGACGTCTCGCGGTTCTACATCCAGGTCGTCCGCGAGCGCATGTGGGACGAGTCCGACTCGCCGAGCAAGCGGGCCGCCTACGCGACGCTGTACACCGTCCTGGAGGAGGTCGCGGCGCTGTTCGCCCCGTTCGCCCCCTTCGTCGCCGAGGAGGTCTACGGCTCGCTCACCGGCGACGCCGGCCACCCGACGGTCCACATGTGCGACTGGCCCGAACCGGACGACGAGTACCGCGACGTGGGCCTGGAGGGGGACATCGAGGTCGTCCGCGAGATCGAGGAAGCCGGGTCGAACGCCCGCCAGCAGGCCGAACGCAAGCTCCGCTGGCCGGTCAAGCGCGTCGTCGTCGACGTGGACGACACGGGCGACGAGGCCGACGCGACCGACGTGGCCGGCACCGTCGAACTCCGCGCGGATCTCCTGGCCGACCGCCTCAACGCCCGCGCCGTCGAAGTGGTCGACCCCGAGGCGGACTGGGGCGAGCTGTCCTACTCCGCCGAGGCCGACATGAGCCTGCTCGGTCCCGAGTTCGGCGACGACGCCGGCCGCGTGATGGGCGCGCTCAACGACGCCCGCGTGGCCGAACCGACCGTCGCGGCGCTGGAGTCGGCGGTCTCGGCCGACCTCGACGAGCCGGTCGACCTCGACCCGGAGATGGTCGAGTTCGTCCGCCACACCCCCGAGGGCGTCGCCGGCGCCGAGTTCGAGGCGCTCGGCGCGGAGGGCGTCGTCTACGTCGACACCACGCTGACCGAGGACATCGAGTCCGAGGGCTACGCCCGCGAGGTCGTCCGCCGCGTCCAGGAGATGCGCAAGGAACTCGACCTCGACATGGAGGCGCCGATCCGCCTGGAGTACGACGTGCAGGACGACCGCGTCGCGGATCTGGTCGCACCCCACGAGGACCTGATCGCCGAGGAGGTCCGCGCCGAGGAGGTCGGTGCCGTCGCCGACGGCCACCGTAGGACCTGGGACGTGGAGGACATCGAGGTGGAGATCGCGATCGAACCGCTGGCGGCCGCCGAGGCGTCGGACTGAGGGTCGGAATCGTCGAGGCGTCGGACTGAGCGAACCCTCTATTCCGGCGTCTCGGGCAGCGTGACGGCGGCGGGGTCGGTCCACCGGCGCACCTCGCCGCTCGGGTGGTACGCCACGGCGACCGAGCCCGCGTCGTGCGAGCGGGCGAACCGCCTGACGACGGCCGTGTTCGCGAAGTCGTCGGGGGCGTCGACGTTCACCCGGTCGGTCATCCCGTCGTGCTGGAGCGAGGCCCACCCGGCCAGCGCGAGGTCGACCTTCGGGTCCCCCGCTCGCTCGCCGTCGTCGGACACGACCGCGTCTCGCAGTCGCTCGTGCATCCCCGAGGGGACGACGTAGGCCGTCCCGTCTGGCGCCACCGAGACGTGTCCGGCCCGGATCCGACCCGGGGGGAGCTCCGGGAAGGGGACGGTCACGCTACCGCAGCGAGATGTTGGCGGTCTTCGTCTGCGTGTAGTGTTCGACGGCCTCCTGGGCGGTCTCCCGGCCCATCCCGGACTGCTTGTACCCGCCGAAGGGCTGGCCCGCCGGGAAGTCGTTGTAGGTGTTGACCCAGACGTTGCCGGCCTCGATGTCCCTGATCGCCCGGTGGGCCTTCGTCAGGTCCTCGGTGAGGACGCCCGCCGCGAGCCCGTAGTCCACGTCGTTGGCCAGTTCGATCATCTCGTCGTAGTCGCTCCAGGTGAACACCTCCTGGACCGGCCCGAAGATCTCCTCCTGGACGGCCCTGTTGTCGTGGTCGATGTCGTCGATGAGCGTCGGCGCGACGAAACAGCCGTCCGAGAGGGCCTCGTCGTCGGGCTGGCTCCCGCCGGTGACGAACGCCGCCCCCGCCTCCTCGGCCTCCTGGATGTAGCTCATCGTCCGCTCGACCTGCTCGGCGGTCACCTTCGGCCCGAGGTCCGTCGACTCCAGCAGCGGGTCGTCCACCGTCAGGTCCTCCGCCGCGGCCGCCAGCTCGTCGAGGAACTCGTCTTTCACGTCCTCGTGGACGAACAGCCGCGACCCGGCGCAGCAGCACTCCCCGGTGTTGAAGAAGATGGCCGTGATGGTCGTCTCGACGGCCCGTTCCAGGTCCGCGTCCGGGAAGACGATCAGCGGGCTCTTCCCGCCCAGTTCCAGCGTGAGGTCGGTGATGTTGTCCGCGGCGCTTTTCATCACCTCCCGGCCGACCTCGGTCGACCCGGTGAACGCGAGTTTGCGGACGTCCGGGTGTTCCGAGAGGGGCGCGCCCGCCTCCGGGCCGAAGCCGGTGACGACGTTCACCACGCCGTCCGGGATCACGTCCTCGGTGACCTCCATCAGTTTCAGGACGCTCAGCGGGGTCTCCTCGGCGGGTTTGAGTACGACCGTGTTGCCGGCCGCCAGCGCGGGGCCGAGCTTCCAGGCCGCCATCAGCAGCGGGAAGTTCCACGGGATGATCTGTCCGACGACGCCGTAGGGCTCCCGGAGCGTCTGGACGTGCCTGCTGTCGTCGGTATCGACGGTCACTCCCTCGTGGGCGCGGGCGATGCCGGCGAAGTACCGGAAGTGGTCGACGACGAGCGCCATGTCGATGCGCGCCTCGGTGATCGGTTTGCCGTTGTCCAGGCTCTCGAGGCGCGCGAACTCCTCTCTGTGCTCCTCGACGGCGTCGGCGATGGACTCGAGCATCGCCTGCCGCTCGGCCGTCGACGTCTCGCTGTACCGCTCGTCGTAGGCCTCCCACGCCGCCTCGACGGCACGGTCGATGTCCTCGGCGTCGCCGGCCTGTACCTCCGCGAGCGTCTCGCCGGTCGTCGGGTCGGTCGTCTCGAAGGTCTCTCCGGAGGCGCTCGGCACCCACTCGCCGCCGACGAACAGCTCCCGATGCTCCGGGAGCACCTCGTTCGCCGCCTGCTCGTGGCGCTTCCTGATCGCCGACTTGCGCTCCGCCGCGTCTCGGGATCCGCTCTCTGTAGACATACATCATCTATTATGTAGTACGCCGGCTTAGTGGTTTCCGTATTGAACATTTCAAGTCAAATGACGGACATTGTCGGCGGTGGCTGCGAAGAATTCGGCCGGGTCGAGCGACCCGTGGTGGCACCGGTTCACGTCCGCCCCCGCCACTTTTGGCCCGTCTGCGCGAAACCGCGTCCATGAGACGCGACGACGTCGCGGCCGCCCTCCGTGACGAGCACGAACGCGACGGCTACCTCCGTCCCGACTACGACGGCTACTGCTTCGCCGGTGTCGGCCCGACAGTGACGGATCTGTTCGGCGTCGACGCCGGACGGACGCTGCCCGACGACGTGTTCGCGGGCGTCGACACCGACGTTTCCCACGTCGTCCTCGTCCTCGTGGACGGGTTCGGCCTCGACCGCTGGCGGGCCGACGCCGACCGCTACGAACTCTTCGACGCGCTCGACACCCGCGGGACGGTCACGCCGCTGACCTCGGTGTACCCCTCCGAGACGGGGTCGGCGATCCCGACGCTACACACCGGTCGGACGCCGGCCGAACACGGGATGCTCGGCTGGGAGTGGTACGACCCCGAGGTCGGCGCGGTCGTCCAGGGCCTCCCGTTCGTCCGGAAGGGCAGCGGCGACTCGGCCGCCGACGTGATGGACCCCGCCGAGCTGTTCGCCGGCGACCCGATATACGACGCGCTCGTTGCGGACGGCGTCGACGCCCACGCCGTCCAACCGGAGTCCATCGCCGGCAGCCCCTCCTCGGAGGCGATGCTCGGCGCCGCCGAGGACCACCCCGCCGCCAACGCCGCCGAGCTGGCGCTGACGGTCCGCCAGACGCTCGAGTCGGCCGACGGCCCGACGTGCTGTTACGCCTACTTCGGGATGGCCGACGCCCTCGCCCACTTCGCCGGCACCGACTCGGCGGACTACCGGGCGCAACTTGGCGCCGTCGCCGACGCCCTCCAGCGCCAGCTCGTCGAGGGGTTGGACCCCGAGACGGCCGCCGAGACGCTCCTGGTCGTGACCGCCGACCACGGCCTCGTCGACACGGACCCCGACGACTACGTCGACCTCGTGGCCGTCGACGGCGTGGCCGACGCGCTGCGGACCGGTCCCGGCGGCGACCCCCTCCCGCCGGTCGGGAGCCCCCGGTCGGCCCACCTCCACCTCGACGACGGCGCGACCGACCGCGTCGCCGCCGCGCTCGACGACCGACTGGACGCGTTCGTGACGACCGGCGAGGACGCCCTCGCGGACGGTCTGTTCGGGCCGGACCCCTGCGAGCGGGCGCGCCGCCGGGCGGGCGACGTGGTCCTCAGCCACCGCGAGCGCACCGCCTGGTGCGACGACGAGGACCACCTGGGCCACGTCGGCAACCACGGCGGGCTCCACCCCGAGGAGATGCTCGTCCCCTTCGCCGCCGCCAGCGTCGACGCCCTCCGGTGACCGTCCCGAGGACCGACCGACTGCGGCGCGACCTGTCGCCGCTTGAAGAGAACTCTTCGAGTATCGCAATCGCTTTTGGCCAGTATCGCAGACGCTCGACCAGTGACAGACACCGGGAAGCAGTTGCGCGCGCTCTACTTCACGCGGTTCGCGAGCGCGTTCGGGCTCATCACGCTACTGACGCTGCTGTCGGACTTCATCGAACAGCTCGGCGCCGAGGGGTTCGTCCTCGGGCTGTTCGCGACGGGACTGACCTTCGCACAGGCGGTCGGGATCGTCCCCATCTCGTGGGCGGCCGACCGCTACGACAAGCGGACGGTCCTGCTGGGCGGGGTCGGGCTGGCGTCGGTCGTCTACTTCGCGTTCGCGTTCGTCGAGACGAGCTGGCAGTTCATCGGCGTCCGCGCGTTCCAGGGCATCGCGGCGACCGCCGGCGGGCTGATCGCGCTCGCGCTGGTCGGCGACCTGGCCCGGGAGTCCGAGCGGGCCAACACCATCGGGACCTCCAACTCCTGGCGGTTCGCGGCGGCCATCGGCGGGACGTTCTCGGCCGGCGCGCTCTACGACGCCTTCGGCTTCGACGCCGTCTTCGCCCTGCTGACGGCCATCTCCGCGACGGCGTTCGTCGTCGTCTGGCTCTGGGTCGAACCCGACGACACGCGGATCCGCGGGTTCCCGTTCAGCGACCTGGCGTTCAACAGGCGGATCCTCACGATGACGAGCTTCCGGGCGCAGTACGCCGTGGCGGTGACGCTCGTCCGGACGTGGGTGCCCATCTACGCCGGCCTGGAGGCCGCCTCGGGCGGCCTGGGGTTCGAGGCGACCGTCGGCATCTCGGTCGTCATCGCCGCCGAGAAGTTCACCAACATGATCAGCCAGCCGTTCACGGGCAGCCTCTCGGACCGCTTCGGTCGGGCGCGGTTCGTCTTCGTCGGCGGGCTCTTCTACGGGACCGTCGCGCTGGTCGTCCCGTTCACCCCGGCGATCGGCGGCGCGCTCGGGCTCCCGTCGGTCTACCCCGTCCTCGGTCACCTCTCGACCGGCTTCCTGCCGCTCGTGGCGCTGAACGCCCTGCTGGGCTTCGCGGACTCGATCCGCGAGCCCGCCAGCATGGCGCTGTTCGCCGACGAGGGGAAGGGTCAGGGCGTCGCCTCCAGTTTCGGCGTCCGCGACCTCGTGTGGCGACCCGGCTCCGTGCTCGCGCCGCTCGCCGGCGGCTGGCTGACGAGCAACGTCGGCATCGACTGGGTGTTCTTCCTCGGCGGCGCCTTCGCGTTCACCGGCGTCTTCGCCTTCCTCGGCATCCTCTCGTACAACCACGGCCGCGACGCGCTCGCCGCGTGGTGAGAACGAGAGGGGGATACAGCGGTCCGCGTCGTCACCGCCTCCGCGACAACAGACTCGATCGGTACGACAGACAGCGTGAAAGCCCCCGGTCGCTCCGGGAAGCACGACGAAGCAGGCACTGGAACGAGCGAAGCGAGTGAAGCGCGCAGCGAGGCGCGCGACCGGAGCGACCGGCCCCTTTCATTCCCACCCGTTTCGGCTGGTGATCAGTCTATGCGGGTGGGAATGAAAGGGGCGACTCGTTCGGCGAAGGCGGACGACGCAAGCACCGCAGGGAGTGGAACGACCGAGGAGCGCAGCGAGACCCCCGAGCCGAACGAGTCGGGGCTTTCACGCTGTTTGCGGTTACGGGACCGGTTCACCGGAGCGCAGCGACGATCCCACCGACAGATCAGACTCATCGACCACAACGTACACGACGGACCCCGACCACGACCACACCATGTCACCGACAGTCCACGCCCTGCGAAACGAGATCCGGGTCTCGGTCGGCCGGTTCGAACGCGAGGTCTCCAGCGCCTTCACCAAGGAGGCGCTGGCGGCGATCTGCGACGCCGTCGACGCCGACATCGACACGGACAGCCAGCCCTCGAAGCCGGCGATGCGGACGGCGATCCGCGGGGCCGTCGAGGGGCTGGACGGCGACGGCGCGGACAGCGGCGACAGCTTCCGGAAGGCGGACCTGCAGGCGATAGCGGAGGAGTTGCGGGACGAGCAGTAACCCCGCGACGGCGACGGTCGCTCAGAACTCCCGGACCATCACGAGCGCGTCCTCGCCGTTGGAGTAGTAGCGGGGGAGCCGACCCCGGCGCTCGAAGCCGAAGCCACGGTAGAGCCGCCTGGCCGTCTCGTTGGACTCCCGGACTTCGAGTTTCACCGAGCCGACGCTCTCGGTCGCGAGGACGGTCAGCGCCCGCTGGAGCAGGCGGCGGCCGACGCCCTGGCCGCGACACTCCTCGGCGACGGCGATGTCCTTGACGTGGCCGAGCGAGTCGCCGTGCTCGGGGACCACGTCGGCGACGACGTAGCCGACGACGCGGCCGTCGTCGCCGATCGTCGCTGTCTCCCGGGAGTCCTCGTCGTCGCGGACCTGCGCGACGAGGAAGCCGGGCTCGTCGAGGAAGCGTTCGAACGCCGAGAAGGGCCACGGCTGGGGGAACGCCTCCTGCTCGATGTGGAAGACCGCGAGCAGGTCGGCCCGCTCGGCCTCCCGGACGTGCACGTCCGAGCCCGACTCCTCGTCCGCTGGGACGGTCGTCACTACCGCCGGGTAGGCGACGGCCCTACAAATGTCTACTGCCGGCGGACGGGTCCGGTGGCGAGATACAGCCCGGGCGGGAGGCCGACCGCCGATCCCTCACGAAAAACCACGCGACGACGCGGTGATCAGAAAATTCATAATCGCGACCCACCCACCGGCGAACGCACCCGCGATGGGTGCCACCCCACCCTCCCCACCCCACCCACTCTCTTTCCGTTTCCGTGACTCGACGGCTCCGCGACGCCGCCGCTCGCCGGACAGCGCACGAAAAATGCGAAGGTGTGACGAGCCGGTCAGTCGTCGGCGGGCGCGGCGCCGTCGCCGGACTCGTACTGCTGTTTGACGTGGGTGAGCTTGCCGCCGTCGGCGAGGATCTCGCGTTCGCGCTCGGAGGCGTCGAGGTTGGCGGTCGCCTCCCAGTCGTCGTTGATCCGGACCGTGATCTCCTCCTGGCCGGAGCGGACGGCGTCGGCGACGTCGTCGACGATCTCGACGGAGTCGCCCTGGTCGATGTCCTCGTAGGTGTCCTCGTCGATCGTCAGCGGGACGATGCCGAAGTTGAAGAGGTTCGCCTTGTGGATGCGGGCGAAGCTCTGGGCGAGGACGGCGTCGATGCCGAGGTACATCGGGCACAGCGCCGCGTGTTCACGGGAGGAGCCCTGCCCGTAGTTCTCGCCGGCGAGCAGGACGCCGCCGTCGGCCTCCAGCGCGCGCTCGGGGAAGGTCTCGTCGACGCGCGTGAGCGTGAACTCCGAGAGCTTCGGGATGTTCGACCGGTACATCAGCACGTCGGCGTTGGCCGGGCTGATGTGGTCCGTCGTGATGTTGTCCGGCATCTTCAGGAGGACCTCGCCCTCCAGGTCGGCCGGGAGCGGGTCCTTCAGCGGCACGTCGCCGATGTTGGGGCCCTTGATGAGCTCGTCGTCGACGGCCTCGTCGGGCGCGATGAGGTCCGAGCCGCTGACGCCGACGTAGTTGTCGCCGAGCTCGAAGCCGGGGTCCTCCAGGTCGCCGAGTTCGTCGGCCAGGTCGCGCGGGTCGACGATCTCGCCCTTGAGGGCGGCCGCCGTGGCGACCTCCGGCGAGCAGAGGTAGACGGAGTCGTCCTCGATGCCCGACCGGCCCTCGAAGTTGCGGTTGAAGGTGCGCAGCGAGACCGAGTCCGAAGCGGGCACGTGGCCGTTGCCGATACACGCGCCGCAGGTCGCCTCGGAGAAGTTGACGCCGGCGGCCATCATCTCCGCGGTCCAGCCCTCGCGGGCCAGCATCTCGGAGGCCTGCTTGGAACCGGGCGCGACGATCATCTCGGTCGTCTTGTTGATCTCGCGGCCCTCCAGCATCTTCGCGGCCGGGAGGATGTCCTCGTAGGCGCCGTTCGTACAGGAGCCGATCATGACCTGGTCGACGTCGGTGCCCTCGACCTCGCGGACGGGCACGACGTTGTCGGGCATCGACGGCTCGGCGATCAGCGGTTCGAGCTCCGAGAGGTCGACCACGATCTCGTCGTGGTACTCGGCGTCCTCGTCGGGCTCGACCTGCTCGAAGTCCTCGGGGCGGCCGACCGCCTCGAGGTACTCCTCGGTCTTCTCGTCGGTCGGGAAGATCGAGGAGGTGGCGCCCAGCTCCGTGCCCATGTTGGTGATGGTCGTCCGCTCGGGCACCGAGAGGCTCTCGACGCCGGGGCCGGTGTACTCGAAGATCTTGCCGACGCCGCCCTTCACGGACAGCCGCCGGAGCAGCTCGAGGATGACGTCCTTGGCGGTGGCCCACTCGGGGAGCTCACCCTCCAGGCGGACGTTGACGACCTCGGGCATGTCGATGTAGTAGGCGCCCCCGCCCATCGCGACGGCCACGTCGAGGCCGCCGGCGCCGATGGCGAGTTCGCCCAGACCGCCGGGGGTCGGCGTGTGGGAGTCCGACCCGAGCATCGTCTTGCCCGGCGCGGCGAAGTTCTCCTTGTGGACGTTGTGGCAGATGCCGTTGCCCGGCCGCGAGAAGTGCGCGCCGAACTTGCCCGCCGCCGACCGCAGGAAGCGGTGGTCGTCCGTGTTCTTGAAGTCGAACTGGTAGGTCTGGTGGTCACAGTACTGCGCGGCGACCTCCGTCTGGACGTCGTCGAGTTCGAGCGCCTCGAACTGCAGCCAGACGAGCGTGCCGGTCGTGTCCTGGGTGAGGACCTGGTCGACCTCGATCCCGATCTCCTCGCCGGGCTCGAGTTCGCCCTCGACGAGGTGGTCGTCGAGGATCTTCTCGGTGAGTGTCTGTCCCATAACGTCCCACAATGGCACACGAGCGGATATAAAACCCGCGAGTCGCCGCGAGTGTTGTCAGGTGTCACAGCCGCGCAGTCCTGCGATTTCGACCATCGTCGTTCGCGGTCACGACTAACGTCGCCGTCGGACGTTCGGCTTCGGTGAACGCGTTCGGTCGGCGGGGCGGTGTGCGCGGTCACCGGACGAGCGGTCGCACGGGCGCTCTGGGGGAGAGACGGGGGGTCCGCGGACGCTTTCCGGAACGAAACGGCTATGCGGGCGAGGGGTCCACGGCCGGTATGTTCAGGAGCGGGCGGTTCGTCGCCGACGCCCTCGGCGACGTGGACGACGAGCAGGTACAGCCCAACGGCGTCGACCTGCGGCTCGGCGCCGTCTACGAGCAGGTCGAACCCGGACGGGTCGGTACGGACGGCAAGACCGTCGGCGAGCGCCGCGAGCTCGACCCCGACGAGGCGGACGGGACCGCGGTCTACCGGCTCGACGCTGGGGGGTACGTCGTCGGCTACGCCGACACCGTCCGCATCCCCGAGGGCCACGTCGGCTTCCTCTACCCGCGGTCGTCGCTGCTGCGCAACTCCTGTATGCTCGACACCGCCGTCTGGGACGCCGGCTACGAGGGCCGCGGCGAGGGGCTGCTGGAGGTGTACCACCCCGTCGAACTCGAAGCCGACGCCCGGATCGCACAGCTGGTCCTCGCCGAGGCGAACCACGCCGACACCTACGACGGCGCCTACCAGCGCGAGGGTATCTGACCCGCGGGTTCGGCGGTCCGTCAGAGGGTCCGGTCCGAAACCCGGTTCCTACCGCCGCCGGTCCCGGACCGGACCCGACCCCGGTCCGCCATCTCCCACCCCCTCGCAGTGTCGGTCGCCGGCACCGCGGCGGCTGTATTTAAATACACTTGTTCCACCATGCCAAAAGGTTAATCGAGGTTGTGGTGAATGATACGAACGGTGTTGGGGGGAGTGAGCCGGACCGTGCCTCTGACATCCGACTTCCGGACGACGCCTCCAACACCGGTGTATCGGGGCATCCCCGATTTTGCTCGCGGCCGTCCCGCGAGCGCGCAGCCGTCTCAGCGTGTCCCCGACAGCGGCGACTCCGGTCGGTCCCGGGGGCGGACAGGGGTCGTCGGGAGGACGGAGCGGAAAAAGCGCCGGTTCCGGCGGCCGGGGGGTCGCCCGGAGTCGGCGGACGGGCCGGGGCAGTTCTTTCAGAGCGTGAAATCGCAGTCGTAGTACTATATAGCGCTCTGGCGACGTACAGGGTATGCCAGCCAGCGAGGACCTGTACGTCCTCGCCCCAGGGGAGGGCGAGGGCGAGAGCGACGGGTGGGTAAGTCCGCAACCGATCGACGAGGCCGTACGGACGGCGGTCGCCGACGCGACAGACGCCGACCCCGACGAGATAGCCGGGGCCGAGTCGTACGTCGACCTCGACGCGGTCGCGGCGCTGCTCGACGGCGACGGCGAGGAGGAGTCGCTGACATTCACCGTGGAGGGCCACGAGGTCACCATCGACGGCGGCGGCCACGTCGCCGTCGACCCCGAGTAGCGGTCGACCCCGAGTGGCGACCGCGCCGTCCCGACTCGACGCACCGGGTAGCCGACCGCGCCGCGAGCGGCGGGACAGCTAACCCCCCGGAGCGAGAACCCCCGGTATGACGCGCCTGGCGCTGATCGCCCACGACGACGAGAAGCCCGAGATGATCGACCTCGCGGAGACCTACGAGTCGCTGCTCTCGACGTTCGACCTGGTCGGGACCGGAACCACGGGCAAGCGGGTCGCCGAGGCGACGGGGCTGACGGTCGAACGCAAGGAGTCGGGGCCGATCGGCGGCGACGCGCAGATCGCCGCGGAGGTCGCCGAGGAGCGCCTCGACGGGATCATCTTCCTGCGGGACCCGCTGACCGCCCAGCCCCACGAGCCGGACATCAGCGCGCTCCTGCGGATCTGTGACGTGCACGACACGCCGCTGGCGACGACCCGGACCACCGCCGAGTACCTCCTCGACGGGCTGGCGGCCGACGCGGACCCCGACGCCTGACCGGCGGCCGTCGACGACGGGAGTGCACTACACCGAGAAGACGTAGACCGCGCCCGCGTTGGGTCCGCTCGCCTCGGTCTCGCCGTCGATCGCCCCGACGAACCCCCGGTCGGCCGACAGCCCCACCGACGTACCGAACAGGTCGTGCGGGTCGCCGTCCCCGGGGAGCAGTTTCGCGTCCTGGCGCCACTCGCCGTCGCCGTCGCGGCCGAACAGGTACGCCGAGCCGGCGTCCGCGCCGGTCGAGTCGTCGTGTTCGGCGCCGACCAGCGCCCGGTCGCCCGACAGCGCCACGTCGCTGCCGAACACGTCCCGGCGGTCGCCGTCGGCGGCGGCGAGTTTCGTCTCCGGGATCCAGTCGCCGTCGACCCGCTCGAACGCGTAGACCGCGCCGCCGTAGAACCCGTTGGGCTCGTCGGCTCCCCAGGCGGCGACCAGCGCCGTCGACCCGTCGAGCGCGACCGAACTGCCGACGTGGTCCCCGTTGTCGGGGTCGTGGTTCACCGCGGGCGCCAGCGTCGCCCGGCGGCGCCACCCGCTGCTCCCGCGCTCGAACAGGTGGGCCCGCCCGACGGCGTCGCCGTCCGCCCTCTCGTAGTCCGGCGCCCCGACGAGGGCCGCGTCGCCGTCGAGCGCGACCGCGCGCCCGAAGTAACTGCCGTCCGCGCCGGTCGGGACGAGCCGCGCGGTCTGGCCCCACTCGCCGGCCGGTCGATCGGTCCCGGTCGAGCCGCCGCCCCCGCCGGTCTCCGCCGCTCCGCCGCGAGTGAACACGTACGTCGCTCCCGGCCGCTCGTCGCCGTCGGCACCCCAGGGCGCGCCGACCAGGACGGTTCCGCCGTCGACCGCGACTGCCCGTCCGAACGCCTCCTCGACCTCCGGGGACGAGCGGTCGGCACGCAGCGTTGCGGTCTGCTCCCACCCCTCGTCGCCGTCGGCGAAGACGACGGCCCCACCTCTCGGGATGCCGTGGGGTCCGATCCGCTCCACCGCGCCGACGACGAGCGTCCCGTCGGACACCGCGATGTCGGTCCCGAACCTGTAGTCGAAGGGGAGCGACTCCGGGTCGGGACGGAGCGTCGACCGCTGGCGCCACTCGCCGCCGGCCCGCTCGAACACGTACACCGACCCTTCCGGACCGCTGGTCCCGGAGTGGGCGTCGCCCGGCGCGGCGACGAGGAGGGCGTCCTCCGCCACGGCCAGTGTCGCCCCGAAGTGGTCGTACTCCCGCGAGTCCGCGCCCGTGAACGCCGCCACCTGGTCGCCCCGTCCGGGCGTCGCAGTCGGTGCTGGGGTCGGCGTCGGCGTTTCGGTCGGTGTGGGCGTCCGGGTCGGCGTCGCGGTCGGGGTCGGCGTCACCGTCGCCGTCGGTGTCGCCGATCCGGTCGCCGGCGGTCGCTCGCTCGCGGTCGGTCCGCCCGTCGGGTCTCCGTCGACCGTCGTCCCGTCTCCCGGCCCGTCGTCGGGGCCGAGGTTGCACCCGACGAGCGGGACGGTCGCTCCCGCGGCCAGCCGGCGGAGGAGGGCTCGGCGGCTTCGCATACGTCACCGGTCGCAACCGTGTTACTAAAGAGTCAGGTGCCGCCGCACGACTCACGGCGGACGGGGCGGAACGGAGTGGAGCGGTGCGGAGGCGGTCGGGCGCGGCGGCCGCGACCGGGAGACGGGGCGGAGACCACCCGGAGATCGGGTGGGGGGACGGGGCGGGACGGGTGGAGGGCCGACAGCGGGCAGGGGCAGGTGGGTGGGAAGGCGTCCCGTACTACGGCCCCCCTATATAAACCCCTTCGCGAAACTCAAAGAGCCGTTGTACCTATCGACCGTCGACCGGTGCTCGCCGGTGGGCCCCTTCTGCCCGAGGACAAGACCTAACCGCCGGCCGCGCTTCGGGTCGGGCATGAGCGATTCGTCCCTGCGAGCGCCAGCCGAGACCGCCGTGAAGCAGTGCATGGACCTCGGGAGCGACGAGTCCTGTACCGTCGTCACCGACGACGAGCGCCGGCCGATCGGCGAGGCGCTGTACGGCGTCGCGAGCGGGATCACCGACGACGCTGCTATCGTCCGCTACCCGCCGGGCGACCAGCACGGCGAGGAGCCGCCCGAGCCCGTCGCGGCCGCGATGGCCGGCGCCGACGTGGTGCTCGCGCCCACCACGAAGAGCCTCACCCACACCGAGGCCCGCACCGACGCCACCGGGGCGGGCGCCCGGGTCGCCACCCTCCCGGGGATCACCGAGGACGTCTTCCGGGCGGGACTGGACGCCGACTACGACTCCATCGCCGCCGAGTCCGAGCGCCTGCTCGACCAGGTCGCGGGCTGCGAGCAGGTCCGCGTGACGACCGAGCGCGGCACCGACATCGCCTTCGATCTCGGCGACCGGGCGTGGCAGCTCGACACCGGGATCGTCCACGAGCCCGGCGAGATGTCGAACCTCCCGGCCGGCGAGATCTTCGTCAGCCCCGAGGACGCGAACGGGCGCTTCGTCGTCGACGGGACGATGATGCCCCACGGCAGGCTCGACGAGGGGCAGACCCTGGCGTTCGAGGTCGAGGACGGCTACGTCACCGAGGTCTCCGACGACGCCGTCCGCGAGGAGCTCGAGACCGCGGCCGACGAGGTGGGGCGGGACGCCTACAACCTCGCGGAGCTGGGGATCGGGTCGAACCTCGCCGTCGAGGAGCTCGTGGGGTCGGTCCTGCTCGACGAGAAGGCCGCAGGCACCGTCCACATCGCCGTCGGCGACGACCACGGCATCGGCGGCGACACCACGGCGCCCGTCCACCTCGACGGGATCATCACCGGCCCCACGGTGTACGCCGACGGGGCGGAGGTCGAGCTGCCGTCGGCAGAATAAGGGTTCAGACGCTCTCGGGACCACTCTCGGCCTGTCCGCGCTCGTCGGGGTAGAGCCAGTCCGTCCGGACGAACAGGACGGCGGCGACGGCGAGCCACGGGACGACGCCGACCAGGCCGACCGGCGTCGGTCCGAACACGGGGTTGGGGACGGCCGTGGCAAAGAGCGTCGCGAGGCCGGCGCTGCCGTTTATCATCGCGTGGCCGACGACCGCCGGGAAGACGCTCCCGCTCCGGAGCGTGACCCAGCCGAGGAACACGCCGAGTCCGACGGTCGCAACGGTCATCGCCGCCAGGCCGAGCCACGGCGCGCCCGTATACGCCAGGCCGTAGTTGTACCCCATCGCGATGACCGGCCAGTGCCAGACGCCCCAGACGACGCCGTGGGTGACCAGCGCCCGCCGCCAGCCCAGCGGCGCGAGCTTCGGCAGCAGGTACGCGCGCCAGCCGAACTCCTCGCCGAACGTGGCGACGCTGTTCAGCAGGGGCGCGGCCACGAGCGCCTGGACGAACTGGACGGCGAGAAACGCCGTCGGCGAGAGGGGGATCTCCTGGCCCGTCTCCGCCTCGACCGTCGCGAGCAGGTCCGCGACCGCCGCCGTCCCGCCGAACAGGTCCGGATACACCAGGAAGTACAGCCCCGCACCGGCGAGGATCAGGACGAGGGGACCGACCCACCCGACGAGCCACGGGCGCGAGCGCGTCCGCACGCGGAGGTGCATCTCGCCGCGGTCGAACCCCTCGTCGGTCAGCCACCGGGCCGCGACGTGACCGATGGCCGGTCCCCACATGTAGGGGCCGGCGAGCAGGACCAGCCACAGCGGGATCCCCAGCGCCAGCGTCGGCCCCGCACCGACGCCGCCCAGCCCGTAGATAACGGCCGCCGTCGCCCACGACACCGCGAACGTGACGCCGAGGAAGACCGCGACCCGGCGGCGCTGCAGCCGTTCCCCCGTTGCCGGTCGGTCCCCCCACTCGCCCCCCGGTCGCTCGGATCCGGTGTGCATGCCGCGTTCGTTCGGCGCGGGCCCACGTGAATATTCTCCCCGTACCGGGATCTCCGGGGTCGAACACGGCCCCCTCGTCGACCGGTCGGTCCGCCGCCGGCTCACGGCCCCGGCGGGCCGACTCAGCGGACTTTTACGCGTTCGGGGGCAACACGGGGGTATGACCGAGTCCGCCGAGCGGGTCGCCGTCGCCTGCCCCTCGTGTTCGCCCTCGCTGGAGACCGTCCACGAGGTGCTCGCGACGGGCGGCGGCCACGCCACGATCCGCTGTACCGAATGCGGCCACACGCACAAAGACCAGCTCCCCTCGACCACGGAGTACGAGCGCGACGTGGTCGTCTCCCAGGACGGCGAGTCCTTTACCGCCACCGCCGACGTGCCGGAGGGCGAACAGCTCGCCGTCGGCGAGGAGTTCCTGCTGGAGACCGAGGAGGCGATCATGACCGTCCGGATCACCAGCCTCGAACTCGGCGACGAGCAGCGCGCCGAGGAGACGACCGCCGAGGAGGTCCGGACCATCTGGACCCGCGCGGTCGGCAACGTCAGCGTCGACCTGACACTCCACCCCAAGGACGGCACGCACGACGAGACGGAGTCGCTGACCGTCCAGGTGCCCGGCGACTACGAGTTCGTCGTCGGCGAGACCGAGGAACTGGGCGACGAGGAGTTCACCGTCGAGGGCATCCACGTCCGCGACGACGCCGTCGGCTACGAGCACGCCAAGCTCGACTTCGACGGGGACAGCGCCTTCGCGAAGGACATCAACCGGGTGTACGCGCGCGACGAGTCCTCGTCGGCCTGGTCCGCGTGGTAGCATGGACTTCGCGGCCGCCCGCGAGCGGTTAGTCGAGCGACTCGACGACCGCGGCCGGATCGACGACGAGCGCGTCCGCGAGGCGATGGCGACCGTCCCCCGTCACGAGTTCGTCCCCGAAGACCGTCGCGAGGACGCCTACCGCGACACCCCGCTGCCCATCGGCGAGGGCCAGACCATCAGCGCCCCGCACATGGTCGCGGTCATGGCCGACCTGCTCGACCTCTCGGCGGGCGACGACGTGCTGGAGGTCGGCACCGGCTGTGGCTACCACGCCGCCGTCACCGCCGAAGTCGTCGGCGCCGAGCACGTCTACTCCGTCGAGTACCACGACTCGCTGGCCGAGGAGGCCCGCGAGCGACTGGACCGCCTCGGCTACGGCGCGGTGTCGGTCCGCGCGGGCGACGGCAAGGAGGGGTGGGCCGAGCACGCCCCCTACGACCGCGCGTACCTGACCTGCGCCGCCCCCGAGTTCCCCGAGCCCGTCGTCGAGCAGGTCCGCCCCGGCGGGTACGTGCTCGCGCCGATCGGCCGCCGCCAGCAGACGCTCGTCCGCGCCCGCCGGCGCGCCGACGGGTCGCTGGACCGGGACGAGTACGGCGGCGTCCGGTTCGTCGAGCTGCAGTAGCCCGGCGTTTCTTCGGCGACGGTTTTCGACCGCCGACGAGCGCGTCACGCTCGACCCGACCCCCGTTCGTATCTCCCAGTAGTGTATTCTAGAATAAATTAGGATTGACGAAACAATTATGTAGCAACCAAATGTAACCGAAACTGGAGTTATGGAGTACAAAACCGCAGGCCGATTCCTGGCATCGCTGGTAGTACTGTCGATGATCGCGACCAGTTTCACGGCGGGGACCGTCGCCGCCGACACGACGGCGGCGGCGGACGCGTCCGTCAGCGGCGCGGAGGGCGCGACTGCGGAGTTCGGGTCCATCCTCGTCGGCGAGGCGTGTGAGAAGGCCGACTCCTCACAGGCGGAACTCGCCTGTCAGGTCCTGCTCGGCGCGTCCACGGTCACGAAGTACACGACGCTCGCCAGTCTGGTCGGTGGTCCGTACGGGTGGGCCGCCTCCATCCTGATCGGACTCTGACCGCCGGGCGACCCACACTTTTTTATCCGTCACACGACAACCGATAATGACGTTAAACCAATCAGAAAAACATATGAATTCGAAAGAGACAGTCCGCTCGTCGTCGGATCCGGACAACGCGCGCGGTGACCTGGTACAGTTGCTCGTCGTCGTCGTGCTCGCGACGCTACCGCTCGACGCGCTCGGGCTCTCCGTCGCGGGCGTCCTCCCCGAGAGCGTGTCGCTGCTCGCGCTGGAGCCGGTCTGGGCCGGCGTCGTCGCGGTGCTGGGCCTCGCCTTCGGGGCCGTCGTCGCCCACAACCACAGCCTCCCGGCCGAAAACCAGCGCGCGGGCCGAGTCGCGGCCGCCGGCATCGCGCTGGCCGTTCCGGCGCTGGCCGCGAACGTGTTGCTCGCCGCCAACGGATACCTGTTCGCGTACGTCCTGTGCAACGGCACCGGCTACGGGGTCGGGTACCTGTACCACCAGTACGGTCCCGGAGCCTAGCCCGGTATCAGCGGATGACGGTCACTGACGGTCCGGTCGTCGCGGGGGCGCTGACGCGTCGGTTCGCCGTGCTCCGGTCGGCGGTCCGAGCCAACGGACGGCTGATCGGCGCCGCGGCGGCCGTCTATCTGTCCGGTGCGGTGCTGGGGCTGGGCGTCGGCTCGACGCTCGACTACGCGCGACTGGCACGGGCCAGCGGCGGCACCGCGGTCGCCGGGGCCGGAGCGGGCGCTTCCTTCGCCGACCTGCTGGCGATCAACCTCGCAGTGGCCGTCGCGCTGCTCGCCGGCACCGTGACGTTCGGCACCGTGCCGCTCGTGTTACTGTTCTCCAACGGGGTGTTCCACTTCTACTTCGTCGGGCTGGTCCCGGCCGGCCCCCTCGAGGTCGCCGCGTTGCTGGTCCCACACGGGCTGTTCGAACTCCCCGCCCTGTGGATCGCGGGGGCGGCGGGGTTCCGGCTCCCCGTCAACTTCCTGTCGTACCTGCGCGAGCGGCGCGACACCGTGGTCGACCGGTCCGAACTGCGCGAACTCGGCGTGCTCGCGGCGCTCGCGCTCTCGCTGATCGTCGTCGGCGCGGTCGTCGAAGCCACGGTCACGACCTGGCTGGCGGGTCACGTCCTGTGACTCGCTGTCGACCGCGTCCGGCGGCACCCGCGCGGAGGCCCGGACCCGCGGCGCGGGGTCGCGGCGGCGTCAGAGTCCGAGCAGCCGGGCGTTGAACACGAGGACCGTCAGGAGGACGCTACAGAGCGTCGGGACCGCCGCGATCGCCGCCGCCGTCCGGAGCTCGATGTCGTAGGTGTGTTTGACCGCGAACGCCCAGATGAACCCCCGCCAGAGCAGGATCACCGTCGTGACGGCGACGGTCATCCGCATCGCGGTCGCGCCCTGCAGCGACGCCGCCAGCACGCTCGCGTCCAGCTCCGACGGCTCCGTCCCGGCGAAGGCGGTTCGCACCGTGAGAAACGTGGCGACCGCCTTGTTGATCCCGGCCAGCACGTCCGGGAGGAACCCGCATCCGACGAACAGACTGAGCCGTCTGAACGACCCCTCCGGAACGGACAGCATCGACCCCTCGGTGATCCCCATGGCGAGGAGGTGGATCACGACGGCGTACACGAACCAGAACGCGAACACCGAGAGGACGTTCGCGAGGAGCGTGACCACCCCTCCGGTCAGCAACAGCGTCGTCGCCGCTCCGGGCACGATCTGCAGCTGGTAGTAGAGGAGCACGATCCCCGACAGGGAACTGGCCACGCCCGCCAGCGCGACGATCCCGAGCACGTACCGCACGCTCAGGCCGCTCTTTCCCCGTTCGTAGAACCCGTTCGGATCGCTCACGACCGACACGGTCGGTCCCCCCCGTTCGACGGCGTGCGCTGTCTTCGAACGTCGCCGCCCCCGTCGAGTGCGGCCGTCGGTTCGTCCGGGCGACCCGGCGGCCTCGGGACCGGACCGCGGGTCGCTCGACGCTGTCGAACCCCTGTCGTTCCGTCGACCATGTGTCCGGCCGAATGATATTCCTCAAAGGATAAAAAACTAACAGTAACTGGGGCGGTCCGACCGAGCCCGTCCCTCGCGCACACGGGGCGGCAGGGACCGGAGCCGCGCCATTCATTACCGTCGAGGGCGGACGGGCGGGCATGGATCCGGCGGTGGTGCGCGACGATATGGTCGACAGCCTGGAACACGAGAGCAAGGGCTGTCTCCGCAGCGAGGCCCTCTCCGTCGCGATGCGCGAGGTGCCCCGCGAGGCGTTCGTCGCGGAGGACCGCGGCGCCTACGCCGACCGACCGTTCGAGCGGCTGGGGACGCGCGTGCTCGCGCCGAGCACCGTCGCGCGGCTGCTCGAAGCGCTCGACGTCCGCGAGGGCGACTCGGTCCTCGTCGTCGGCGCGGGCGTCGGCTACACCGCCGCGGTCGTCGCGGAACTGGCCGGCGCCGAACGCGTCCACGCCATCGACATCACGCGCCGGCTGGTGGTCGAGGCCAGGGAGAACCTCGCCGAGGCGGGCTACGAGGGCGTGCTCGTCGACCGCCGCGACGGCGCCGACGGGCTCCCCGAGTACGCGCCGTTCGACCGCATCCTGCTGGAGGCGGCGGCGGTCAGCCCGCCCGCGGCGCTGGTCGACCAGCTCGCCGAAGGCGGCCGGCTGGTCATGCCCCACGGCGCCGGCGAGCAGCACCTCGCGGTCGTCGAGGGCGGCGAGGTGGTCGAGCGGCTCGGCGGCGTCGCCTTCCGGCCGATGCTCGTCGAGGGCGAGCAGGCCGACACGGTCGAGCGCAACCGCACTCGCCGCGAGGACCGCGAGTTCGCCCGCCGCAACGCCGAGGGCCGGACCGGCTGGGAACAGGAGTGGATCGACTGGGACGACGCGGTCGGGCGCTGAACCGACCGGGCCCTATCCGTCCGCGACCACCAGTACCTCCGTGTTCCCGCGCTCGTCGGCGTACTGCCCGCCGGCGGGCGGTTTCACGTCGAACTGTATCGTCCCCTCCTGCTGGTTCGGGCCGAGCGACGGCGACAGCGACAGCGTCGCGGTGCCGTTGGCGTTCGTCCGCGCGGTCGCAACCGAGTCCAGCGTCGCGGTACCGCCGGTGGCGACGACGGTCGCGTTGGCGACGCGGCCGCCCTGCGGTTCGACGACCGCGACGCTGATCTCGGTGCTGGTCTCGTCGACGACTTCGGGCGAGGGCTTCACGTCGAGTTCGGTGACCCCGAGCGTCTGGACGCCGCCGAGCGTGTTCATCATCACGCTGAGGCTGGCGACCCCGACGACCAGGGCGATGACGAGTCTGATGGGCAGTCCCTCGATGGCGCGTTCGTCGCGCCCGAGCGCTCGTGGCTCCATGGCCGGCCCTGGTCCCATCCCCCGGGATAAACGCTCGTGCGAAGGCTTTCCACGGGTCGGGAACCAGTCCGACGGCCGAGGGTCCGCGGCCGTCAGGCGGACCCGGACAGCGCCGGTACCGGCACGACCACGACCGGCACGGCCACGTCCCCCAGTAGCGCGCGGACCGTCGAGCCGGGCGCCTCGTGGTCGGTCGAGTCCCCGCCCTCGCCGCTGGCCTCCGGGTCGCCCCGCCGCGGCCCGAGGAGGAGCACGTCCGCGTCCC
Source organism: Halosimplex halophilum (assembly GCF_004698125.1). NCBI lineage: Archaea > Methanobacteriati > Methanobacteriota > Halobacteria > Halobacteriales > Haloarculaceae > Halosimplex > Halosimplex halophilum. The sequence goes on from NZ_ML214298.1 coordinate 494,408, forward strand.
GGTCGGCGAGGACGGTCCGGATCTCCTCGGCTACGAGGTCGGCGCTGCCGACCTCGTCGTTCCGCGGCGGCTGCGCCGACGCGTGTTCGCCCTCGCGTTCGAGCACCTCGACCGTCGCGGGCAAGAGTCGAGAACGGGCGACGTTGGCGGCGTCGCCGGCGTCACGGCCGTCGAGGTCGGGTTCGGCGACGGTCAGGACGACGACCTCGTCGTCGGCGGCGAGCCGGTCGCCGAGGTAGTCGGCGGCCGCGGCGGTCGTGTGGACCGACGCGGTCGCGAGCAGGTAGCGGGTCACGCCCGACGAGTGGCGCCGCGCCTACTCGAAGGCGGCGAACTGCGTCCGGCAGTCGGGACAGACCAGGGCCCGCAGCGGGTGGCCCTCGGCGTCGGTGCGGGGCGGGCCGCAGCAGCCGCCGGCCTTGCGGGCGTCGAGGTCGGTCTCACAGATCGGGCAGGCGTCGAGGAATACCGACAGGCCGTGAGCGGCGACGGCGCGTCGCTCGGGGGCGAGGTCGGTGGTCGCGGCCAGCGCCCGCGCGGCGGCCGTCTCGGCGACCGCCACCGGCCGGCGGATCCACACTTCGCCCGCCGGCTCGTCGGCCCCGTCCGAGAGGACGACGTAGGTCCGGTCGCGGTCGATCGTCGCCTCGACCGCCGACGCGGCCGGCGCCGCCGCGAGCGTCGCGGCCGCCAGGTCGGCCGGATCGGCGTCCCGAAGCGCCTCGATCTCCGCCTGCCACCGCCGCCCGAAGTCGGCCGCGAGGGCCACGTCGTCGCCGCTCGCGTCGACGGCGCCCGCCTCGATCAGGTCGGCGAGGACCGCCTCCCCGTCGGCCGCCGTCGCGTCGGCGAGCGTGGCCGGCGCCGGCCGGTCGGTCTCCGCGTCGTCGCCGCCGGAGCGCGACTCGCCGTCCGGGCGGCCGCCGTTTCGCTGCATGACCGCCACTGCGGCGCTCGCCCGTTTGAGGGTGTCGTCGGTTTCGACCGATACGGTCGCCTTATCGGGCGTAAGCGGGTACTACGGGCGCGGGAGGTCCCAGGTATCGGTCGTCACGCCGTCGACGCCCCGGTCGGCCAGCGCCCGGACCGTCGCCCCGCGCCGCTCGCGCTCGTCGGCCGCAGAGTCCGCTCCGCCGCCGGCACGCTCGTCGGCCGCCGCTTCGAGCCCCCACGCGTAGACGCCGAACCCGGCCTCGTGGGCCCGCTCGACGAGCGCGCGGCCGCCGGGATCGAGACACAGTCGCGCGTGCGGGTGGACGTTCGCGCAGTCCAGGAGCGCCGCCAGGTCGAGGTTCGCTGTCGGCGATTCGCCGAACAGCAGGCCCGTCTCGGGGTCCCACTCGGAGCGTGCGATCTCGGCCAGCGCCGGCGCCGAGAACGACGAGAGCCGGACGTTCGAGCGGCCGTCCGCCGCCAGCGCCGCCCGCACGTCTCGCCACAGCCCGGGCTCCTTGAGCTCGACCTGCAGCGTCACCGCGGCGGGGACGGCGTCGAGGACCTCGGCGAAGGTGGCGACGGGCTCGTCGGACCCGCCGACGCGTAGCTCGCGCAGCCCGTCCAGGTCGAGGTCGGCGACGCGGCCCTGGCCGTCGGTGAAGCCGTCGACGCGCTCGTCGTGGGCGGCGACGAGCTCGCCCGACCCGCAGCGCCGGAGGTCGACCTCGACGGCGGGGAGGTGTCGGGCGGCCGCCGCGACCGCCCGGGCGGTGTTCTCCGGGCCGTGGTCGGGACAGCCGCGGTGGCCGACGAGTTCCATGGGGTGTGTCGGACTGCCGTCATCAAGTCGGCGGCGACCGTTTCGACAGCGGGGCCGGCGGTAACCCCGGATTATTCCGAGCGTGTCAGCGGATGCCGGACTATACCTTAGTCTCGCAGGATCGATCGTGGGAGGTATGTCGCACGACTCATCGTCGGGAGCGGAGAGCGGGGCCGGGCCGCCGAGTTCGCGGCGGCGCTTCGTCAAGGCCGTCGGCGTGGCCGGCGCGGTCGGGCTCGCCGGCTGTCAGGACGGCGCGGGGCCCGGCGGGGGAAACGGGACGAACGGCACCGGCGACGGCGGGGACGGCGGGGACGGCGCGACCGTCGAGATGGCGATGCCGTCGAACGTCACCGACCGCGCGGAGGACACCCGCCAGGCGCTGTACGACGCCGGCCTCTCCGAGGACATCGAAGTGACCTTCCTCTCGACCTCGGAGATCTCCGGCGACGTGCAGGCCCAGTACCGTAGCTGGCTCAACGCCGGCCGCGAGACGCCCGACATCTTCCGGATGGACAGCGGGTGGACGATCCCGTTCATCGTCCGCGACCAGCTGGTCAACCTCAGCGAGCGGCTCTCCCAGGAGGCCCAGTCGACCCTCGACGAGTACTACTTCGAGGCGCCGCTGGAGAGCGCGCGCGCGCCGGCCCAGGCGGTCGGCGGCGGCGCGACCGACACCGACACCGCGACCGGCGGGGGCGGCGGCCCGCGGGGCGAACTGTACGGCGTCCCCTGGCAGGTCGGCTTCCCCACGATCCAGTACCGGAAGGACCTGGTGACCGACGCCGGCTTCGACCCCGAGGGCGAGAGCTGGGCGACCGAGCCGATGACCTGGCAGCGCTTCTCGGAGGTCGTCGCCGAGACCCACGGCAACGCCGACGTGGAGTACGGCTTCAACTGGCAGGGGACCGACTACGTCGGCCTCTCGTGCTGTACGTTCAACGAGTTCATGTCCACCTGGGGCGGCGCCTACTTCGGCGGCCGCGACACGCTGTTCGGCCCGGTCGGCGACCGTCCGATCACCGTCAACGAGGAGCCCGTCCACCAGGCGCTGCGGATGGTCCGGACGCTCATCCACGGCTCCGACGACGAGCAGGCGCTCGACGGCTACCAGCAGATCTCGCCCAACGCGGTCCTGGAGTGGACGGAGGGGCCGTCGCTGTCCCCGTTCACGAACGGCAACGCCGTCGCCCTGCGCTACTGGCCCAGCGGCATCTTCGAGGCGGCGACCGCCTTCGAGGAGTCCGAGAACCTCTCGCCCGACGACCTCGGGACGATGCCGATCCCCTACGCGGTCAGCGAGGACGAGTCCGAATACGAGGGCATCGGCGGCACCGCCTCGGCGCTGGGCGGGTGGCACCTCACGGTCAACCCCAACTCGGCGAACGTCGACGCCGCGGTCCAGGTGATCGAGGCGACGATGCAGCAGAGCTTCCGGACCTTCCAGTTCAGCGAGCTGGGCTATCTCACCGGCGACCGGCGGCTGTTCGACCCGGAGAACGTCGGCGACGTGGACCCGTGGGGCCCGCACCTGGAGACGCTCCGGGTGGCCGGCGAGAACGCCATCCCGCGGCCGGTGACGGTCGTCTGGCCGGACCAGTCGTCGCAGATCGCCAGCCGCGTCAACGCCGTGATCGCCCAGCAGCAGGAGCCCGAGTCCGCGATGTCCGCGCTCGCGGAGAGCCTCCGGGAACTCGAAGAGAGCGTCTAACATGGCGACCAGCGACGACCACTCGCGGGGCCGCCTGCGGTCGGCGGCCGTCGCGCCGGCCAACTGGACCGAGCGGCTCTCCGAGCAGGGGTTCGCGTACGTCCTGCTGGTCCCGACGCTGCTGCTCGTCTCGACGATGGCGCTGTGGCCGCTGGTCAGCACCTTCGAGATGTCGCTGCGCGCCGACGCGCTGTTCTCGGCGGAGTACGTCGGCGAGTTCGTCGGCCTCGAGAACTACGTCGAGCTGCTGACCGGCGAGCGCAACGCCGTCCTCGGTAGCCCGTTCGTCGACTTCAGCCAGCCGCTCCAGAGCGCGCTGACGGTCACGCTCGTCTACGTCGCCATCGCCGTCACGCTGGAGACGATCATCGGCTTCGGCCAGGCGCTCGTGCTCGACCAGAGCTTCCGCGGTCGCCGGTGGGTCCGCGTGGCCATCCTCATCCCGTGGGCGGTCCCCATCGCCATCCAGGGGCTGATCTTCTGGCTGTTCTTCCAGCCGGGGATCGGGGTCGGGACCGACCTGATGCAGAGTCTGGGCGTGTTCTCGGCGAACCCGCTGATCAACACCACCGACACGCTGATCATCGTCATCGTCGCCGACGTGTGGAAGACCTCCGCGTTCATGGCGCTGCTCATCCTCGCCGGCCTCCAGAGCGTCGACCGCAGCCTCTACGACGTGGCGAAGGTCGCCGGCGCCTCGAAGGTCCAGCAGTTCCGCTACATCACCTTCCCGCTCGTCCTGCCGGCGCTGCTCGTCGCGCTCCTCTTTCGCACCATCCAGTCGATGCGCGTCTACGGCATCATCGAGACGACCGGCGGCTGCTCGACCCTGCCGTCGCTGACCTGTATGGTCGTCTCGACCTTCCGCGCGGGCCGGTACGCGACCTCCGCGGCCGTCGCGTTCATCACCGCCGGCATCGTCGCCCTGGTCGCGCTGGTGTACATCGTCAAGTTCGCCGACCTGGAGGTGGGCGCCTGATGGCCTCCACCACCGTCGAGGAGGGCGACGGCGACGACGACGGGCCGATCGCCAACCGGGCCCAGGAGGCGATCCGCAACCCCGGCGACGCCTACCAGTTCCTCTTCTACGTCGTCACCGCCTTCTTCCTCGTGACCACCCTCTTCCCGTTCTACTGGCTGCTGGTGCTGGCGCTGACGCCCGGCGACCGGATGACCGACATCGGCCTGCTCCCTAACGGGTTCAACCCCGCGTCGTTCGTCGAGATGTTCCAGCGGCTGCCCTTCCACGTCTACATGTTCAACAGCATCGTCATCGCGCTGACGACGACGGTCATCGTCCTGCTGGTCGCGAGCTTCGCCGGCTACGCCTTCGGCCGCCTGGAGTTCCGCGGCAAGACGGCGCTGCTGCTCGTCCTGCTCGCCATCTCGTATTTCCCGCCCGCGGCGTTCATCATCCCCCTGTTCCAGTTCTTCACGGGCAACGTCGAGATCCTCACGCTGCCCGCCGTCGGGACGATATCGAGCCCGAACTGGTTCAACACGCCCGGCGCGATGGTGACGCCGTTCAGCGCGCTCTTTCTCCCCCTGTCGATCTTCATCCTCACCACCTTCTACAGCCAGATCCCGGACGGGCTGGAGGACGCCGCCCGCGTCGAGGGCGCGACCCGCATCGGCGCGCTGTTCAGGGTTATCATCCCGCTGTCGGCGCCGGGCGTGGCGACGGCGGGCGTGCTGACGTTCATCGGCGTCTACAACGAGTTCTTCATCTCCTTTCTGATGACCGACGGCCAGGCCCAGAACTGGGCGCCCATCGTCTGGGGCGTCGTCAACTACCAGGGCCAGTACCAGGCGTTCTACAACCTGATGGCGGCCGCGAGTATCGTCGGCGTCCTCCCCGTGGTGATCCTCGTCGTGATCGCCCAGGAGCGCATCGTCAGCGGGCTGACTGCGGGCGCACTCAAGGAGTGAACAATGGGAGAAGTCAAACTCGAACACGTCACGAAACGCTACGCGGACGTCACGGCGGTCGACGACATGAACCTCGACATTCAGGACGGCGAGTTCGTCACGCTCGTCGGCCCGTCGGGGTGTGGCAAGTCCACGACGCTGGAGACCATCGCCGGCCTCACCATCCCCAGCGAGGGGACCATCACTATCGCCGGCGAGGACGTGACCACCCGCCCGCCCAAAGACCGCGACATCGCGATGGTCTTCCAGAACATCGCGCTGTTCCCCCACATGGACGTCCACGACAACATGAGCTTCGGGCTCCGGCTGCGGGACTTCGACAGCGAGGAGATCGACCGCCGCGTCGCCCGCGCCGCCGAGATCCTCCAGATCGAGGAGCTACTCGACCGGATGCCCGACGAGCTCTCGGGCGGCCAGCGCCAGCGCGTCGCCATCGGCCGCGCCATCGTCCGCGAGCCGGCCGTCTTCCTCATGGACGAGCCGCTCGCGAACCTCGACGCGAAACTGCGGGTCCACATGCGCACCGAGCTCCAGCGCCTCCACAAGGAGCTGGACACGACCATCATCTACGTCACCCACGACCAGGCCGAGGCGATGACCATGTCCGACCGCATCGCCGTGATGAACGAGGGGCACCTCCAGCAGATCGCCCCGCCGCTGGTCTGTTACGACGAGCCGGCCAACCTCTTCGTGGCGGGGTTCATCGGCTCGCCCGGCATGAACTTCGTCGAGGGGACCGTCGAGGCCGGGGAGATACGGACCGAGGGCTTCGACGTGGCGTTCGACCCCGCGGAGGTCCCCGAACTCGTCGAGGGCGACGACGTGACCATCGGCGTCCGCCCCGAGGACGTCTACCCCGCGAGCGAGGCCGACGAACTCGCCAACCCGACCCGGCGCATCCGCGCCCGGACGGACGTGCTCGAACCGATGGGCGACCAGGTCTTCGTCTACCTCGTCCTGCGCGGCGAGGACGCCGCCGGCGCCGACACCGGCACCAGCGGCGCCGCCAGCGCCCACGGCGCCGACGAACTGCTGATGAGCGTCGAGCCCGACAGCGACCTCGACGCCGACGAGGACATCGAGGTCGTCCTCGACCGCCGGAAGATCCACGTCTTCGACACCGCGAGCGGCGACGCCGTCTGTCACGACATCGTCCGCTCGGAGGCGATGGGCGGCGGCCACCCCGGCGCCCGGGAGGAGACCTGATGGTCTCGACCGCCGCGCTCCTGTACTTCGGGATGGGCACGCTCCTGTTTTTCTTCTGGGTCTACGGCATCTACGCCTTCGCCCGCGACTGCCGCCGGACGTACGTCCCCGGCTTCAAGGGTTGGCTCGCCCGCCGCCGGGAGTCGAAGGCCGAGCAGGAACGCGAACAGGAGCGCGAGGAGCGGGAGAAACAGCTGTACTGACGGCCGATCCGTTCCGGCCGCGCCCGGTCACGCGGGCGGATCGACGGGCTCGGGCGGGTCCGCCCCCGCTTTCTCCGCCAGGAACTCGCGTTCGGCCGCCGAGAGGTCCGGACCGCCGCCGGACCGGTCGCGCTCGCGATACACGTCGAGTCCCGCCTGGTAGGTCGCCCGCGAGCGGTCGCCGCGCGGTCCGTCGGGTCCGCCGGTGTCGTCCCCGTCGCCGAGCGGTCGGTCGAGGACGAGTTCGGCGACGCCGGTCTCCTCGCCGGTGAAGCGGAAGCCGGCGCGGTACAGCGCCTGGTAGGCGAAGGGGTTGTTGACGGCGATGCGGGCGCGCTCGTAGCCGCGGTCGGCGGCGCGGGCGGCGACGAACGCGGCCAGGTCCGGGCCGATCCCCTCGCCCCGGCGGTCCTCGCGGACGGTGATGTAGCGGATCCAGCAGACGCCCGGGTCGGTGCGGTCCTCGTTGAACGCCGCGGCGGCGACCACGTCGGCGGCCGCTTCCCCGTCGTCGGTCACCGGCGGGCCGGACCCCTCGCCGGTCCGGACGACGGCCTTCCCCGTGTTGGACATCACGAACTTCCCGGCGTAGCTGAACGCCCGCCAGTCAAGCGTCAGCGTCGGGCCGTCCTCGGGCCACCCCAGCAGGACGTGCTCCATCGGCCGGGGCTACCGGCCGCTGCCCCTTGTAGGGCGCGGTCGCCCCGACCGGTCGCGGACACTCCCCCGGCGGCCACCGTGCCGACGCCCACCGTTATCCCGCGGGCACCCGTAGCCGGCGGTATGGCACTCGGCGACGTGGGCGTCTTCCACCGGTTCGCGCGCCTCTACGACCGGGCGATGTACGCGGCCGACCCCGAGACGCTGGAAGCCGGCCTGGACCTGGCCGAGCGGCCGGTCGAGCGGGTCCTCGACGTGGGCGGCGGGACGGGGCGAGCCTCGCGGGCGCTGGACGCGCCGCGGCCGGTCGTCGTCGACGCGGCCCGGGGGATGCTCCGGGCGGCGCGCGGTCACGGGCTCGAAACCGTGCAGGGCGACGCGGCCCGGCTCCCGGTCGGCGACGCGTCGGTCGACGCGGTACTCGTGGTCGACGCCCTGCACCATATGGCCGACGTCGACGGGGTCGTCGCCGCAGCGTACCGCGCGCTCCGGCCGGGCGGCGTCCTCGTGGTCCGGGAGTTCGACCCGACGACGCTCCGGGGACGGGGGCTGGTCGCGGCCGAGCACCTCGTGGGCTTCGACTCGCGGTTTCTCGCCGCCGACGCGCTGGCCGACCGCGTGGAGTCGGGCGGCTTCCGGGCGTCGGTCCCCGACCGCGGGTTCGGGTACACGGTCGCGGGCGTGAAACCCGCGGCTGCGACGGCGGGACCGGGGGACCGAACCGCGGACGCCGCCGACTCATCGAACCAGTGAAGGGGCAACGGCCCCTCGCTCCGGGTGATGACATCCGTCCGCACGGCGCTCGCCCACCGCGTCGAGCCCGCGCCGTTCACGGCGCTGGTCGCCGCTGGGGATCTAGCCTGCATCACCGCGTTCGTCCTGCTGGGCGTGACGGTCGGCCACGGGGGCGGCGACCCGGGGGTCGACCCCGGTCACGTCGCGGTCACGGTCCTGCCGTTCGCCGTCGGCTGGGCGGTCACGTCGCTGCTGGCCGGCGTCTACGCGAGGAGCACGTACGCCTCGGCGAAGCGGGCGGTCGTGCGGACGGTACCCGCCTGGGTCGGCGCGGCCCTGGTCGCGCAGGCGCTCCGCGCGACCGCCGCCGTCCCGGGCGGGGCCGCGGTCACGTTCTTCGCCGTCTCCGTGCTCGTCACGCTCGCGCTGTTGCTCCCGTGGCGCGTCGCAGTGAGCGTACTCGCGTCGTAGGTGGTCGTTCGACGCGACAGAAACGGGCGCGGCGAAGGGCCGCGCCCGACAGTACCGCAGAGCGCAGCGCGGTGGGGGTACGCCCGCTGTGGTGAGTGGGGCAGTGGGGGGTCAGTCCGTCTCGCGATACCGGAGGGAGACGCGGGCGCCGGGCGAGGCCCCGTCGGGACCCGCCGTCATAGCGACTCCTCGACCGGAACGGCGACTGTCGACTGGATCCACGCCTCGTGGTTGTCCCGGTCGTAGATGACGAACTCCTCGCCGCCGATGTCGAGCTCGGCGTAGCGTCGCCGCTCCTCGTCCGATCCGGTCCGTCCCTGGGGGTCGTCCGTTGCGTCTGGCGTCATTGTGTCCTGAGCCGGCGCGTGCCGTCCCTCCGTCCACACCTTGCCGATACCCCATCATAAATACACGTGTCGGATTATCACGAGGGATAACGTATAGTAGGGTCCGTCTGGCGGGGGATACCGACGGATCGACCGCGATCGAAGTCGGCGCACTCGCGATCGCGCGCCACTCCGGTTCTCAGCTGTGATACCTCTCGGCGGTTCCGCCCGCCCCGAGCGGAGTCGCCGACCCGGTCTCGACCTCGCAGTTTCGCCGCGATCGGACGAAAATAGCGGCCTCGGTTGTCGCGCACGTCCGATATCGGATTATTGGATTTGAATAAGTTATGAATTGGTTTCTCAGTGGCGACAGAGCAAATACACAGGTGTCACACCGAATGGTACCCGCACATTCTGGAGAACACTTATGTATTACCAATCTGTAGTTGAAGATAGATTATGGCTGGATACTACGACCTCGTTCTCGGTCTCATCCCGCTCGCACTCGGAGGAATCGCGGCCCTGCTCGCCGCGTTCGGGTTCGCGCTCACGACGGCGATCACGCTGGCCTCCGTCGTGGCCGTCGGCCTCATCGGGCACGCGATGTTCGTCAACGGTCCCGTCGACGGCGCCCCGCGTTCGTCGACCGACGACGGCGGCTTCCAGCCCGCCGACTGACCGCCGGATTCTCCCTTTCCGTTCTCTCGCCGCCTTCCCGTTCCTCTCCCCGTCTCGCCCTCCTCTCGTCGCCTTCCCGTTCCCACACCCCTAAGCCGCGGCTGGCCCTACGGTGGGATATGACCGACGACAGGGCGCTGTTCCTGACCAGCGACGACGTGCGCGGACTCGCGACGCCGGCCGAGTACGTCGACGCGGTCCGCGAGGGGTACCGCGAGCGCGGCGAGGGCGCCCCCGCTCGTCCGAGAACCCGTCTCACCGGCGGCGACCCGCCGGGGATGCTCACCGGGTACTCGGCGATCCTCCCCGAGACGGGCGCGATGGGCGGGTACATGTACACCGGCGGGTTCGGCTCCGGCGACGCACACTTCGTCCTCCCGCTGTTCGACGCCGAGACGGGCGCGCCGCTGGCGGTCTTCGACGGCGCGAGCCTCAACCCGTTCAAGACGGGCGCGACCGGCGCGGTCGGGCTCGACGCGCTCGCCCGCGAGGACGCGACGGAACTGGCGGTGATCGGCAGCGGCTCGCAGGCCCGCGGCCAGCTCCGCGCGGCCGTCACCGTCCGCGAGTTCGACGCCGTCCGCGTCTACTCGCCGACCCGCGAGCACCGCGAGGCGTTCGCCGCGGCGATGGACGACGAACTCGACCCGACGGTCCGCGCGGTCGACTCCAGTAGCGCCGCGGTCGCCGGCGCCGACGCGGTCGTCACCGCCACGACGGCCGCGGAGCCGGTGTTCGACGGCGCGGACCTGGCCGACGGCGCCCACGTCACCTGCATGGGGCAGTACCACCCCGAGAAGCGCGAGGTCGACGCCGAGACGGTCGCCCGCGCGACGTACGTCCCGGACCTCCGCGAGCGCGTCGAGCGCGACGCGGGCGCGTTCCTGCTCGCCCGCGAGGAGGGCGCGGTCGACGACGACCACGTCCACGCCGAACTCGGCGAGGTCGTCGCCGGCGTCGAACCGGGGCGGACCGACCCCGACGAGGTGACGCTGTTCGACAGCGGCGGCACGGCCATCGAGACGGTCGCCGCCGCCCACATGCTCTACGAGCGGGCCGTCGACGCCGGCCTCGGCCGGGAGATCGAGTTCCTGCCCGCCAGTCGAGCCTTCGAGGAGTAGCCTGCTCGACCCGAAGCGGCCCCGGTCAGTTCGCCTCGCCGCACGCGCGACAGCGTGCGCGACCGGTCCCCGGGTCGAACGCCAGCGCGACTTCCCCGCAGTTCGGACAGCCGCGGTCGCCCTCCCCGCGGAACGTGAGGCTGGCGCCCGCGGTCCGTTCCACCCCGCTCGTGGTCGATCGTTCGGTCTCACCCATCGTATGGCACACTGAGTGACACTTCGGGATAAGCGTTGTGTCTATACGACACCTGAGACCCTAATACACTGGATATTCATACCCGAACGTACGCGAATACCGAACTATTGATCGGTAATATACCTCCGAAGTACACGGAGCGGGCGACGGTCAGAGGTACGGCGCGATCCCGGTCGCCTGGGCGAGCGAGAGGCCGCTTGCGACGGCGCCGAGGAGGTAGCCGGCGATGGTACCGCCGTTGAGCAGGGGGAGCCCGGCGTGGGCGCGACCCTTGAGCACCATCCACAGCAGGACGACCAGGCCGGCGGTCGTCCCGACCATGGCGGTGACCGCCGGGAGCGTCGCCGGGATCCCCAGCAGGTCGACCGTCGGGACGCCCGCCGGCGCGAAAAACGCCGCGCTCGCTACCAGCACGGTCGGGATGACGGCGTCGCCGAGACCGATGAACAGCGCCTCGCGGTCGAGTTCGAACTCGTCGTCTCCGTCGCCGTCAGCGGGGGCCTCGCCGGCCTCGCCGTCCGCGTCCGCGTCGCTCGCCGACCCGTCGGCGGCTCCGCCGTTCGGGGTCGCCGTCCCGGACCCGGCGTCGGTCGTTTCGGCCCCGGTCGCCGTCCGTTCGGCGTCCGCCTCGCCGGCGTCGCTCTCCTCGCTGACGGCGGCGGGCGTCCCGGCGTCGAGGTAGGAATAGGACAGCGACAGCGGGACGACGAGGACGATGGGCACCTTGAGCTCCATGACGCCGGAGGCCAGCGTCAGCATGTGTTCGGTGCCGTAGACGCTGATGGCGTCGTAGACGGCGAGCACGGTCAGGAGGACGAGCGCCGGGAGGATCCCGAAGCTGATGCCGAACAGGCCGGCGGCGCCGGCGCCCATCACGATCCCCGCCGCGTCGATGACGTACCACTCCGGGTGGACCCACAGCGCGACCCCCAGGAGGAGTCCCCCCGCCCACGCGAGGGCGTTGAGCGAGAAGCCGCCGACGGGTATCGTCAGGACGGGCGGGACGAGCACCCGGAGGACGAACAGGCCGATGTACGCGCCGGTCCCCACGAGCAGCAATCGGAGCAGCCAGTCGACGCCGAACCGGATGATCGCCAGCATGACGCCGGTCATCACCAGTATGAACCCGATGTAGACGAGGCTGTTCGCCGGGTCCTGCGGGTCGGCGGTGGCCTGGTAGCCGGCCGACTGGAACGGCTCGACCAGCGCGAGCGCCCCCAGCTGGACGAGCAGGAAGATCCCGACGATGGCCCCCGAAGCGACGTACGCGCGCGACCGCTGGTCCATGCCGATCCCTCGGCGACGACGCGTTTGAGGGTTACGCTGTCCTCAGACGAGCCGCTCGCCCAGTAGCGGCGCGCCGACGGCGCCTCCCACGGCCAGCGCCGTCCCGACGAACGCCAGCGCCAGCGCCGGTTCGAACGCCTCGAGCGCGGCGAACAGGAGTCCCGCGGCCAGGAGGACGCCGAACCCGGCGAAGATCTCCCGGCGGTGGGTCGGGTGGGCCGGTGTCGAGTCGGCGACGCCCCGCCAGACCGCCCAGCCGCCGAGGGCGCCGCCGATGGCCGCCACGCTGTCGAACGTCAGCCCGTTGAGCAGGCCGACGAGGCCGACCGCGACTGCGACCCCGAGGACGCGTCCGGGGTCGGTCCCCTCGTCGGCGAACCGGTAGAGCGCACCGAGCAGGGCCACGCCGACCGCGGCCCCGGCGACCACGTCGACGAGGTAGTGGACGCCCAGGACGAGTCGCGAGAGCGCGACGAGCACGATCACCCCGGCGGCGGCGCCGAACCGCTGGCGCGCCGTCCCCCAGTCGACGACCAGCGCCAGCCCGCCCCAGACCATCGTCGTCCCGAGCGCGTGACCGCTCGGGAACCCGGGGCCGTCGGCCGTCGTCGCCCGCTCCAGCAGGGCGGACAGCGCCCCCGGTGCCCACGCCAGCGCCGGCGGGTCGGCCGCGCCCGGCGGGCGGCCGAGCCCGAAGAACCCCTTCAGCGCGCCGATGACGGCGACGTAGGTCAGCGCGAGGGCGAAGACGAACAGCGCGCGCCGGCGGTCGACGCCCAGGACGGGGAACTCCTCGCCGGCGACGAACAGCGTCCCGCCGAGCAGAAAGAGGAACCAGCCGTCGCCGAGCTGGGTGACCAGCCCGAACAGCACCACGACCGGCCACTCGGCCAGCCCGTGGAGCGTCTCGGTGACCCCGACGCCGCGTCCGTTCGGAAACAACTGCATTCGCCACGCCGATTGAATCTCGAGGCGTGTAAGCTATCGGGCTTCGGAGTCGTGGACGGGTTCCGGGTCAGCGCGCGTACAGGGCCGATCCCACCAGCCCGGGCAGGTGCACGTCGTCGTCGGTCGTCACCGCCAGGTACGGCCGCTCGACGGGGCCGAACACGTCGACCACCCGGCCCAGGTCCTCGAGGTTCTCGTCGACGACCGGCGTGCCGATGTCGACGTGGTCGGCGTCCGGCGCGCGGACGACCGCGAGGTGCTGGGCGATCCGGACGACCTCGCCGACGCGTCTCACCGCGATCCCCCCACCGCGGTCACTCCCGGATGACGCCGAGGTAGGCGGCGACGGCCCCCAGCAGGTCGGTCTTGCTCGCGTCGTCGGCGTCCTTGACGAGGACGCGCCCGCGGGGTTCGTACTCCCGGGGGTAGGTCTTCTCGCGCTCGATGACGGCGTCGTAGCCCACCTGCTGGACGGCCTGTGCGATCTCGTCGACCGTCGGCTCCGGCACGGCGAGGTCCTCCGAGACCCGACGCCCCTCGCTGCGCGTGCAGGTGGCGTCGAGCGCCGCCGGCCAGATGACGTTCTCGACCATACCCGTCGGTGAGCACCCGGCTACGTAAGGGTCTTTCCGGTCGCCGCGAACGAGTCGTGTGATGGGGATCGCCTGTGACTGCTTCAGGAGTAGCGTGCTCGACCGCAGCTGAACGGGATCCCGCCACCGCGAACAGCGTGAAAGCCCCGACGCGCTCGACTCGGGGGCTTCGCTGCGCTCCTCGGGCTTCGCCCTGCGGTGCTTGCGTCAGCCACCGTCGTCGAGCGCGTCGCCCCTTTCATTCCCACCCGCGTAGACTGACCATCCGGTTGGCACGGCCGGGGCTTTCACGCTGTCTGCGGTTGCGGTGGTTCACCCGCTAGTCGCACCGATCCTTCGCGTCACCTGCATGCCGTCGAAAAATCGGAAGCGGTGTCGAACCGTTACCGGCGGCGAGCGACGAGCGCGCCGGCAAGCAGGGCGACGAGCGCCGTCGCCGCGCCGAAGCCGGCGCCGTCGCCGCTGGCGGTCGTCTCGACGGGCGAGGCCGCGCCGTCCTCGGATTCGGCGGTCGGGGTCGCGGTCTCGTCCATCGACGACGTGGCCGTCGCGTCACCGCCGTCCATCGCGGCGGTCGCCGTCGCGGTCGGCGTCGGCGTCGCACACGTCGCGGGCTCGGGCGTCTCCACGGCCGAGAAGTCGATGCTCTCGTAGGCCTCGGGGTGGAGCGCCTGCGCGATCGTCTTCAGTGCCTCGACGTTCTTCGGCCCGTTCTGGGTCATGAAGTTCCGGTTCACGCGGACGACGTTGCCCTCCTGGACGGCCGTGGTCTCGTTGAACGTCGGGGTCTTCGGGACCGAGCCGAACTGGCCGTTCTGGACGATCCACTCGGGGTCGCGCTCGGTGATGATCTCGTTGCTGAGCGTGCCGTAGTTGTTGCTGGTGTTGATCTCGCCGGCGGCGATGTTGTCCCCGCCCGCCGCGGCGACGATCTGGCCGACGAACGTCTCCTCGCCCGCGGTCCAGCCGCCGCCGAGGTGGAAGAACACGCGGGGGTTGTCCTCGCCGCTCACCGCGTCGCGAACGGCCTGCACCTCGCCCTGCATCCGGGCGCTGACCTGGCCGGCGGTCTCGTAGTTCCCGGTCAGCTGGCCGTACAGTTCGACCTTCTGGTACACGTCCTCCAGGGAGGCCGCGTCTTCGAACTTGTAGACCGTCAGGCCGCTGGAGCGCAGCGTCTCGACGGTCTCGTTGGGGACGACGTTCGGCGCGAGCACCAGGTCGGGCTCGGCGCCGACCACGGCCTCGGTGATGACCGACCCGTCGTCGTTGACCACGTCGGTCTTGCCCTCGGTGTCGTTCAGGTAGTCGATGTAGTAGTCCTGCGGGATGGCGACCGTCTCCTCGTCGGCCCCGATGCTCCAGAGGATCTGGGCGGCGCTCGGCGCAAGCCCGACCAGCCGGTCGGGGTCCTCGTCGATCTCTACCTCCGTTCCCGTCGCGTCGGTGACGGTCATCGGATACGTGCAGTGGGTGTCCGCGAGCGAACTCCCGCTCGCGGCGCCCGCACCCGATGCACCCGCGGCGGCGCCGGCGCCGGCGGCGGCGGGCACCGCGCCCACCGCCGCCAGCACGACCAGCGCCGCACCGACGACTGCCGTCGCGTCTCTCATGGCGTCCGGCGGTGCGGGCCTTTGCAATAAATATTTACCTACTGCAACCAGACTTGAGGGCAGCATGGCAGTCCGGACGCGGACCGCGGGGTGGTCGGCGGGACTGGCCGGACTGTTGGTGGCCGTCGCGCTCGTCAGCGCCACCGTCGGCCCGGTGAGCGTCCCGCTCCCGACCGTCGCGAGGGCCGCGCTCAACGCCGTCGGCGTCCCGACGGGCGTCTCCGTCGGCAGCGGCACGGTCGCGCTGTTCGGCGCCACGGCCACGGTCCCGATCCCGGACCCCTCCTACACCTACCTGTTCTCGTTCCCGGTCGACTCGACCAGCGAGACGATCGTCCGGCGGATCCGCCTGCCGCGGATCGCGCTGGCGGCGACCGTCGGCTTCTCGCTGGCCGCCGCGGGGGCCGTGATGCAGGGCTTCTTCCGCAACCCGATGGCCGACCCCTCGATCATCGGCGTCTCCTCGGGCGCCGCCGTCGGCGCCGTCGCGACCATCGCCCTCTCCTTCTCGGGACCGTACGCCCTCCAGACGGCCGCGTTCGTCGGGGCCGTCGTCAGCGCGTTCGTCGTCTACCTCATCGCCACGGAGGGCGGGCGGACGCCGACGGCGACGCTCCTGTTGGCGGGCGTCGCGGTCCAGACGCTGCTCGGCGCGGTCGTCTCCTATCTCCTCCTGCGGGCCGGCGAGAGCCTCGAACAGGCGCTGTACTGGCTGATGGGCGGGCTGCTCCGCAACGCCGTCTGGACCGACGTGGCCGTCACCGTCCCCGTCGCGGCGGCCTGCTTCGGCCTCCTGGTCGCCTACGGCCGTGACCTGAACGTCCTCCTGCTCGGCGAGGCCGACGCCCACACGCTGGGCATCGAGGTCGAGCGCACCAAGCGGGTCCTGCTGGCGGTCTCCAGCGTCCTCACGGCGGCGGCCGTTGCGGTCGCCGGCGCCATCGGCTTCGTCGGCCTCGTCGTCCCGCACATGATGCGGCTGCTCGTCGGCCCGGACCACCGGATCCTGTTGCCGACGAGCGCCGTCGCCGGCGGCGCCTTCCTCGTCGCCACGGACACAGTCGCCCGCTCGGGGGGCGTCGAGGTCCCCGTCGGCATCGTCACCGCCGCGCTGGGCGCGCCCTTCTTCCTCTATCTCCTCCGGACCCGGGAGGTGCACTCGCTGTGACGCCCGACCTGCCGGACGCGCTGGACGGCCTCGTCGGCGGCGAGGAGGGCGACCGGTCGAGAGACGAGTCCACACCGGCCGCCGACCCGGCGGCGGCCGCCGACGGCCCGCTCCTCGAAGTCGAGGACGTGTCGCTGTCCTACGGCGACCTGTCGGTCCTCTCCGGGGTGTCGCTGTCGGTCGCGTCGGGCGAGTTCGTCGGGCTCGTCGGCCCGAACGGCGCCGGCAAGACCACGCTCCTGAAGGCGATCAACGGCGTGCTCGCGCCGGATTCGGGGCGGGTCCGGGTCGGCGGGGAGACGGTCGCCGACCTCTCCTCGCGGGCGGCGAGCCGGCTGGTCGCGACGGTCCCCCAGGACACGACGGTCGCCTTCGACTTCGCCGCCGAGGACATCGTCGAGATGGGGCGGACGCCCTATCACGGGCGGTTCAGCGGCGACCCCGACGCCGCCGAAGCGGTCGACCGCGCGCTCGAACGGACCGACACCGAGCGCTTCCGCGACCGGTCGGTCGCCTCGCTCAGCGGCGGCGAGCGCCAGCGCGTCGTGCTCGCCCGCGCGCTGGCACAGGAGACGCCCGCCTTAGTCCTCGACGAGCCGACGGCGAGCCTCGACGTGAACCACCAGGTCCGGACGCTGGAACTCGTCGCCGACCTCGTCGACGCGGAGGGCAAGGCGGCGCTGGCGGCGATCCACGACCTCGACCTGGCGGCTCGCTTCTGCGACCGGCTGGCCGTCCTCGCCGACGGCGACCTGCTGGCGGTCGGGCCGCCCGAGGACGTGCTGACCGCCGAGAACGTGGGGGCCGCCTTCGACACCGACGCCGCCGTCCTGTCGAACCCCGTAACCGGGACGCCGGCGGTGACGGCGCTGCCGGAGCCGGGCGAGCTGGACCGGCGGGTGCACGTCCTCGGGACCGGCCCGCGGACCGCCCGCGTGGTCTCGGCGCTCGCGACCGCCGGCGCGACGGTGACCGTCGGCGCCCTTCCGCCCGGCGACGTGGCCGCCGAGACGGCCCGCGAACTCGCGGCGGAGGCGGTGACCGCGCCCCCCTTCGACGGGCTCGACGGCGCGGCGGCGGCCGCGACCCGCGACTGCCTGGCGGCGGCCGACGCGGTCGTGGTCGTCGAGCCGCTGCCCGACGCGCTCCGGGCGCTCGCCCGCGACCGCGACCCGGTGGTCCGCGTCGCGGCCGACGACGACCCCGCGAGCGCGACGGCCGAACTCGGCGGTCCGGGACGGGCGACGGGGACCGGACGCGAGGAGGGCGCCCGCTCCGACGGCGTGGCCGGGCGCGACGGGCGACCCGGCGATGTCGGCGAGCGCGACGACGGGGCGACGCCTGTCGGTCGTAGCGGGGGGGTCGACGGCGACCGGTCGCCCGTCGAGGCCGCCGCGCGGGCGACCCCGGAGACGGTCGCGGCCGGCGTCCGGCGCGCGCTCGACCGGTCCGTCTCGGCCGACGACTGAGTGGCGGGGAGGGCTCCCCGACCGCCGGGGCGACCGACAACCGAGGCGGCGGGCGGCCGTCGCGGCCGGTCACCGAGGCGGCGGGCGGCCGTCGCGGCCGGTCACCGAGGCGGCGGGCGGCCGTGGCCGCCGACCGCCGGTCGCCGGAGCGGGGACGGCGGCCGTGCGCCCCCGTCTCGTGGACACAACAGTTAATGGGGGCCGTACAGACTCCCGACTATGGTGGACGTAGACGTGAACAAGCCGACGCTGCTGGTCGCGGGGGGCGGCGCGGTCGCGCTGGTCGTCGTCGCGGTGCTCGTCGGCGCCGCCTTGAGCCAGCCGAACGCGCCGGTGACGGGGGAGCCGGACACGGCGACGGCCGTCGAGGCGACGGACCTGCCGACGCTGGCCCCGACGACGACCGGGACGGCGGCCGCCGGGACGGGGACGGCGACGGCGGCGGCCACGCCGACCGCGACGCCGACGCCGTATCCGACGCTCACGCCGACGCCCACGCCGACGCCCACGCCGACCGCGACGCCCGCGCTGACGGACATCCCCGCCGAGGCGTTCGACGAGCGGGAGATCGAGCGGCTGGTCGGGGAGTACATCAACGAGCGCCGGGCGGCGGCGGGGCTGGACCCGCTCGACAACGAGGGCAAGGGGGTCGACCGGCTCACCGAGATGGCCAGGGGACACAGCGTCCGGATGGCCGACATCGGCGAGACGATCCACCGGATCGACGGCGTGACCAGCGTCGAGCGCTACCGCGAGCACGAGCTCTACGACCGCTGCAAGTGGTCGTCGCCGGACGGCACCACGCTCCGGACCGCCGACGGCAACGCCCTGGAGGCGGTCGGGCGGACCGTCGCCGGCGAGCCCTACTACGACAACGGGACACGCGAGTTCAACGGCAACGAGACCGCCGTCGCTCGGGCCGTCGTCGACGCGTGGTGGAAGACGGACACCTACCGACCGCGGCTGACCTACCCGAACGCCGACGAGGTCGGCGTCGGCGTCGAGATCACCCGGCGCAACGACGTGTTCGTCACCGCGAACGTCTGCTGAGCGGGAACCGTCCACAGCCCCGGGTCCGTCGACCGTCGACGGGGAACCCGGGCAGTCCGGGAGTCACGGAGCGGGCGGCGAGAACGGGAGTCACTCGGCGTGGCGGCTGATCTCGTTGAACGCGGCCTGGAAGTCGTCGAACTCGGCGAGCGCGTCGTCCATCTCGTCGCGCAGCCGGTCGGCGCGCTCGCGGAGCCCGGCGACCTCGTCGCTGTCGTCGAGTTCCGCCTCCGTCTTCTCGGCCTCCAGCAGGGCGATCTTCGAGGTGACCTCCAGGTACTCGGTGAGGCGGTCGTCGTAGCGGCTGGCGGTGAGCTGCTGCTCGATGGCGGCGACCAGGTCGTCCTTCTGGACGGGCTTGCAGAGGTAGTCGTCGAACGGCATGTCGACGATGTCGAAGTCGGGGTCGACCGCGGTGATCATGACGACCCGGGTGTCCAGGCCCCGGTCGCGGATCGCCGACAGCACCTCGTCGCCCGACACCTGGGGCATCCGCCGGTCGAGCAGGACCACGTCGACCGACTCGTCGACGGCTTCCAGGGCCTCCTCGCCGCCGTAGGCCGTCTCGGTGTCGTACTCGTCGCGGAGGCGCAGCGCGTACACGTCGGCGACCTCGGCCTCGTCGTCGACGATGAGCACCCGCGGCTCGGTACTCGTCTCGTTCACGGCCCGATCTGATGCGGCGATCCTATGTAAGTGCGTGGGTGCCGGCCAACGGGCACCGATCGTCAGGCGGTCTGTCGCCCGTCCGCGGGGACGAACTGGTTCGGGCGGCCGCCCGAACTCGCGGTCGACGAGCGCCGGTCGCCCGAGGCCGGCACGGGCGACGCCGTCGGCGTGCGGTTCGGCCCCGGTAGGGTGGACCAAACACAATCCCTTTGCCGGTACCCTCCCAAGAGCGGGTAATGTCGAGGTGCGACGAGTGCGGCAAGCAGGAGAACATGCCGTACCAGTGTCGCCACTGCGGCGGCACGTTCTGTGCGGAACACCGCCTCCCCGAGAACCACGGCTGTCCGGGGCTGGACAACTGGGAAGACCCAGGCGGGGTCTTCGACAGCGGCTTCGACGACAGCGTCGCCACCGACTCGGAGAGCGGCGGCCTGAGCGACCGCCTGGGGATCGACACCGGCCCCGGCGGCCCGCTGGCGTACTTCCGCGGGAACATGACCTACGCCTTCCTCGGGCTGATGTGGATCACCTTCCTGCTCCAGCACGTCGTCCTCCTGTTCGGGCCCGCCGGGCTCCACGAGGCCATCTTCGTCCTCTCGCCCGCCAACCCCGAGTACGTCTGGACCTGGTTCACGTCGGTCTTCGCCCACGCGCCGGGACGGCTGGGCCACATCGGGATCAACAGCATCGTGATCTACTTCTTCGGCCGGCTCGTCGAGGACTACGTCGGGTCCCGCGACTTCGCGGTCCTGTTCCTCGGGAGCGGCGCGCTCGCCGGCCTCGGCCAGGTCGGCTTCCAGATCTACCAGTACGGCGGGATCCCCCAGCCGGGCGTCGCCGCGGGCGTGCTCGGCGCCAGCGGCGCGGGCCTGGCCATCATGGCCGTGCTCACCGTCCTCAACCCCAACCTCACGGTGTACCTGTACTTCCTGCTCCCGGTGCCGCTGTGGCTGCTGACCGTCGGCTACACCGGCTACACCGTCTTCCTGATCCTGTCGACCGGCATCGGCGCCGGCGGCACCGCACAGCTCGCCCACCTCCTCGGGCTCGGGATCGGCCTGCTGTACGGCCAGCACGTCAAGGGCCGCCACCGGATCCCCGACCAGCTGCAGTTCGGCGCCGGCGGCCGCGGCCCCGGCGGTCCGGGTGGCCCCGGCGGCCGCGGCCCGTTCTGATGGGGGTCGTCCCGATGGAGGCCCGCTGATGGAGGTCGTCCGCCCCGAGTTCGTCCCCGACGCCTCGCTCTCCCGGGAAGACATGGAGGCGCTCCAGCGCGAGATCGCCGGGAGCGCCGTCTTCGAAGACGACCTCCCGTTCGACGCCGCGAGCGTCTGCGGCGGGGACGCCGCGACCGAGGCCGACCAGACCAGTCTCGCCGACGCGGGGGAGAGCGGCGAACCGGCGGCGGCGGATCCGCCGCTGGTCGCCGGCGTCGACCAGGCGTTCGTCGACGACCACGCCGTCAGCGCTATCGTCCTCCTGCGAGACGGCGAGGTGGTCGAGCGCGTCCACGCCGTCGAACCCGTCGAGATCCCCTACATCCCGGGCCTGCTGAGCTTCCGGGAGGGGAGGGCCATTCTCTCGGCGTTCGCGGCGCTGGAACGGGACCCCGACGTCGCCCTCGTGGACGGCAGCGGCCGCATCCACTTCCGGGAGGCCGGCATCGCGACCCACATTGGGGTCACGCTCGACCTGCCCACCGTGGGCGTCGCGAAGAACCTGCTCTGTGGCACCCCACGGGAGTCGCTCGACCGGAAGCTCCCCCAGGGGGCCCGCGTCGCCATCGAGGCCGACGCGGACGTGGAGACCGCCGAGCCCGGGACGCACATCGGCGACGCCGTCCAGACTCGCCAGTTCGAGAACTCGGATCGGTACGTCAACCCCCTCGTCGTCAGCCCCGGCCACCGCGTGAGCGCCGACACCGCAGCGGACATCGTGCTCGCCTGTGCGGCGGGGTACAAGCTGCCCGAGCCGACCCGGCTGGCCGACAGTTACGCCGACGAAGTGAAGGCCGAAGTCCGCGAGCAACTGGAGTAGCGCGCTCGGTCACTCCCCGCCGAGCGTCGCGGCGAGCAGGAACGTCTCCGAGCGGGTCGCCCGGAAGTCGACAGTGAATCCGGCCGCCTCGAACGCCGCGGCGGCGTGGTCGGCGTCGTAGCGCTCTCCGGGCGGCGGGCCGCGCTCGCCCGGACCCTCGGCGGTCCAGTCGACGACTGCGACGCGGCCGCCCGGTCGGAGGACGCGGGCGAGTTCCTCGACCGCCTCGCTCGGGAGTTCGTGGTAGGTCATCGTCGCGAACGCGCCGTCCAGCGCGCCGTCGTCGAACGGCAGGTCGTCGGCGCCGCTCGTGACGAGTTCGACGTTCTCCGGGACGCCCTTCTCGCGGTAGCGGTCGTGCATCGCCGCCTGCACGTCGAGGGCGTAGACCGTGCCCGCGTGAGGCGCCACGTCGTCGGTGAAAAAGCCCGTGCCGCTGCCCACGTCGACGACCGCGTCGTCGGGACCGGGGTCGAGCGCCCAGAGCAGCTCCTCCGCCGAGCAGTTGCGATATCGGCGCGCGGCGTCCTCCAGTCGGTCGGCGTCGGCCGCGGGGAAGGTGTGGTGACCCATCGCCTCGGAGTAGCGGTCCTGCGGTGATATAGCTCCCGTCCCGTTGCAGCGATGGTGATCGGCCTCCGTGTGGGCGTCTCGGCTGTTTTTGACCGCTCCGGATCGATACGAGGGTGATTGGATGTGGCCGCAGGTGACTGTGGGTGCTGAAAGCCCTCGGCCCGCTCGCTAGCAGTGACCGCAACCGCAGGAAACAGTGAGCGTTGAAAGCCCTCGGCGCGCTCGCGGTCGCTGAGCGGGATATCCGCGCTCTCCGCACCGCCCGCTCACGGCACAGCCGTTCGCTTCGAGGCGCTGCGCGCCTCGCACCGCGCGGATAGTGCCCGCTCAGGCGACTAAACTGGACGCGAGCGCGCCTCGCCCTTTCAGTCCACCGGGAGAGCAAGCTCTCCCGAGCCCGCGCTCACACGTTCGCGCGGACGCCAGGAACAGCACGGCACCGCACCCGCCCCGCACAGCACCGCAGACGGCCACGGACCTCCCCAGCCGATTCGCTCCTGCCGTCGCTCATCCACCGTCGGAGCACGCTCCGACGAGCCTTCGTTCACACAGTTCACGAAGACCTCGCGCGGCTGCGTCGCGCGCACGAGAGCGCACGACGGCGCGCGCCGACCGCATTCGGCTGCCAAACACCGTCTGATGGCGGACCCCCACCCTTAACCCTCGCTCCGGCGAACCCGGACCCATGGCGGATATCCTCGTCTACGGTTCGTACGGCTACACCGGGCGGCTGATCGTCGAGGAGGCGACCGACCGGGGGCTGGACGTGGTCGTCGGCGGCCGCGACCGCAACGCCGTCGAGAACCAGGCGATCCGGCAGGGCTGCGAGGAGCGCGTGTTCGCGCTGGACGAGCCGCGGCTGCTCGACCTGGCCTTGGAGGAGGTCGAGGCGGTCGTCCACTGCGCGGGACCGTTCGCGGAGACGGCCGAGCCGGTGGTCGAAGGCTGCCTGCGGACCGGCACCCACTACCTCGACATCACCGGGGAGATCGAGGTGTTCGAGCGACTCGCCGCCGCGGACGAACAGGCCGAAGAGGCGGGGATCACGGTCCTGCCCGGCGTCGGCTTCGACGTTGTCCCCACCGACTGCCTGGCGGCCCACCTCGCCGAGCGGCTGCCCGACGCCGACCGCCTCGCGCTCGGGTTCGAGGCGTCGGGCGGGGTCTCTCCGGGCACCGCGAAGACTGCCCTCCGCGGACTCGGCGAGGGCGGCGCTGTCCGGCGGAACGGGTGCATCGAATCGGTGCCCATCGGGAGCGAGACGCGGCGGATCGACTTCGGCCGGGGCGAGCGGACCGCGATGGCGATCCCCTGGGGCGACGTGTCGACCGCCTACCACACGACCGGGATCGGGAACGTCGCCGTCTACACCGCCGTCCCGTCGTGGGCTCCGCGTGCGGCCCGGGCCGCCGGACTGTTCGGGCCCCTCGCGGGTTCCGGGGCGGTCCAGTCGCTGCTGGAACGGGTCGTCGAGGCCCGCGTCGACGGCCCCGACGAGCGCGAGCGCCGCGAGGGCGAGAGCTACGTCTGGGGCGAGGTCGAGACCGCCGACGGGAAGCGGGCGGTCTCCCGGCTCGTCGCGCCCGAGACGTACCGGCTGACGAAGTTGACGGCCGTGGCGATCGCCGAGCGGGTCGCCGCGGGTGAGGCGCCGGCCGGGTTCCGGACGCCCGCCGGCGCCTTCGGCCCGGACCTGATCCTCGACGTCGAGGGCGTCGAGCGGACGGACGAACCCGTCATCGAAGCGGGCGACACGACCGGCGGTCCGGACTGACTACCCCCCGTCGTCGGCCGCGTTCCCGTCCGCCGGGGGTTCGCCGTCGGTCGCGTCGCCGTCGGCCGGTCCCTCGCCGCCGGTTGCCCTCACGTCCTCGCTCCCGTTGCCGCCGTAGTGTTCCCGTTCGACGCGCTCGTCGAACAGCCGCGCGAGCAGCCGCGTCATCGGACCGACGCTCACGTCGATGCCGTCGACGCTCGTGACGGGGCGGACCTCCCAGGTGGAGTTGGTGAGGAAGACCTCGTCGGCGTCGCGCAGGTCGTCGAGCGTGTACCGGCTCGTCCGCACCGAGAACCCCTCCGACTCGGCCAGGTCCGTCACGACCGACCGCGTCACGCCGGGGAGGATCGGCAGGTCGGCGCTGGGGGTCTTCAGCGTCCCGCCGTCGACGAAAAAGAGGTTGCTCGCCGCGCCCTCGGCGAGGTAGTCGTCGGTCGTCCGCATCACGGCCTCGTCGGCGGCGAACTCCTCGGTCGCCGCCCGCCGGAGTTCCAGGCGGGCGAGGATCCCCGGGAGGTAGTTGTGTGTCTTCGCGTCGGCCGGGAACGACTCGGCGGGCGGGCGGCGCGTCCGGACGGTCTGGACGGTCGCCGGTTCGTCCCAGACGGGGTCGCCCTCGACGCCGCCGCGGCCCAGCGGCGCGACGTAGACGACGACCGTCGGGTCCACGTCGGGGTCGGGCGTGAGCTTCCCCGGCTGGACCCCCCGGGTCACCGACACCTTGCAGTACGCCTCGTCGAGGTCGTTGGCGGTCAGCGTCTCCGCCACCCGCTCGCGGAGGTCGTCGGGGACGGCGTCGGCGAACCCGAGCGTCTCGGCGGTCCGCCGGAGCCGGTCGCGGTGGGCCGCCCACTCGAAGGGCTCGCCGCCGTAGACCCGCAGCGTCTCGAAGGCACCGTCGCCGTACATGAACCCCCGGTCGCGGACCGAGACGGTCGCCTCGTCGGCCGGCACGAGGTCGCCGTTCACGTGGTAGGTGAGGGGGTCGTCGGCCCCACCATCAGACCCGTCGTCGCTCACAGCGATCCCTCCAGGCTCATGCGGCAGAACGTCTCTATCATCTGCTTGCCGTGTTCGGTGAGGATGCTCTCGGGGTGGAACTGGACGCCGACGTGGGGCCGTTCGCGGTGGCGGACGGCCATCAACACGTCGGCTTCGTCGTCGGTGTGGGCCGACTCTTCGAGCACGTCCGGCAGGTCCGCGCGCTCGACGGCCAGCGAGTGGTACCGGCCGACCTCGAAGCGGTCGGGCAGCGCCCGGAAGACGCCGCGGCCGTCGTGGCCGACGGTGGAGGGCTTGCCGTGGACGACCGCCTCGGCGTGGCCGACGGGCGCGCCGGCGACCGCACACAGCGCCTGGTGGCCCAGGCAGACCCCGAGCGTGGGGTAGTCCAGGTCGCGGAAGATCGGCATCGAGACGCCCGCCTCCTGGGGGGTGCCGGGACCGGGCGAGACCACGATAGCGTCGGGGTCAATCTCGCGGATCCCGGCCGCGTCGACGGCGTCGTTGCGGCGGACGACCACCTCGCCGCCGGTGACCTCGGGGAGCCAGTCGGCGGTCGTGACGACCTCGCCGACGTACTGGACGAGGTTGTAGGAAAACGAGTCGTAGTTGTCGACGACGAGGACAGTCACGTCCGACCGGCGGTCGACGGCGGTCGCGTCGGCGGCGAGGCGGTCGCCGCCGGCGGTGGCGTCGGGGTCGACGGACGGGACGCTCCCGACGCCGGGCGCGGACGGCTCAGTCATGGTCCTCCACCGTGAAGGCGGCGCGGTCGCCCAGCGCTTCGTCGACGGCGGTCACGAGCGCCCGGCCCTTGTCGAGCGTCTCCTCGAACTCCCGGTCGGGCACCGAGTCGTGGACGATCCCGGCGCCGACCCGGAGGTGGTACTCCTCGCCGTAGCGCACCAGGGTCCGGATCACGATGTTCAGCGTCGCGCGGCCGTCGAACCCGAAGATCCCGACGCTCCCGGTGTAGGGGCCCCGCCGGGTCGCCTCCACCTCGTCGATGATCTCCATGGTCCGGGGCTTGGGCGCGCCGGTGATGGTGCCGCCGGGGAAGACCGCCGCGACGGCGTCGCCGAGGTCGAACTCGGGGCGCAGGCGGCCCTCGACGAGCGAGACGAGGTGCATCACCTCGGAGTAGCGGTCGACGCGGCGGTACTCGGTGACCTCGACGCTCCCGTACTCGCTGACCTTCCCCAGGTCGTTGCGCTCCAGGTCGACCAGCATCGCGTGCTCGGCGCGCTCCTTCTCGTCGCTCGTCAGGTCCTCCGCGAGGAACTCGTCCTCCTCGCCGGTCTCGCCGCGCGGGCGCGTGCCGGCGATTGGCTCGGTGAGCAGGCGGTCGCCTTCACGCTCCAGCAGGAGCTCGGGGCTGGCGCTCACCAGGTCGACGCCGGGGAACTCCAGCAGGGCGGAGTAGGGGGCGGGGTTGACGGCCCGCAGTGCGTCGAAGGCGGCGACCGGGTGGACCGCGGCGGGGGCGGTGAGCCGCTGGGAGACGTTGGCCTGGAAGGTGTCGCCGTCGCGGATGTACTCTTTGACCCGGCGCACGCGGTCGGCGAAGGCCGCCCGACCGCAGTCGCTCTCGAAGCGGGCCTCGTCGGCCGCGACCGGCGGGTCCCCTACCTCGGGGTCGCCCTCGACGGCCGCCCGGGCGAGGTCGAGCGCCCGCTCGCGGCCGCGGTCGTAGGGGTCGGCGGCCGTCTCGGAGGCCCCGCTGTCGTCGGTGTCGTCACCGCCGACCGCGTCGCCGTCGGCGCCATCGACCCGCGGGCAGGCGGTGACCCGGAGCGTCGTCTCCTCGCCCTCGCGGGGTTCCTCCCAGGCCGCGACCCGGTCGTAGACGCCGACCTGCAGCCGCGGCAGTTCGCGGTCGCGGTCGGCGGAGTCGGGCAGGGCCTCCAGTTCGCGGGCCACGTCGTAGGAGAGCCAGCCGACGGCGCCGCAGGGGTAGGGCACGTCGCAGTCCCCGCGGACCAGCGACTCGGCGGCGAGCCGATCCACGAGCGCGTCGACGCTCGGTGACTCGCCTGCGGGGGCGCCGGCGGCCTCGTCGGCGGTGACCGTGACGCGGTCGACGGGGTCGACGCCGAAGTACCCCCAGCCGGACTGGCCGCCGGTCGTTTCGAGGTGGAACCCGCCGGGGCCGTCGCGGGCGCGGCGGTAGGCGTCGAACGGGTCGGCGACGGTCACGCGGACCTCGACGGGGACGCGGGCGCCGGCCGGCGCCGACGCCGCGGCGCGCTCGAAGGCGGCCCGCTCGGTCACGACCCTCGGCATTACTACGGGAGAAGCACGGGGGAGATAACCGGTTTTCGGTCCCCGCAAGGGGAGCGGTCAGTAGAGTTTCGCCTGTTCGACCCAGTTCTCGACGCGCGACTCGGCGATGTCGGTCTCCTCGGCCAGCGCCGCGGGGTCGGACTCGGCCAGGTCGCCGACGCCGTCGACGCCCGCCTCGCGCAGGCGCTCGCCGTAGGCCGGCCCGATGCCCTTGATGTCCTCCAGCTCCGCGTCGGGCGCGGGGTCGGTCGGCGCCTCGGTCGACGAGTCGTCGGCCGCGGCGGCGTCCGCGTCGCCGGTTTCGGCGGCGTCCGACTCCTCGGCCTCGACGGTTTCGCCCTCGGCTTCGGTGGCCTCCGTGTCGGCTTCGGCCTCAGTGTCGGTGGCCTCCGTGTCGCCGTCGTCCTCGGCCTCGGTCTCCGCCTCGTCGGTCGAGCCGGTCGGTCCGGTCGGCGAGTCGGTCGCGGTGTCGGTCCCTTTGACCGCGTCCTCGCTGGCGGTCGCGGGTTCGTGCTCGACGGTCACGTCGACGCCGTCGCCGGCAGCCCCGTCGCCCGCGCCGGGGTCGTCGCCCGGCGACGGGCCGTCGGTGGCGGACGCTGCCGGCTGGGAAGTCGAAGAGGACGCGCCCAGCCCGAGTGCAGACTTGATACGCTCGATGAGCCCCATGGGGAGCAATAGCGGACCCCATCACTTAACGTCTTTCTGCACTCGCTGGAGGGACAGGACCGGTCGTTTCCGCCGACGGCTCGGCGGTCGTCCGGGGCGTCGGCCGCCGCGAGAGCGCCCCGAACGGGCTCCCGAGCCGCCCGTCGCGGCTCAGAGCCGGTCGCGCAGCGCCTCGTTCATCGCGTCGACCGGCGCCTCGCGGCCGGTCCACCGCTCGAACGCCGCGACGCCCTGATAGAGGAGCATCCAGGCGCCGTCGACGGTGGTCGCGCCGGCGTCGGCGGCGTCCCGAAGGAGTCGCGTCTCCAGCGGCCGGTAGACGGCGTCGAGCACGCCCAGGTCGCCGTGCAGCGCGCCGGCCGGGACCGGCGTCTCGTCGGCCTCCATCCCGACGCTGGTCGCGTTGACCAGTACGTCGGCGTCGGCCAGCAGCTCGGGGAGGGCGTCGAGGCCGTGGCCCGTCGCGTCGGCGTCCACTCCGTCCGGAGCGGTCGCGTCTTCGGCGGCCCCGTCCGCGTCCGTCCCTTCGCCTCGCACGTCCGCGGCCAGGCCGCGGGCCTTCGACTCGGTGCGGTTGGCGACCCGGACGGTCATCCCCTCGTCGGCGAGGCCGAACGCGACCGCGCGGCCGGCGCCGCCGGCGCCGACGACGACGGCCGTCCCCGACAGGTCCACGTCGTGGGCCCGCAGCGCCCGCGTGGCCCCGACGGCGTCGGTGTTGTGGCCCGTGATCCGGTCGCCCGAGAAGTCGACGGTGTTGACCGCGCCGATGCGGCGGGCGAGCGAGTCCGGTTCGACGGCCGCCAGGGCGTCCTGCTTGAACGGGATCGTGACGTTCAGCCCGGCGACGCCGAGGTCGGCGGCGCCCTCGACCGCCGCGGCGGCGCCGTCTCTCGGCGGTTCGAACGTGACGTAGCGGGCGTCGACGTCGAGCGCCTCGTAGCCCGCCTCGTGCATCGGCGGGGACAGCGAGTGGCCCACCGGGTTGCCGATGAGTCCGTAGACGTCCATACCGACCCCAGCGGGGCCGCCGACATAACGTGTTCCGTCTCGGCCCGCCGCGGACAACGGGGGCCGGGACCGCGATGGACCGGCGACGCGACCCGTCCCGGCTCGTCCGGCCCGGGCCGCGGGGGGCGACCGGGGCCGCGAGGACTGGCGGGCGCGGGATTCGCAACTGTTTCAAGCGGAGGTGTCGTGGCCCGATACAGTGAGTCGCCTCAGTCATCCGCTGGTGCAGGTCGCCGGCGCCCTCGCCCTGACGGCCGGGTGGGTCGCGGCCGTCCTCACCGGCACGGACCTGGGCACCGTCCCGACCGTCGCCGTCAGCGGCGTGGCCGTCCTCGGCGCCTCGTTCCTGCTCGCGTGGGGCGCCGAGACCGCCGAGAAGGACGTGCCGCGGGCGTTCGCCATCGCCGTCCTGGCGGTGCTGGCGGTCGCCCCCGAGTACGCGGTCGACGCGCTGTACGCCTGGAGCGCCGGGTCGGGCGGCGCGACGACCGCCGCCTGCGCCGACCTCTCTACCGCCGCCGTCGAGGCCGGCGAGACCGAACTCGCGCGGGCCTGCCACGACGCCAACCTCGCGGTCGCGAACATGACCGGCGCCAACCGCATCCTCATCGGCATCGGCTGGGCCGGCATCGCCGTCTTCACCGTCTACCGGGCCGCCAAGACCCGCGACCCCGCGGTCCGCGACCGCGAGGGGTGGCTGGCCGACGCCGTCAAACTCGACCGGAGCATCGCCACGGAGGTCGCCTTCCTCTTCCTCGCGACGCTGTGGGCCTTCTTCGTCCCCCTCGGCGGCGGCATCGACGCGCTCGACACCGCCCTGCTCGTCGGCCTCTACGTCACCTACATCCTCATCATCATCCGCGGCGACGTGGACGCCGAGGAGGAACACGTCGGCGTCCCCCAGTACTTCCAGTCGTGGTCGCTCCCCTGGCGCCCGATGGTCGTCCTCGCCCTGTTCGGCTACTCCGGCGCGATGATCTTCTCGGCCGTCGAGCCGTTCGCCCACGGTCTCGAACAGATCGGCATCAACAACGGCATCCCCGAGTTCTTCATGATCCAGTGGATCGCGCCGCTGGCCTCCGAGAGCCCGGAGCTCATCGTCGTGGTCGTCCTCGTGAACAAGGCCCGCTCGACCGCCGGGTTCAACGCGCTGATCTCCTCGAAGCTCAACCAGTGGACGCTGCTCATCGGGACGCTGTCGGTCGTCTTCTCGCTGGCCTACGGCCAGTACGGCGTGCTCCCGTTCGACCAGAAGCAGGCCGCCGAGATCTGGATCACCGCCGCCCAGAGCTACTTCGCGCTGGCGGTGCTGGTCGACTTCGAGATCAGCGTCCGCGAGGCGCTGACCATCTTCGTCCTGTTCATCTCGCAGGTGGCCCTGGAGTTCGTCATCATCCGCGACCTGTTCGCGGTGCCGGTGTCGTCCTACGAACTCCTGCTGGTCTACACGGCCGCCTACGCGCTCATCGGGACTGCGCTGTTCGCCCTCCGCCGGGAGGCGCTGAAACGGATGCTCGGACTGGCCGCCGACGCCGGCCGCACGGCGCTCGGCCGCGAGCCCGTCCACCCGGAGTTCGCCGACTGAGATGCTCGCCGTCGCCGTCTCCCGGGACGACTCCGCCTCGGTCCACATCGGGAAGCGCCTGCGTGCCGTCACCGACTGGACGGAGCACACCGACGGCTCCCGCCCCGACGCCGCGGGCGGCGGGACCGTCTACCGCACCGGCTCGGTCGAACTGCGGGAGTTCGACGACCTGCACCTGGAACTCGACGGCGTCGCCGACGCGTTCGGCCGCGTCGACGGCGCAGAGGGCCGGACAGAACCGGACCTGCTCGTCTTCGCCTCCCGCCACGCCGGCGAGACGGGGCCGCTGCTGACCGCCCACCACACCGGCAACTTCGGCCCCGCCGAGTACGGCGGCGAACCCGGCGCGTTCGCCCGTGCCTGCCCGAACGCCCACCGGCGCGTCCTCGCGGCCCTGCGCGAGCACGCCCCCGAGGGTTACGAGGTCGGGATGGAGGCGACCCACCACGGCCCGACCGACGTGGGCGTCCCCTCGATGTTCGTCGAGGTCGGCAGCGACGAACCGCAGTGGGACGACCCCGACGCGGCCGAGGCGGTCGCCCGCGCCATCCTCGCGCTCCGGGAGACCGACCCGGACGCCCCCGACGAGGACGGCACTCGTCGGCACCTCGTCGGGTTCGGCGGCGGCCACTACGCCCCCCGCTTCGAGCGGATCCTCGCCGAGACCGACTGGGCGGTCGGCCATATCGCCCCCGACTGGGGGCTCGACGCGATGGGCGACCCCGAGCGCAACCGCGACGTGGTCCGCCGCGCCTTCGAGGCGAGCGCCGCCGACTACGCCGTCGTCGAGGGCGACCGCCCCGCCCTCGAAGGAGTGGTCGACGACTTGGGTTACCGCGCCGTGAGCGAGACCTGGGTCCGCGAGACGACCGGCGTCCCGCTGGATCTGGTGGCCGCCGTCGAGGACCGACTGGGGAGCGTCGAGGCGGGCGTCCGGTTCGGCGAGCGCGCGGCCGGCTACGAGGGGGACCCGGACGACGGGAGCCTGGAGACGGTCGCCCTCCCCGACGACCTGCTCGCCGAGGCCCAGGGGATCGACCACGAGGCGGCCCGCGAGGCCGTCGAACGGGCGACGGTCGCCTTCGAGACGACAGAGAGCGGCACCCGCGCCGAGGGCCGGGCGCTCGTCGACGCCGACCGCGACGGGGCGGCGCTGGTCGACGAACTCGCCGCCGTCCTCGAAGCGACGTACGAGACCGTCGAGCGCGCCGACGGCGCGGTCGTCGCCCGGGAGTCGGCGTTCGACCCCGAACGCGCCCGCACGCTCGGCGTCCCCGACGGGCCGAAGCTCGGCAGGCTCGCCGAGGGCGAACCCGTGACCGTCGACGGCGAGGAGATCGACCCCGCGGTGGTCCACGTCGAGCGCGAGCGCCGCTTCCCGGTCGAGGACCCCTCGGGGTAGCCCCCGCTCGCCGGCCGCGCCCCGTTCCGATCCCGCAACCACCGCGCACGTATCCGATCCGCAGTCGAAACGCATCCGGCGCGCGCCCCGCCGCCCCACCGTTTCACCTGGAGATCGGCCGAGACGCCCGTCCGCGGGAGTAAGGGTGGCTTACACGGGCGAACACCGAAGTACGGGCGTGCTACCGAGCGTCAGTCAGGCGTCTGACGCGCGGGAGAAGCTTAATAAATGTTGCCCAGCAACGGAAACTTAAATATGGACTCTATAATCGACGACGCGATCGACGAGGCCGAGGCCGAGCGGGAGGAGGCGGCCGAGCAGGAGCCCCGGGAACCGCAGGATACGGGGGGTTCGACGGGGACGGACGAGATGTCCACCTCGGGGCAGATGTCCGACGAGGAACTGGCCGACGTGGTCAAGGATCTGGAGACGAAGATCACCGTCGTCGGCTGCGGGGGGGCCGGCGGCAACACCGTCACCCGGATGATGGAGGAGGGGATCCACGGGGCGAAGCTCGTCGCCGCCAACACGGACGCCCAGCACCTCGCCGACGAGGTCAAGGCCGACACGAAGATCCTCATCGGCCGCAAGCGCACCGGCGGTCGCGGCGCCGGCTCCGTCCCGAAGATCGGCGAGGAGGCCGCCCAGGAGAACCTCGAAGACATCCAGCAGTCCATCGACGGCTCCGACATGGTGTTCGTCACCGCCGGCCTCGGCGGCGGCACGGGGACCGGGTCGGCCCCCGTGGTCGCCCAGGCCGCCCAGGACCAGGGCGCGCTCACCATCTCCATCGTCACCATCCCCTTCACCGCGGAAGGTGAGCGTCGTCGCGCCAACGCCGACGCCGGTCTGGAGCGACTGCGAGCGGTCTCGGACACCGTCATCGTCGTCCCGAACGACCGCCTGCTCGACTACGCGCCGTCGATGCCCCTGCAGGACGCGTTCAAGATCTGCGACCGCGTCCTGATGCGCTCGGTGAAGGGCATGACCGAGCTGATAACCAAGCCCGGCCTCGTCAACGTCGACTTCGCCGACGTTCGCACCATCATGGAGAACGGCGGCGTCGCCATGATCGGCCTCGGCGAGTCCGACTCCGAGAACAAGGCCCAGGACTCCATCCGCTCGGCGCTGCGCTCGCCGCTGCTGGACGTGGAGTTCGACGGCGCCAACTCCGCCCTGGTCAACGTCGTCGGCGGCCCCGACATGTCCATCGAGGAGGCCGAGGGCGTCGTCGAGGAGATCTACGACCGCATCGACCCCGACGCCCGCATCATCTGGGGCGCGAGCGTCAACCAGCAGTTCGAGGGCAAGATGGAGACGATGATCGTGGTGACGGGCGTCGAGAGCCCCCAGATCTACGGCAAGAGCGAAGCCGAGCAGGAACGCGCCTCCAAGGAACTCGGCGACGACATCGACTACGTCGAGTAATCCGTTCCGGATCCTCCGGGGTCTCTCCTCTCGTCAGCGCGAGCGTTCGTTCGAGATTTGATCACCACAAAACACTTTTGAGCGGATAGTGAACCCGGCGCGTATGACAGCGACGCCCTCCCGCGGTGCGGTCGCGACCGTCGTCACCGTCGCCCTGGTCGCGGCGGCGCTCGCGGCCGGTTCTGCCGCCGCGCCCGGTGGCGACGGTCCCGCTGGGGAGACCGACCGCCCCGGCGCCGACAGGGCCGTAGCGGAACACCCTCCGAACGGCACGAACGCGACCGTCATGGTCGCTCCGCGCGGCTCGGTCGATCGCCTCACGTCCGTCGCGGCGATCGACCGGGGGCGCGAGGCCGGATGGGTGACGCGGTCGCCCGTCGTCGCCGACGGGGACACGGTCGTGTTCCGACTGCGACTGCCGGGGATGGCCGACAGGGTGGCGAACGCGACCGGCGACACCGCCGGTGCGCGGTTCCAGTCGGTGCTGGCGGGCGAGCACGTCTCGCTCCGACTCGTCCAGCGGCACGTGAGCCCGCACGGAGACCGGCGGGTCTTCTACCTGAACGGCTCGCGCGGCCAGGCGGTCGCCGCCGACACCGCCAACGACACCTACTACGTGGCTGCCGACCTCGCGGTCGTCCCCCGCGCCACGGGGGGCCCGGGGATCGACGACCACTTCTCCGAGGCCGAGTTCGTCCCGCGGCTCCTCGTCGATGGGGACCACCGGTTGAATCCCGGATCGGTCGACGAGCCGAACCGGACCGGGCGCTTCGTGCTCCTCGACCGCGCGGCGTCGCTCTCGGGCGCCGACCTCGACGGGGATCTGGCCCCCGGCTTCGCCGCGGCGCCGAACCAGACCGTCACCGGTTACACGCCGCTCGCGCCCGGGTCGACGGTCACCGTCACGGTGACCGACGCCACGGGGATCGACCCGCCGCGGACCGCAACAGCTCGCGTCACGCGTGAGACGGTCGATCCCGGCGAGTTCCAGCCGCCGAAGTTCGTCTTCGAAACCGCGCTGAACCTCAGCGGCGTCGAACCCGGAACCGAGATCGGGCTCCACGTTCGGCCGGAGAGAGCGTCCGCCGACAGCGATTACGAGCGCAGCGAGTACCGAGCGCCCGTCGATTCGCCCGCCGCCGCGGTCGATCTCGCGACCGATCCGTTCGCCGACGGCGTCGTCCGCGTCGCGAACGCGACCCTGCCCGCGGGCGGTTTCGTCGCCGTCGAGCGCGTGGACGGCGGCACGGTCGTCGGTAGCAGCGACTACTTCGACCCCGGTACCCACGAGGGGGTGCAGGTGAACGTCAGCGATGCGGCGGCGGCCGGCGACGCGGACCTCCGCGTCTACCTCGCGCACGACTCCGACGGCGACGGGAGCTACTTCCGTTCGGTCGACCGGCCGTACGCCGACTCGATGCGGGCCGTCGCCGCGACGGTCCCGCGGACGAGTCCGACGACCGACTCGCCGCCGACCGGGACGGCCACGGCCACACCGACCCCGTTCCAGCCGTCGGTGACGACGGAATCGCCGACAGCGACGCCGAGTGACCCGTCGACCGTCCCACCGTCGTCGACGGCCACCGTCCACGTCGATACCGGCGTGACACCCACGCCCCCGTCGACCACGGACACGTCGGGGACTGACGGGAGGACCGGGGTGACAGCCGAGGACGGCTCCGGGTTCGGGTCGGTGGCCGCCCTCGCCGCGACGATGCTCGTCGCGCTGCTGGGAATCGCCCGCGCTCGGAGGCGGGGCCGATGACCGGAGCCGGCCGTCCGTTCCGGCGGGTAGCCGCCGTCGCGTTCGCCGCCGCGCTCTGCCTCCCGGGAGTCGCCCTCGGGGCGCCCGTCGCCCCGGGCGACACGGCCGCCGACTCCCACGTCGCCATCGAGGAGGACGCGGTCGAACAGGCCGACGGCGACGTGGCCGAGTTCACGCTCGCGGTCCCGCGGGGGGAGTCGGTCGCCGTCGTCGTGACTGGTCCAGGCGGTGACCGCCGGCTGACCCTCACGGACGCGAGCGGCGACGGGCGGGTCGCGCTCGCGCTGAACTCGTACGTGGCCGGACCGGGCGTGACCGCCGCCGAGGTGTACGACATCGGGGAGGGCGACCGGCTGTCGGCCGACGACGCCACCGGTCGACTGCCGGCCGGGACGTATCGCGTCGCGGCGTACGCGAACGACACCGGCGGCGAGCCGGCCGACACCGCCGGGCTCACGCTGGCCGACCCCGGGCTCGGCAACGCGACGGTGATGGTCGCGCCGAACGGGTCGCGCGAGCGCCTCGACTCGCCGGCGGCGATCCGGCGAGCGCAGGACCGGCGGTGGCTCACCCCCGCGGACGAGGTCGCTGTGGGCGACACGTTCGTCCTGCGACTGACCGTGCCCGGCGTCGCCGGCGCGGTCGCGAACGAGTCGGGAGCGACCGACGAGGCGCGCTTCCGGCGGTTGCTCGCGGGGCCGAACGCGTCGCTCCTGCTCAGCGAGCGGATGCCCGGACCGTCGCGCCTGCGCCAGCACCTCTCGCTCGCCGCGGCGAACGTGACGACGGTCGCCGCCGAGCCCGCCAACGACACCTACTACGTCGCGGCCGACCTGACGGCGCTGCCGCGAGACTACGGCGAGCTCCACGAAGTCGGGGGGTGGACGTTCGGCGAGCCCCACCTGATCGACGGGAACGACTACGTCCCCCGGTTTGTCGTCGACGACGAACATCGGCTGAACCCGAGCGACCTCTACGAGGGATGGCGGACGGGACGGTTCTTCGTGGTTCAACCGGACGCGACCGTCACGTTCCCGACGGAGGAGGACGGAACGGTCGCGGTCGCACCGGCACCGAACCGGACCGTAGCCGGGTGGACGAACCTCGCTCCGGGGTCGACGGTCACGATCAGGCTGTCGAACGCCGAGAGCGACCCGTTCCCGCTCACCGAGACGGTCCGCGTCGCACGGGAGCGACCGCCCGGCGCCGAGGGGGCGGTCTACCGGTTCCGCGCCGAGTTCGACCTCGGCGGGGTCGCGCCGGGTACGACCTTCGACATCGAGATCCGGTCGAACGGGACGCGACTCGACCCGCGGGACTCGTGGGACGATGGGTACCGGGGGTACGTCGACCCCGCTCTCGTGGTCGCGGACCGCTCGACGCCGACGGCGTCGCCGACCACATCCGCGACGCCGACCGACACCGCCGCATCGGCCTCGCCGACCGCGTCACCGACGCCGACCGCTCCGTCGACCACGACGGCGTCCGGGACGCCCCCGGGTGATCCGGCGACGACCCCGACGCGAACAGCGTCCCCGACGGCCGAGACGACCGCCGTCGACGGCCCCGGGTTCGGCGCGGTCGGGGCACTGCTCGGCGCGCTGGCGCTCGCGGCGCTCGGCGCCCGCCGCTCCGGCCGTCGGAGCCCGTAACTCGGGTTCCGGACGTGCCCCGCGGCGCCCCCCTCGGAAGGTTTACCCGCACCCCGCGGGACCGGTACGCATGGACCGCAGAGGCCCCGACGCGCGCCGGCGGGTGACCCGATGACGATAACCAGCGACTGGGGCCGGTGGTGGGCCCGCGAGGAGCTGTTCGGCTCCGGGGTGGAGGGCGTGTCGCTGTGGTTCCTGGGCGTGACCGGGTGGGCGGTCCGGACGCCCGAGACGACCCTGTTCGTCGACCCCTACTTCAGCACCGAGCGGGACCGCGAGTACGTCGCGCGGATGCCGCCGGTGCCGATGGAGCCGGGGTGGGCCGAGGCCTGCGACGCCGTCTTCTGCACGCACGACCACCGCGACCACTTCTGGCCGCCCTCCTTTGGCCCGCTGCTCGACCGCGACGGCGCCGCGGTCCACGCGCCCGCGGCGTGCTACGAGAATCACGACGTGAGCGCGGTCGCCGACGAGGACCGGGAAGTCGTCGAACCGGGCGACAGCTACGAGGTGGGCGACCTCACCGTCCACGTCCGGGGCGGGCGCGACCCCGACGCCGACGGCAGCGTCACGTACGTTCTCGAACACGAGGCGGGGACGATCTTCCACGGCGGCGACAACCGCCCGTGCGAGGCGTTCGAGGCGGTCGGCGAGGCGTTCGACGTGGACGTGGGGATGCTCTCCTACGGGACGAGCGCCCGCCTGCGACAGGACGGCGAGGTCGTCCGGCGGAAGCTGTACAACGACGCCCAAGACGTGGTCGACGCGGCGAACATGGTCGGGATCGAGCGGCTGGTCCCGACCCACTGGCGGCGCTGGCGGTCGATCCAGGCCGACCCCGGCGCGCTCGCGAAGGCGGCGACGACCTTCGAGTACCCGCGGGTCGTCGAGGAGGTCGAGGTGGGCGACCGCCTGCGACTGGACCGGCCCGGGGTCGAGGTGCCGACCTACCTCGACGAGTGAACGCGGCGACTCGACCCACGATGGCGGCCCGTCAGCCGAACACTTCGGAGAAGCGGTTGGTGGCCTCGTCGGGGCCGGCGACGACGAGTTCGTCGCCGCTGCGGGCGCGGAATTCGGGGCCCAGATCCGTCACCACCTCGCCGTCGCGTTCGACGGCGACGACGGTGACGCCGGTGCGGGCGCGCACGTCGGCGTCGCCGAGCGTGGTGCCGACGAGCCCCGGCGCGCGCGTGCGGACGACTTCGACCTGGGTGTCCAGCGAGATCACGTCCTCGTCTTCGAGGACGGCGGAGGCGACCATCCGCCCCGTCACGGTCCCCAGCGCGAGGACGTAGTCGGCGCCGGCGCGGTACATCTTCCGGGCCGCCTCGGCCTCCTCGGCGCGGGCGACGATCTCGACCCGCCGGCTCTCGTCGCGGACGACCAGCGTCGCGAACTCGGCGGCGGTGTCGTCGGGGATGGCGAGGATGACCGACCGCGCGTCCCCGAGGCCGGCCCGCTCCAGCACTG
The DNA here is from genome assembly GCF_004698125.1 of Halosimplex halophilum. Classification (NCBI taxonomy): domain Archaea; kingdom Methanobacteriati; phylum Methanobacteriota; class Halobacteria; order Halobacteriales; family Haloarculaceae; genus Halosimplex; species Halosimplex halophilum. The sequence continues at coordinate 532,854 of NZ_ML214298.1, forward strand.
CGGGGTCGGTCGCGTCGCCGACCACGTCGACGCCCGCTCCGTCCTCCTTGTCGACGACGGTGTAGGGCAGGTCGGCGTCGTCGAGGACGTTCGTGACCGTGCGACCCACCTCGCCGTAGCCGACGACGACCGTCTCGCCGGTGGTGTGGCGGCGCACCTCCGAGCGGGTGCGGTCGGCCAGCGCCTCGAGCTGGTCGTCGCGGCCGGTCATCAGCAGGACGGTCCCGGGTTCGATGACGGAGTCGGGCGAGGGCGGGCTCTCGAACTCGCCGTCGAACCAGGCGCCGATGACGTTGACGCCGGCCCGCTCGCGGAGCCCGCTCTCGGCGAGAGTCCGTCCGGCCACGTCGGCGCCCCTGTGGACCGGGAGTTCGACGATGTCGAAGTCCTCGCCGAGTTCGACCTTGCTGCCCAGGTCCGTCGAGACGCTGGCGGTGACCTTCCGGGCGAGGCTCTCGCCCAGGAGCGGGCGCGGCGACAGCACCGCGTCGGCGCCGGCCAGGTCGTGGTAGCGGGCGCGGTCGGGCTCCTCGACGACGCTGACGACGCGCACCGACTCGTCGATCTCCTTGGCGGTGAGGACGATGCTGGCGTCGACCTGGTCGGACACGTCGGCGACCAGCGCCCGCGCGTCCGAGAAGTTCGCGGCGGCGAGCCCGTCGGCGGAGTCGGGGTCGTTGTGGATCACCTCGTAGCCCTCCTCGTAGAGGTCCGTCGCGCGGTCGCGGTCCGGTTCGACGATCACCCAGTCGACGCCGCGGGCGTCGAGTTCGGCGATGAGCGTCTCGACGCGCGGGGTGTACGTGGCGACGACGACGTGGTCCTCGTGGCCGTTCTCGACCGCCGTGGGCACGGTCGTCGACAGCGCCTCCTCGAAGGCCGGGAACGCGACCACCGGGAGCGCCAGGAAGATCATCACGGTCCCGGTCACGTCCATGACGATGACGAGCACGAGCATCGCCGCCGACTCCCAGCCCGCCTGGGAGCCGTAGCCGGTCGTCGTGAACGTCTCGACGACGAACTGCAGCGCCTCCAGGAACGTCTTGGGGTCGCCCTCGAAGGCCGCCATCCCGTACTGGTAGACGACCGTGAAGGCGTACATCGAGAGGGCGAGCACGCCGGTGTAGATGACCGACCGGCGCTGCCACGTGTTCATACCCGTGTGGTTACCGCTGGCCCGTAAAACGGTTCTGGGAGACGGATCCGCCGGACCGAGCGGCGAACGGCGGCGGATCCGGACGGGGCGATGACCACGAACAGTCACCGGCCGACTCCCAACCCGTCCGCCGACGTTCGAGCGGGCGGCGGTGTCGGGCGGACCTGTCCCTCGCGCTGAAATAGATTCATTAGGCCGACTCTCCCGTAGGGGAACGATGAGCGAGCGCATCGAGGACGTGACCGTGGTGGGCGGCGGGGACTCGGGGCTGCTCGCGGCGCTGGCGCTGCAGCGGATGAACCCCGGGCTGGACGTATCGGTCGTCGACGACTTCGGCCAGCCGGTCCCGCAGGTCGGCAAGAGCACCTTCCTGGCGATCCAGCAGATCCTCCACGACAGCCTCGGTATCGACGAGCGATCGTTCGTCGAGGCGGTCAAGCCGGTGTGGAAGGCGTCGGTGTACTTCCGCGACTGGTGCGGGAACGAGCCGTTCCACTACCCGTTCGACCAGAGCCGGAAGTTCCCGAACCCGGAGGAGCGGGACACCAACGAGGCCTTCTACTTCTACTACTCGGAGCTGCACGACAGCGAGGCCCACCAGTCCAAGTGCGAGCAGCTGGTCGCCCAGGGGAAGTCGCCGTGGTACTTCTCGCCCCGCGAGGGGGGCGCCCGCAAGTACGACAACGTCGCCTACCACCTCAACACGGAGCGGTTCAACGAGTTCCTCCGGGACCTGTGTCTCGACAGGGGGATCAGGCTGATCGACGACGAGGTCGTGACCGTCGACGTGGCCGACGACCGGATCAGGCGGCTCCGGAGTCGCAACCGGGCCTACGAGGCCGACCTGTACGTCGACGCGACGGGCTTCTCGCGCGTGCTCAGGGGCGAGCAGACCGACGACTTCCGCGAGTTCGACCTGCCGCTGGACGCGGCCCTGAACGCCCGGTCGGAGATCGACCTGGCGGACGTGGTGCCGGCGACGGTCGTCGAGACGGGCGAGGCGGGCTGGTTCTGGCAGATCGACACCTACGACAACCGCGACCGCGGCTACGTCTACGCCTCGGACTACGTCTCGGAGGCCGCGGCCCGCGAGGAGTTCGTCGCTCACTGCGAGGGGATCGACGCCGACGACGTGGTCAAATACGAGTTCGACTCGGGGTATCACGAGCGGGCGTGGGTGGAGAACTGCGTGGCGGTCGGCAACGCCGAGGGGTTCGTCGAGCCGCTGCAGTCGACGGGGCTGACGGCCAACGCGAAGGCGTCGGTCACGCTCGCGACGCTGCTGTCCGGCCACGGTCGCGTCGCGGACGACGCGGTCCGCGAGCGGTACAACGCCTGGGTCCGGGAGACCTGGGAGTCCATCTACGACTTCATCAGCGTCCACTACGCCTACGCCGACGGCGACACCGAGTTCTGGGAGGACGCTCAGTCGGTCGAGCTCAGCCGGCGGACGGAGCTGCTGATCGAGGCGTTCGACCGCACCGGCTTCGACGCCCACGTCGACCCGACGATGGGCCATCCCGAGATCGACGACCCACTCTTCTTCCAGCCGCTGGACTTCTACGCGCTGATCCACCACATGGGCGCGACCTCGGCGTTCTACGAGTCCCACGACTTCGAGATCGACGACGAGACGCGCCGGGCGGTCGAGCGGAACTACGGGTCGATCCGCGAGGACGTGGCCGACCACTACGACCACCGGGAGTTCTACCACGGCGCGCTCGGCCAGCACTGAGTGCCCGTCGGCGACTTGTCCGACGACGGCACGTCAGCCGACGGTGACCGTCGCCCGAACACGCCCCCCGCGCGCGGACCGGCCGACGACGACCGCGTACTCGCCGGGGTCGACCGTCCAGCCCGCACCGGGGTCGTACCGGGCGAGCGCCCGGCGCGGGACCGACAGCGGGACGGCCCGCCGCTCGCCGGGATCCAGCGCGACCGACACGAAGCCGCCGAGTTCGCGCCCGGGGCGAGCGGTCGCACCCGGCGGGTCGGGCGGCTCGACGTACGCCTGGACGACCTCCCGCCCCGGGCGGCCGGCGCGGTTCGCGACGGTGACGGTGACATCGATGGCCGGAGCGTCGAGGTCGCCACCGTCCGTCCCGCCGCCGTCCGTCCCGTCGCCGTCAGTCCCACCGGCGGCCGCGGCGCGCTCGACGGCCAGGTCCGCGTACGCGAAGTCGGCGTACGAGCGGCCGTGACCGAAGGGGTAGCGGGGGGCGACGCCGTCGCGGTCGAAGCCGCGGTAGCCGACGAAGATGCCCTCGTCGTAGTGCACGTGTTCGTTGACGCCCGGGTACCGGCGCTGGTCGCCGGCGACGGTGTAGTCCTCGAACCGGCGGCCGACCGTCAGGGGGAGCCGTCCGCCGGGGTCGGCGCCGAAGAGCACGTCCGCGAGCGCCGCGCCGTCCGCCTGCCCGGGGTACCACGTCTGCACGACGGCGGCGACTTCGCTCGCCCACGGCATCTCGACCGGGCCGCTCGACCGGCAGACGACGACGGTACGGGGGTTCTCCGCGGCGACGGCGCGGACGAGCCGGTCCTGTTCCCCGGGCAGGGCCATCGACGTGCGGTCTTCGCTCTCGGTCGCGCCGTCCTGGACGACGACGATCGCGGCGTCGGCGTCGGCCGCCGCCCGTACCGCGGCGTCGAAGTCCGGTCCGGCGCGCAGTCGCCGCCGGAGTCCCGACCCCGGCAGGTCGAACATCGACGGGTTCGCCACCCGCTTGACCCCGCGCTCGAACGTGACCCGGGACGCTCCCGCCCTGAGGCCCTCGACGGGGCTGACGGTCCGCGTCGGGGTGACCTCCGAACTCCCGCCGCCGCCGACCTTCGCCTCGTCGGCGTTCGGCCCGACGACGGCGAGGGAGTCGTCCTCCCCGAGCGGGAGGGTCCCGTCGTTGGCCAGCAGGACGGTCCCGCGGCGGGCCACCTCGCGGGCGAGGTCGTGGTGGGCGTCCCAGTCGACGGACGGCGCAGTGTCGCCCGCTCTGCCCCACCGCGCCGACCCCTCCGACCGTCCGTCGAGCAGCCCGGCCCGCTCGTACAGTCCGAGGACGTGCCGGACCTTCCGGTCGAGCGTCGCTTCGGCGACCAGTCCGTCGTCGATGGCCCGGCGGAGCGGGTCGCCGAAGAAGTCGAAGGGGTAGGGGTCGGGCTGGCCCTCGTCGGCCAATCGGTCGGTGAGTCGCCACAGCAGCGGCGGATCGAGGTCCAGTCGATCGGACAGTCGGAGGCGGAGCATCGCGCGCAGCCAGCGGCTGTGGGGCGCGAACAGTTCGACCGCGGAGGCGCCGGGCATCTCCAGGTCGAGCCCGCCCTCGGCGGCCGCGGCTGCGTCGTGAGTCCCCCACCAGTCGCTCATCACCACGCCGTCGAAGCCCCACTCCCCGCGGAGGACGCCCTCCAGCAGCCGTCGGTTCTCGCTCATGTAGTGGCCGTTGACGCGGTTGTACGCGGCCATCACCGCCGAGGCGTCCGCGTCGACCGCCGCGCGGAAGCCCGGGAGGTAGATCTCCCGCAGCGCCCGCTCGGGGACGACGGCGTCGACCGTGTCGCGGCGGTGCTCCTGGTTGTTCGCGACGAAGTGTTTGGCCGTCGCGCCGACGCCCCCCGTTTCGACTCCGTCGACGTAGGCGGCGCCAACGGCGCTCGTGAGTACGGGATCCTCGCTCAGGTACTCGAAGTTGCGGCCGCCGGTGGGGACGCGCACGATGTTCAGCCCGGGCGCGAGCAACACGTCGTGGCCCCGTGCTCGGGTTTCCGCGGCGAGCGCGCGGCCGAGGCGCCGCGCCAGGTCGGGGTCCCAGGACGCCCCCAGGGCGATGGTCGCCGGGAACGCCGTCGCCTCGCGGTCGCGGACCCCCAGCGGTCCGTCGACGAGCCGCAGCGGCGGGATGTCGAGGCGTTCGACGCCCGGGACGTAGCCGGTGGCGCGGCCCTCGGGGTCGGGCCGGCCGCGGACCAGCCGCAGTTTCTCGTCGAGCGTCAGATCTGATAGGAGGCCGTCGACTCGGCCGTCGCTCATCTCTCGGTACGAGGGGCGGTGCCCGGATATTCGTTGTGCCGGGTTCGATCAGTTCGGAGCGGGTCTCCCGGAGTGATACCCGCTACCGCAACCGCGAACGGACCCGTGACCGCGAACAGCGTGAAAGCCCCGACTCGCTCGACTCGGGCGCCTCGCTGCGCGCTTCACTCGCTTCGCTCGTTGCAGTGCCCGCGTCGTCGGCCTTCGTCGAGCGAGTCGCCCCTTTCATTCCCGCCCGCCCAGACTGGTCGGCGAGCCGATACGGGCGGGAATGGAAGCGGACGGGGGCTTTCACGCTGTCTGCGGTTGCTGTCGAGTTCGTGGTTGCTGTCGAGTTCGTGGTTGCTGTCGAGTTCGCGGTCGCTGTTGCGGCGATCTCCGATTTCCCGTCGGTAGACCCCACTGTCACCCCTCCTTCTCGACGCGGAACCACTCGCCGCGCCAGGAGATGGGGTACTCGACGATCCCCTTGATGGCGGCGAGACTGTACAGGGGGAGGACGAACGGGACGAGCAGCCAGCCGAGGCCCACCGAGTCGACGACGCCGACGCGGCGGTCGAGCAGGCGAACGCCGAGACAGACCCCCGCCAGCGCCCCGACCGTCACGCCGAGGACGACCCCTGCGCCGGTCGCGCCGAGGACGACGGCCTGGGGGACCAGCGAGAGGACGACGAAGTTGCCCAGGATGGCGCCGCCGCAGACGGCCAGCGAGGCGACGCTGCGCGGGCGACCAAGCGGGTCGAGGCGGCCGAGCCGGCGGTGGAACACCTGCGCGTAGCCGGTCATCCAGCGCTTGCGCTGGCCCCACCAGTCACGGAGAGTGTGAGCGCCCTCGATCTCCGAGGGGTAGGCGAACGACGACTGGACGGAGACGCCGTCCTCGTAACAGCGGAAGGCGAAGTCGAAGTCCTCGGTGAGCATCCGCGGGTCGTAGCCGCCGACGCGCTCGTAGGTGTCGCGGCGCAGGACGAGCGCGTTGCTCGCGACCATGTCGAAGTCCGTCAGCAGCGCGACCAGCCGGTGGCTCAGGTAGCCCAGCACGACCGACTCGTAGTAGGTGACCGTCTCAAGGAGGCCGTCCGGGCGAGGGAACGTGCGGCCCTGGACGGCCTCGTAAGCTTCGAGGCCGGCGGCCGCGGCGGGGAGGAACGTCGGGTGGACCCGCTCGTCGGCGTCGAACACGCCGACGTACGGCGCGTCGGTGCGGTCGACGGCGTAGTTGACGGCGGCGGCCTTCGACCCCGGATTACGGTCGTTGACGAGGCAGGTGACCCGCCGGCGGTCGGCCAGCGAGCGCGCGACCGACAGCGTCGACTCGTCGCCCGGCTCGCAGACGACGCAGACGGCCACGTCCGCGTAGTCGGCGGCCAGCAGGCTCTCGACGCTGCGGTGGAGCGCGCCCGCGTCGCCGTAGGAGGGGACGACGGCCGCGATCTCCGGGCCGGTCGACGGGTAGGGGCCACGGCGGCGCTCGCGGAGCACCTCGGCGAAGAAGACGGCGGCGGAACTCGACAGCGTCGCGGCGAAGCTCAGGCAGGCGACCGCCGCGTTGAGGACGGTGACGCTCCCGAGACCGAGGAAGAGCAGCGGAAGCGTGACCGTGATCCGCCCCTGGACGAACCCGACGGTGACGACGGCGAGCGCCGCGAGGGCGAAACAGGCTCTGTCGAGCCACCGGCGGAACGTGTGTGAGACCATCGGGGCGGGGACCGAGACGGGTGTGTCCGCGGGGAGCGCGGGCGCGAGCGGGACTCCCGTGGCGGATCGCCCAGTTCGGGTACTGTTCCGGCCGATACTCCCGGCTCCCCGGTAAGTATTGGGGGCCGTACACGGCGTGTCGTTCGCGTTGTGGGTTGAACGGTTGTTTCTGGTTGATCTGGTGTGGCACGAAGTCGTGCGAGAGTGACCGCAGCCGACAGCGAGCGCTGAACGCCCTCGTCGCGCTCGCGGTCGCTGAGCGACATACCCTCGCGGCCTCGCGGCCGCCTCGGGTAGGGGTCGCTCAGGCGACTGAACTGCACGCGAGCGTGCCTCGCCCGTTCAGTCCGCCAGGACAGCACCGCCCCGCACAGCACCGCAGACGGCCACGAACCTCCCCAGCCGATTGCGCTCCGCGCGCCTCCGGCGTGCGGTGCTCATCCCTCGCGCGGCTACGGTCGCGCGCATGAACGCGCGCTCCAGCGCGCGCCGACCGCACCGCAACCGTTCACCGCAACAGCGCTCGCCTATACTGAACGCTCCGCACGACCCACTGTGCAGTCCGATATCTTACAAAAACGTCGTTCAGGGAACGGTTTAGGCGTCGGCGCCCGCCGGATCGGGTATGACCGACGAGCGGCCGAGCGACGGGACCGACTGGCGGACGGCGGGGCCGGACGTTCGACTGACCGACGCCGACGCGGCCGAACCGCCTCGCGAGACCACTCCCGCGGACGCGCAGACGGGGGCGAACTTCGTCGTGTTCGAGCCGGGGTGGCTCCCCGGTGACTGCGCGATACGCGAGACGACGATCCGGCCCGAACAGCCGCCGGGGCGGCCCGACGGGCTGGACGCCGAAGACATCGGACAGACGCCGTACAGCGAGGGGAACCCGGCCGCGGTCCGGACCGTCGTGGCCGGGGAAGGCCGCGAGCTGCGGATGAAGCAGTTCCTGTACGACTGGGCGCCGCCGGCCGCCAGCGTCGCGCCGCTGTGGGGCACCGAGGAGCCGACGCCGGTCGAGGCGGGCGACGCCGTCGGCTTCCTCGGCACCGACTACAAGGGCAACCGGGGCGCCTGCGTCCAGCGGGCGCGCACGCAGGTCGAGGTGTCCGTCCTCGACGGCGAGTTCGACGACGCCGAACTCGAAGGGCTCCTCGACGGGCTGGTGCCGGCGGCGGACGCGGACCCGGCGGACGGTGAGTCGCCCGCCGTCTGGCAGGTCCCGTTCCACCGGCTGAACTACTGGTGCCGCTACCGGTGCGAGGCGGTCGGGGTCCCCCACGGGCTGTGGACCCACGGGATCGCCCGTCCGTACGACGAGAGCGTCCCCTGTTCGCCGGTGGCGCTCGGCGACGTGACTCCCGAGCTACTGGTCCCCAGTGACAATGGCGTCGGGGCGGCCTACGGTCTCGATTCGGCCGCGACGTTCCCCGACAGCGGGGCCGTCGAGGCCGTCTACCGCCGCGCGGACAATGGGAGCGACCACCTGTGGATCACCGCGGCGGCGCCCGACAGCGAACTCGGACCCGACGTGCCGCCGGAGCCGGCCGACCAGCCCGCCGAGACCAGGGAGACGGTCGCGTTGCGCGGCGAGCGCGTCCACTACGCGGCGCTGACGGAGGAGTCGGGGGCCTGGGAGGCGGTCTGGACCGAGGACGGCGTCACCTACGTCGTCGTCGCGGGCGCGTCGCGGTACCTCGACGGCGACACCTTCCGCCGGCTGGTCGACGGGCTGGAGCCCGCCTGACCCGCACCCGCAACACATCCGCGGCGGCCTCAGAACAGACCGTCCTCTTCCAGCTCTGCGACGACCTCACGGACCCGCTGGGCCTGGTCCCTGGGGACGACGAGGGTGCGGTCGCCGTAGGCGGCGACGACGAGGTCGGAGACGCCGACGACGCTGGCGTGGCCGTCGGTGGCGACGACGGTGTTCTCCGCGTCGACGGTGAGCGCGTCCCCGAGGACCGCGTTCCCGTCCTCGTCGGTGTCCGCCACGCGGGCGACGGCGTCCCACGCACCGAGGTCGTCCCACTCGAAGGTCGCGGGGACGAGGGCAGCGTCGTCGGTCGCCTCCATGACCGCGTAGTCGACGCTGACCGGGTCGACGGCGTCGAACCCGCGCGCCGGGTCGCCCGCGTCGAGCGCGTCGACGAGGGGGGCCAGTTCCGTGTCGGCGGCCTCCCGGAGGAAGGCGTCGGGCGTCCAGGCGAACATCCCGGCGTTCCAGTAGTAGCCGTGGTGGCGGTAGCGCATCGCCGCGCCCTGGTCCGGTTTCTCCGTGAACTTATCGACGGGGTAGTACGTGCGGCCGCTGTCGGTCTCGGCCTCGTCGTCCGGCTTGATGTAGCCGTAGCCGGTCTCCGGTCGGCTGGGCTCGACGCCGACGGTCACGAGCGAGTCGGTCTCGGCGGCGACGGCGGCGGCGTCGGTCATCGTCCCGGCGAAGTCGCCCTCGATGTGGTGGTCGCTCGGGAGACAGACCAGCGTACAGTCGCCGACCTGTTCGCGGACGCGGTGGGCGGCGTAGGCGAGCGCGGGGCCGGTGTCCTTCGGCTCGGGTTCGGTGAGCACGGCCGCCGAGGGGGCGTGCTCGCGGACCTCGTCGGCCAGGTCCGGTCGGGTGAGGACGTACACCTCGTCGGCGAAGCCGGCGCGGTCGACGGTCTCGGCCAGCAGCGAGCGGTCGCCGCCGAGCGAGCGGAACTGCTTCGGGCGGTCGCTGCGGCTGGCGGGGTAGAGGCGCGTGCCGGTCCCGCCCGCGAGGACGACCGCGACGATGGGGTCGGTCATGTGCCTGGGGTCGACCGGCTCGGAGAAATAGCCGGCGGCTTCCCGGCCCGGCGGTGGGTCGCCGTCAGCGGGCGTCGAGGAACGCCCGAACCTCGGCGGCGGTTCGCTCGGGCGCCTCCGAGGGGCCGCTGTGGCTGACGCCGTCGAACTCGACGAACCGGCTCGACGGGAGCGCGTCGTGGACCGCCCGGGCGCTCTCGCGGAGGAAGTCCGGTCCCTCGGTCCCCGCGAGGACGAGCGCGGGCGCGTCCGCGTCGAGTCGCTCGGGGAGTTCGTAGTGCTCGACCGCGTAGTTCATCCGGATCACTTCCTCGACCAAGTCGACGCAGTCGGGCCAGACCGGCCACCCGGCCAGCCAGGCGTCCAGATCCTCGACTTCGCCCGCGAGGACGACCTGCTCGACGTACAGCTTCATCGCGCCCTCGCGGTCGCCACCGTCGAGGCGGGCCGCCATTCGGTCGGCCAGGTCGGCGTGCTCGGCGAACGCCTCGGGGAGGATCGCGGGTTCGTAGGCGACGACGGCTTCGATGGCATCGGATTCGCCGTCGGCGGTGAGAGCTCGCGCGGTCTCGATGGCGGTGAGTGCGCCGAAGGAATGGCCGAGCAGGACCGGCGGTTCGTCGTTCCTTACGTCGAGGTCGTCGACGAGCGCGCGGACGTACGCGACCTCCCGCTCCAGTACCTCGTCGGGGCCGGTCTCCTGGGGGTCGTCGAGACAGGTACCGAAACCCTGGCGCTGGGGGACGACGGCACCGTATTCGTCGAAGTGGGGGATCACGGGCTGCCAGTACTCGCGGGGCGCCATCCCGCCGTGGAGGAGGACGACGGGCCGGCCGTCGCCGTGGCGTTCGTACTCGACCTCGATACCGTCCGCTGCGGTCGTTGCGCGTGTCGTCGGCATGGGACTCCCCGTTGTGGGGTCGCGGGGCTACGTCTGACTCTCAGTCGTGCGGCCGTTTTTATACGCCGCGCCGCGACCACACCGTCCTCGGTACCGGACGATGGAAGCCATCTGTCCGAACGGACCCGGCGATACGCTCGATACATCTGATATATCGATGTGTTCAATACATGTGATACACAACGTCCGGTATGCCGATCAGCACGGATCGATTCGAGCAACTGGGGGCCGACGGGGAGGAAGACGGCCCGACGCCGGGGACGAACGCGGCGGCGATCCTCGCCTTTCTCCGGGACAATCCGGACAAGGCGTACACACAGAGCGAGATCGCGGACGCGACGGACGTGAAAGCGGGCTCGGTCGGCCCGACGCTCGTCCGGTTGCGCGAGCGGGGCCGCGTCGACCACCGCGGGCACTACTGGCGCGTCAGCGACCACGAGCGGAGCGTGGACGCGGCGGCCGACCAGTCCGCCGCCGCGCTCGCGAGCCGCGAGGGCGACGACGAGACCCCGGAGATGGCGGCCTGGCGGGACCACGCGGTCGACCCGCGCGAACGTCGCGATGAGTGACCGGTTCGCGGCCGGCGACGTGTTCTGGGCGCCGGACCCCTACAACACGGGTGGGGATCCGAGACCGTGGTTAGTGCTGGCCGCCGAGGCGATCCCGTACGCGGGCGAGGAGTACCTCTGTGCGGGCCTGACGCTGAGCGACCTTCCGGACAACGTCGAGATCACCGACGAGGACTGGGTGGTCGGGTCCGACCCCGAGCGAACGTCGTACTGTTCACCGTGGGTGCTCGTGACCGTCAAACACGACGCGGTCGCGAGCGCGCAGGGGGCCGTGACCGACGCGTTCACGCGCCGGATCGTCGAACGGAGCGTCGCGTACCTCTCCGGTGACGTGTCGGTCGAGTTCTGAGCGGTCGTATCGCCGGAAATAGACGGCAGAGCGGGAGCGAGGTCAGGGCGGTTGCCCGGCGAACGGCGCTTCCGATCCGACGTGTGTCTCGACGAGGTGGGTCTGGGCGCGGCGGAGTCGCTCGGAACACGACGACGCCGAGATGCCGAGTTCGGCGGCCACGTCGTCGAGCGTCGCCGTCCGCGGGATCTCGAAGTAGCCCAGTCGGTGGGCGGTCCGGATCGCCTCGCGCTGTGCGTCGGTGAGGCCGTCGCCGTCGTCGGCCTCGACGCCTGAACCGGGCCGGCCCTCGGCGTCGTCGCCGACGCGGGCGAGCTTGCGCAGTCGGAAGGTCGTGTTGCGCTGCCAGAACTCGCGGAGTTCGTCGAACGCGGCGCGGTCGGCGAACCGACCCGCCTGGACCCAGCCCGTCGCTGTCGCGCGGATGAACTCGATCTGGACGGGCGTCTCGTAGAGCGCGCGCAGGTCGTCGAGGTCGTCGAGGTGGTCGCCGAGCTGTTCGGCCATGCTCGTGCCCGGCGCGACGGTGTAGCGGCTGGTGTCGCCCTCGCGGACGACGAGTCGGGACTCGCCGACGAACGGCGTGCGCTCGAACTCGGCCTCGACGGCCGCGGTCGTCTCCGGGCCGGCGGTCACGACCGCGGTGAAACGCGGCCGCTCCCCCTCGCCCAGCCCGATCGAGAGTTCGATCTCGGCGTCGGGTACCGCGGCGGCCACGTCCACCAGCGGGAGGGCCGCACAGCCGAGGTGGTATTCGGCGTGGAGGGCCATACCACTCCCTCGAACCCGGATGTCAAATGCCCGTCGGAAGTCGCCCGTCGGTGACGGCCACTCACCACGTCTCGATGTCGCCGGACCGAATGTCCTCGACGCAGCCCTGGCAGTCCTGGGACTGGGGGTCGAAACAGCCCGGTTTGTGCTCGGGGTCGAGTTCGACCGCGCGGCGCTCGGCGTACCGGCGGCAGACGATCCGCGCGCGCCCGTCGTCGCCGTGGGGGAGGTCGGCCTCCGCCGAGCGACGGGCGTGTCTGTAGGCGCGCTTGGCCTCGCCGATCTGGCGGCCCGCCGACCGGAGCTTCTGCCGGAGGACGCGCTCGATGCGGTCGTCTGCCATCTGATCGCGGGTTGGTCCGGGTGGCCCTTAGCCCCGTCGGCGTTCGAGCGGGTCGGGGAGCCCCAGGGGAACGCGGAAGACGGAGGATACCGCGCACCCGAAACGTCCGAACTATACCCGCCCAGTCGTGCGGTTTTCACTTTCACTCCGCCGTACGAGAGTTTATATACGGGGGCGACCAAGAGAAGAGTGTCTCCCATCGAAACAACGCGGAGACAGGAACGACACAGATGACGGATTTGCGTACCCAGGCGACAGAGATACACGAACAGTTCGAGGACCAGCTGGACCTTTCGGTCGACGACGTGGAGGAGCGTCTCGACACGCTGGTCAACGAGTACAAGGTCCCCCTCTCGGAGGCCCGGCGGAGCGTCACCAACACCTACCTCGACGAGGCGGGGATGGAGCGCGACGAACTCGGCGGCGGCGGGTCCGGCAACGACCGGGTTCAGGTCGCCGACATCGACGCCCCCGAGGAGTGGGTCGACATCAAGGGCGAGGTCACGGAGCTGTGGGAGGCAAACTCCGACGCCGTGGCGCAGGTCGGCCTGCTCGGCGACGAGACGGGCACGATCAAGTTCACCAAGTGGTCGAAATCGGACCTGCCCGAGCTGGAGGAGGGGAAGGTCTACGACCTCCGGAACGTCGTGACCGACGAGTACGAGGGGCGGTTCTCGGTGAAGCTCAACCGTACCACGGTGATCGAGGAGCTCGACGAGGAGATCGAGGTCGGCGACGACGACGTGACCGTCGAGGGCGCCTTGGTCGACATCCAGTCCGGGTCCGGGCTGATCAAGCGCTGCCCGGAGGAGGACTGCACGCGCGTCCTCCAGAACGGTCGCTGCAACGAGCACGGCGAGGTCGAGGGCGAGTTCGACCTGCGGATCAAGGGCGTACTCGACGACGGCGAGGAGGTCCACGAGGTGCTGTTCGACAAGGAGGCCACGGAGAACCTGACCGGCATCACGCTGGAGGAGGCCCAGGAGATGGCGATGGACGCGCTCGACACGTCCGTCGTCGCCGACGAGATGCGCGCGGACCTGCTGGGGAAGTACTACCGCGTCACCGGGCCGACCTTCCGGCGGTACGTGCTGGTCGACGAGGTCGAGCGGCTCTCCGAGCCGACGGATGCAGAGGCCGTGCTGATCAAAGCGAGGTCGATATAGATGGCGACGACACCCACCCGCGAGGTCGCCCGCCGCGTGTTCGCGGGCGAGTTCAACGACGCGACGTACACGTTCAAGGAGAGCGACGACGAGCGGGCGCCGGTCTACCTGCTGCTCCCGACGGGCGAGCGGGCCAACCGCGTGTTCCTCGTCGGGACGCTCATGGAGACCGAGGACGTGGGCGACGACAGCGAGTACTGGCAGGGGCAGGTCATCGACCCCAACGGCGACCGCTACTACATGTACGCGGGCCAGTACCAGCCCGACGCGGCCTCGATGCTGCGGGAGCTGGAGCCGCCGGCCTACGTCTCGGTCGTCGGCAAGCCCCGCACCTACGAGACCGACGACGGCGAGGTGAACGTCTCCATCCGGCCGGAGTCGATCACCGAGGTCGACGCCGCGACCCGGGATCGGTGGGTCGTCGAGACGGCCGAGCGCACGCTCGAACGGATCCGCCGCTACGAGGACGAGACCGGCGAGGACGGCGACGGCGCCGCCGTCGACGAGTACGTCGCGATGGCCGCCGAGGAGTACGACCTCCCGATCGAGAACTACCGCCGGCAGGTCGTCGAGGCCCTGGAGAGCCTCGAAGACGAGGAGGCCGTCGCCGCCGAAGCCGGCGACGCCTGACCCGGGCCGGCCGTTCGCGCGTTCTTTCTTTCGATATAACACGACAGGCGGACGAACCCGCCGAGCGGCGCCCGTGTACCTCCTGCCGAGCCGCCGAATATCAGAATTGATACCGCCAGAGAGGGCGAGATCGGTCCGTAGCGCGCCCGTGGCGGTTTCTTTCACGGTGCCCGACGCTCGTGCCAGCGTCTGACAAACGATTAAGTGGGCCGAGAACGGACTGCGGAGTAATGAGCAAGAACAAGACGATCTCCTTTCGCGTGAGCGAGGACAAGTTCGAGACGCTCCGCGAGATCGCCGACGAGCGGGATCTCTCGCTGTCGGCGGTGTTCAGGGACTACGTCGACATGCTCGTCGCCCACGACGGGCAGGTGGAGGTGGTCCCGGAACATCAGCTCAACGAGTCGAGCGCCTCGACGAGCGACACCGAGAGCTTCCCGCCGAAGGTCGAGGTGCCCAAGAGCTTCGTCCGCGAGCACGAGCGGCTCGAACTCGAGGCGGAACACCTCCGCGAGCAGCTCGAAGAGCACAAGCGCTACGTGACGAAGCTGCGCCAGCAGCTCGACGAGCACGACCAGGAGGACGTGGTCCAGCTCGAGGACCTCGACGGCAGCGAGGACGACGAGGAGGCCTCCTACCGCCTGGGCAACTTCGAAGAGTCGATCTAGCCGTCTCCCCCTCGGTTTTCTCTGCGCGCGTTCTTTCCGGCCTACTTCGCGGCACGCTCCCGTCTCGGCCCGTTGTCCTCGCGTTCGACACCCCCAGGCGAGCCGTTATGTGACCGGCCGTCGTGGTGTGCTACCGTATGACGTTTGACCCCGACCGCGCGTCAGCGCTGCTGTTCGACTCGTACAGTACGCTCGTGGACGTGGAAGCGGCCGAGCGGGCGCTGGCGGAGCGGGTCGACGAGCCAGAGCCCGTCTCGGACCTGTGGCGGGCGCGGTCGCTGGAGTACACGATGGTCGCCAACCACGTCGACGCCTACCAGCCGTTCTACGAGATGAACCGCGACGCGCTCCAGTACGCGCTTGACGCGACGGACGCCGACATTTCCGCCGACGAGCGCGACGAGATCCTCGCCGTCTACCACGAACTCGACGTGTTCGACGACGTGCGGGAGGGCCTCGAAGCGCTCATCGAGGCGGGCTACGACTGTTACGTCCTCTCGAACGGCAATCCCGAGATGTTGGAATCGCTGGTGGACCACGCCGACATCGGGGACCTGGTCGCGGACACGATCAGCGCCGACGAAGTGGAGACGTTCAAACCACACGTCGACCTGTACCGCCACGCCGCCGAGCGCGTCGGGGAGCCGGTCGAGCAGCTGGCCCACGTCACGGCGCTGTGGTTCGACGTGATGGGCGCCCAGCACGCCGGGATGCAGGGGGTGTGGGTCGACCGGAAGGGCGACCCGCCAGAGACGTTCGGGCCGGAGCCGGACCTGACCATCGAGACGTTTCACGATCTGGTCACAGCGCTCGAAGCGTGAGAACGCGGAGACGGCGAAGCGCTACAGCAGTTCCTCGCGCTTCCGCCGCGCGTCGCTCGCGAAGTCGGAGCGGCCGTCCACGTCGGCGAGCGTCTCGACGGCTTCGAGCGTGCGGACGGCGCCGTCGAGGAACGAAAGCACGTCGCCGGGGTAGGCGTACAGCATGTAGTCGTCGCCCATCACGTCGACGATGGCGTCGGGCCCCATCCCCTGGGCGCGGAGGTCGAGGAGATACCGGACGAACTTCTCCTCGGGGTGGCCGCAGTGGGGATTGGCCTCGCAGTCGCAGTCCATGAAGTCCTGGGCGAAGTCGAGCACCCGGTCCTGGGTGGCGTCGTCGAGCTTCGCGAGGTTCTCCCCCTGGTAGAGGATGTCCAGCGTCGCCCCCTTGAACGCCCCCTTCGGGAAGGATGTCTCTAGCTGGGAGGCGATCTGCTGGTGGTTCTTGACGTAGATCTTGTCCGTGATGGCCACGGCTACCAGACAGGAGCGGCCGCGGGGGCAAAAGCGTCTCGGACGAACGCCGGGGAGCCACCGGTCCGCACACGAAACGTCGAAGTAGGGAGGGTTCGAACGTTCCGGTATGGTGACCCTCACGGAGTCGGCGGTGGAACTCGTCAACAGCGTCGTCGAGATGCCCGGGAAGTTCGCGGAGGTCGCGGCCCACGACCCGCTCAACTACGTCCTGATCGCCTTCGGCGCCCTGTTCGTCCTCGGCGCCTCGGCGGTGTTCGGCGTCCTGTCGCTGGGCGCCTTCTTCTCGCTGTTCACCGGCGCGAGTTCGCCGCCGCCGGAAGCGCGATAGCCCGCGGGACCGCCCGCCGCTTCTCGCAACTCACTCCAGCTCGCCGAGCAACTCGATAGCCCGTTCGGCGTCGGGGCCGAGCGGCGACGCGGCGACGAAGCTGTCGGCGTACTCCAGCACGGCGTCGATCTCAGCCGCGACCTCCGCCGGGGAGCCCGCGATGCAGAAGGCGTCGAGCATCGCGTCGGTGACCAGCCCGGCGGCCTCGCGGAACTCGCCGGCCGACACCGCCGACCCGACCTCGTCGGCGGCCTCGCGGTCGATGTCGTGCCGTTCCAGCACCGGCGGGGGCGCCCCGCCGGCGACGAACGCGACCGGGAAGCGGGCAGCCTCGCGGGCCGCCTCGCCGTCCTCGGCGACGCTGACGGCTGCGTAGGCGGCGAAGTCGAACTCACCGCGGTCGTCCGGCCGTTCGTCCAGTCCCTCGGCGACCCGCTCGCTGGCCCACGCGTAGTCGCGGGGGTGGGCGCCGTTGTAGAGGACCCCATCGGCGTGTTTGGCGGCCATGCGGGTCATGTGCGGCCCCTGGGCGCCGACGTAGACCGGGATGTCGCCGGCGTCGTAGTTGAGGCCGGCGTCCGCCGCCTCGAAGGTGCCGTCGTGGTCGACGCGCTCGCCGTCCCACAGGCGCCGGGCGACTCTGAACGTCTCCAGCACCCGCCGTAGCGGGCTGTCGGGGTCGATGCCGAGGTTCGCGAGCGTCGAGGCGTCGCCGGGGCCGACGCCGAAGACGCCGCGGCCGCCGCTGTACTCGTCGAGGGTGGCCATCCGCGAGGCCAGCGTCACGGGGTGGGTCTCGTAGGGGTTGGCGACGCCCGGTCCCACGTCGATATCGCTGGTCTCACCGGCGATGGCCGTGAGCGCGCCGAACTGGTCGCGGTTGTTGTAGTGGTGGCTGACGAACGCGGCGTCGAAGCCGACCCGCTCCGCGGTCGCGCCCAGCTGTGCTATCGTCGAGACCGGCCGCTCCGGCGTGAGTTCGATCGCTCTCATTCCGTGTCTCCTCCGTCATCCGCGCCGCCGTCGTCGTCCGCCCGGTCGCCGCCCTCGCGCAACCGCTCCCTGTCGTACTCCCACTCCCGCAGCGCGTCGCGGACGTAGTCGCCCTCCGGCGAGCGGAAGAGCCCGTCGTGGGGCTCGTGGTCGCCGAACTCGAAGCCCCGGACCACGACGACGGGGAGGCCGTCGTCGCCCTCGCCGGTCAGGAGGTTGGCGGCGGCGGCGAGTTCGTCGACGACCGCCTCGACGGTGACGCCGAGTTCGCGGCCGTCGCGGTCGGTCTCGCCGCGCCAGTCGCGGGCCGCGGGCAGCCCCGCCCAGCCGATGGCGACGCCCCGTTGACCCTGGCGGAAGGGCCGCCCCGAGGTGTCGGTGACGACCACTGGCGCGTCCAGCGTCTCCGCGATCCGTTCGGCGCTGGCCGAGGGGTCCTCGGGAAGCAGGAGCAGATCGGAGTCGGGGACGTTCGAGCGGTCGATACCCGCGTTGACGGAGATGTGGCCGAACCGGGTGACCGCGAGCATGAGCGGCTCCTCGGTGAGCAGTTCCGCGCTCTCGTCGAGGACCGCCTGGGCGAAGCGGGGGTCTTTCTCCTCGCCGGCGAGGTCGCCGATGCGCTCGGCGATGCGTTCGGCCCGCGGTCCGGGGTCGAACTCGCCGAGGTCGGCGCCCCGGCCCTCGGCCTTCGAGACGATAGAGTGGGAGACACAGACCACGTCGCCCTCGCGGAGGTCGACGGCGTCGGCGACGAGCTCGCCCACGTCGTCGCCGGGGCGGACCTCCGGGATGCCCTCGACCGCGAACAGTTCCATACCCGCACTGGGTCGTGCCCCGTCAAAAGCGCCCCGTTACGAGCAGGGATCGCCCGGGTCGGTGACGGCCGGCCTGCCGGTACGGCGCGGCCACGGGTCACCGCGACGCCGCGCGAGACCGACGCCGACAGGCGCCGATCCGAAACGCTCGTAGGGTGGCGGTCCACACGCCAGGCTATGCCCGACGACTCCGCAGGCGCCGACGCAGGTGCCGACAGCGCCGGCACTCCCCGGTTCGGTGCGGCCGACGACGTCGACGCCGACGCGCTGGCCGACACCGCCCGCCGCGCGGTCGAGGCCGGCGGCGACTACCTCCGCGAGGCCTTCGCGAACGGCGGCACGCCGGCCGACTACACGGCCAAGGACGTGAAAGCCGAGGCCGACCGGGAAGCCGAGCGGCGCGTCCTCGACGCCATCACCGACGCCCACCCCGACCACCGGATCTCGGCCGAGGAGTCCGGCGACCACGACGGCGACGGGGCGTACCGCTGGGTGGTCGACGCCCTCGACGGCACGAACAACTTCGCCGCCGGCATCCCCACGTTCGGCGTCGCCGCGACGGCCTGCGACCGGGCCGGCCCGGACGGCCCGGAGAACCGACCCGTCGCCACCGCGGTCCACGTCCCCGTCCTCGACGACACCTACGTCGCGACCCGTGGCGGCGGCGTCGAGTACAACGGGACGCCGGTCGAGGTGACCGACGGGACGACCCTCCCGCCGGAGAAGGCGACCGTCGGCATGATAATCGGCCCCGAGGTGGTCTCCGGCGGCGCCGAGCGCCGCGAGTGGGACGCTGTCACCGACGCCGTCGAGGAAGTCCCCAAGCGGGCCATCCAGACGTGGGCGCCCGTGGTCTACTGGGGGCTGCTCGCCCGCGGGAAGCTGGAGGGGTTCGTCTGTTACTACCCCGCCGAGCGCGAGCAGGTCGCCGGGTCGCTGCTCGCCGGCGAGGCCGGCGCCGTCGCGCGCTCGGAGGGGCCGCTCACCGTCTTCGGCGCCGACCGTGAGATCCGCGACGCCCTGTTCGACGCCGCGACGAGCGCGCTGTCCGAGTGACCGGCGACCGCTCCACCCGTTCGGTCCCGCTCAGACCTCGTGGACGGTCACGTCCAGGTCGCCGTCGGCCGCGTCGACGGTCATCATCGTCGCCCGGTCGGCCGGCGCGGCGCCGGTCGCGCTCCCGGGGTTCAGGAGCCGGACGCCGCCGACCTCCCGGTCGAACACCTCGTGGGTGTGGCCGGCGACGCCGACCCGCGGTTCGTCGGCCTCCTCGCGGACCGCGGCGGCGACCCGGTCCTCCCAGCCGCGTTTGGAGCCAGCGCCGTGGAGGACGACGAAGGTGACGCCGCCGAGTTCGACGGTCGCCCGTTCGGGCAGCCCGACGCGGGGGTCGGTGTTGCCGGCGACGGCGGTCAGTTCCGGCGCCAGGTCCTCCACGTCGGCGAGCGTCCCCTTCGAGTCGAAGTCGCCGGCGTGGACGACGTGGCCGGCCGCGCGGATCCGCTCGCGGAACGCGTCGGGGATCCGGCTGGCGCGCGAGGGGATGTGCGTGTCGCTGACGAGGGCGATCTCCATACGGCGGCGTTCGGCCGGGACGCCCAAGTCGGTTCCCCCTCGCGGACCCGCGGGTCGCGCTCGGAGCCCGCCGCGGCGCCGCCGTCGGTCACGCGGACGACGACCCCGGCGCTGATAGGGTCGGCGGGCGAACCTGCGAGCGATGACCGACGAGCGCGACGGGGACACCGATGGGACTCCAGGGGACGACCTCGACGAGACCCATGTCGTGACGGTGTTCCTCCGCAACGACGGGGAGGTGTTGCTCCTGCGCCGGAGCGACGCGGTCGGCTCCTACACCGGGCGGTGGGGCGCCGTGGCGGGTCACGCCGAGAGCGACCCCGACGCCGCCGCCCGCGAGGAGACCCGCGAGGAGACGGGTATCGACCCCGACAGCGAGACCGCGCTGGTCCGGCGGGGCGACCCCTTCCCGGTCGTCGACGACGAACTCGGTCGCCGGTGGGTCGTCCACCCCTATCTGTTCGACTGCGAGGTGCGGACCGTCGAACCGAACGAGGAGACCGACGAGTTCGAGTGGACGGCGCCGGCGGCGATCCTGCGACGCGAAACGGTGCCCGAACTCTGGACATCCTACGACCGGGTGCGGCCGACGGTCCAGACTGTCGCCGAAGACGCCCAGCACGGGTCGGCCTGGATATCGCTGCGCGCGCTGGAAGTTCTGCGGGACGAGGCCGCGCTGGCGGTCGAAGGAGTGGGCTGTGGTGGGGCGAGCGCGGACGGTGACGGTACGGACGCCGACGGTACCCCCGCGGACTGGACGGACCTCGTCGCCGTCGCCCGCGCCCTGCTGGACGCCCACCCGTCGATGGCCGTCGTCGCCAACCGCGTCAACCGGGCGATGGACGCGGCGAGCGAGGAAGCCACCCCGGCCGCACTCGAAGCTGCTTCCTTCGAAGGTATCGAACGCGCGAGCGCCGCTGACGCCGACGCCGCCGCCCTCGCGGCGGACCGGCTCCCCGGTCGGATCGCCACCCTCTCGCGGTCGGGGACGGTCGCGGCGGCGGTCGAGCGGGCCGACCCGGACGCGGTGCTGATCGCCGAGTCCCGACCGGGCCGGGAGGGCGTCGGGACCGCCGAGCGATTCGCCGAAGCGACCGACGCCGCGGTGACGCTGACGACCGACGCGGCGCTGGCCGACCGGCTGGCGGCGACGGATATCGGCGCGGTCGTCGTCGGCGCCGACACGGTGCTGCCGGACGGACGGGTCGTCAACAAGGTCGGGACCCGGGGCGCGGCCGCCGCGGCGGCCGCCGAGGGGATCGACTGCTACGTCGTCGCCGCGAGCGACAAGATTGCGGCCGCGAGCGGTGAGGACCGGGCAGGGACGGCCGACGACGTGGACCGCGAGGAGCGCGACCCCCGCGAGGTGTACGACGGCGACGCTCCCGTGAGTGTTGAGAACCCGACCTTCGACGTGACCCCGCCGGAACTGGTCGACGCGGTCCTGACCGAGCGCGGCGCGCTGGACGCCGACGGGATCCGCGCCGTCGCCGACGAACACCGCGCGCTGGCCGGGTGGGACGACTAGATCGGGCCGGCGGCGACTCGTTCGGCCGGTCGGCGCGGCGGACCGCACAACCGTTTTCACCGAGACCCACATCGGATCGACCAGTGACAGCCGACGCCACCGCCGAGGAGGTCGCCGAACGGGTCGTCGTCCGGTACGCGCCGGTCAGCGACCGGATCGCCGAGGAGCTCTCGAAGTCACAGTACCATGCCTACCTCCGGCGTACGGAGTCGGGGCCGGTCGCCGCCGGCGACGAGTGGGCGGAGTTCGTCAGCCGCGGCTGCGGCGCCACCGCGGACGTGACGCTCACCGTCGAAGCCGTCGAGGGCGGCGACCGCGTGGGCGACGGGACGGCGTTCACGTTCGTCCCGGCCGGGAGCGACGAGCGCGAGTCCGAAACCGGGGACGGCGACTGATCGAGTCGGCGCTCAGCGCTCGTCGAGCGCGACGGGAACCCCGGCCTCGGCCACGTCGGCGGCGAAGCCTCGCGAGTCCGTTTCGAGCGTCGAGAAGGTGTTGTAGTGGACCGGGACGACGAGTTCGGGCTCCATCGCGGCGGCGAGCGCGGCGGCCTCGTGGCGGTCCATCGTGAACCGCGGGCCGATGGGCGGGCAGAACACCGACACCTCGACGTTCTGGTGGGGGCCGAGCGCGTCCGTGTCGCCGGGGTAGAGCACCCGTTTGCCCTCCACGTCGACGACGAACCCGCAGCCGAACCCCTCCGGGTGGAAGGGGGTGCCGTCCGGGCGGGTGTGGGGGCCGTTCTCCTCGTTGTACGCCGGGACCGTCCAGACCGGGACGCCGTCGACGGTCAGCGACTCCCTGTCGCCGACGGTCACCACGTCGTACGGCAGCGAGTCGAGCGGCGGGAGTTCGCGGTCCTCGACGCCCTCCTCGATGGCCTCGAACGCGACGATGGTGGTGTCCGGCCCCGCGACTCGTTCGACGCCGTCGGGGTCGTAGTGGTGGACGTGGGTGAGACAGACCACGTCGGCGTCCTCCGGACGGTAATCCTGCGCCGGCGGGTGGCCGACCCCCTCCGAGTCGGGTTCCCACTCGCCGGTGAGCACGCCGTATCGCCCGGGATCGGTGTAGACGACGGTGTCATCGCCGGCGAACCGCAGCGTGGCGTAGCCCAGCCACTCGACGGTGATCCCGTCGTGGCGCACGGTCATTGCTCCCCCTACGCGACCGAGCCCACATAAGTCGGGTGCTTGTCGACCGAACGTGTGTGTATGCGCTGTCCTCTGTCGTATACGATCCGTCTCCGAGTTCACGGCGAATCGATCTCGATATCGGACATCAGACCGCCGACGAATCCCATGCGCTCCACGGAGCGTTTCGCGCTCTCGGCGTCCTCGGCCTTCTCCTCCGGGAGTCCGTCGGCCAGGTCTTCGAGCGCCTCGACCAGCGCCGCCCGCTCGGCGTCGAGTCCCGCCGCGTCGAGCGCGACGCCGAGCGTCTCGAAACCGTCGACGGCGGCCGTCCGGACTCTGCCGTCGTCGTCTTCGAGCCCTTCGAGGAGGAGTTCGACGAGAGAACTCCTGATCTCGGCGAGGTCGTCGGTCGCGTACCCGTCGACGCGGTCGCCCTCGACGGCGGCGATCTGGAGTTCGAGCATCGGGTAGGCGTCCCGCAGGAAGCGGACGACCGCCTGCCTGACGTAGCCGTCGTCGCTGTCGTAGACCGGGTAACACGCGTCGAACAGCGCCGGGTACTGCTCGACGCGCTCGGTCGCGTCGACGGCCTCGACCTCGTCGATCGCCCCGTTCACGCGGTCGGTGTTGCCCGAGGCGAGCGCCTCGGCGAACGACTCGGGAGCGCGGCCCATAGTCGCGATACACGGGCAGGTCCTCTGTCAGTTTCGGTCGGTGCGACGGGAGACCGACGCTCCCGGTTTCGCAGTCCGGCCGAAACCCGATCGAATACCCTTTTCACCGGCGCCGGACTACCCACGCACGGTGGCGATGACGAGCAGTTACCCCCACTGAGCCCCTTGTGACGAGGACCTTCACCGAGCCACCGTCTCGCGCCCGCGAGCGGCGGCGCTGGGGTGGATCGAGGACAGTGACCGAGGCACAGCGACAGCGTCAGAACGGCGCCGCGGACTCGTCGCCGTGGTCGGACGTGTCGGCGGCATCCAGCGGACCGTCCCACTCGCTGAGCCCGCCGGCGAGGCTCTCGACCGGGCCGTCGACGCCCTCGTAGGAGCCAACCAGGCGGGCGGCCTGGACGCTGGATTTGCCCTTCGGACAGACCGTCACGACGCGGTCGGCGCCGTCGAGTTCCTCGACGCGGTCCGTGAGTTCGTTCGCCGGGATGTTCTCGCTGCCGGGGATGTGCCCGCGCTCGAACGACCCCGGGTTCCGGATGTCGACGATCCGGAGGTCCTCGGGCGGTTCCTCCCCGTTCTCGTCCAGTAGCGCCTGCAGTTCGTCGCAGGAGATCTCGCCGTCCATCGGTGGATCGGGATCGGGGATCGGACGGCATAGGTTCGTCGGAGTCCGACGGGTGTGCGCGACGGTCCCTACAGCAGGCCCTCGTCGCGGGCGACGAGCAGCGAAACGAGCGAGGCGGCGAACGGGACCTCGCGCGACCGGACCGCAGCGATCGCGTCCTCGCGTGGGACCGTGTACACCTCGATGTCCTCGCCGCCCTCGCGCTCGGGAGCCCCGGGTTCCAGGTCGGACGCGTAGACGACCGCCTGGGTCATCCGGGTCCAGGCGGTGGGCTCGAACGCCTCCAGCAACTCGGTCTCGCCGGCGCGAAAGCCCGTCTCCTCGCGGAGTTCGCGGACGCCGGCGTCGACGAACGACTCGCCGTCGTCGACGGCGCCGCCGGGGACGGTCAGCAGCGACCGGTCCAGCCGGGCGTCGTACTGTTCGAGCAGGACGACCTCGCCGTCGGCCGTCTCGGCGACGACCGCCACGAAGTCGCCCGGGTCGATCCAGTAGTAGCGGCTCACGTCGCCGTCGGGCTGGCGGTACTCGTCGTAGCCGGCCTCGAAGTAGGGGTTCTCCCAGACGACCTCGGTGTCGAGGCGGGTCCAGTCGGCGCCGGCGTCGGCGGGCGGCTCCGCGAGGTCGGCAGCGCTCGCGGCGGTCGGCTCGGCGGGTTCGCCGTCGGTCACAGTCCCTCCGCGAGCGCGAGCAGCAGCGGCGTCAGCTGCGCGCCGTGGACGACCTCCGCGTCGAGGACGGCGTCGAGCGCGTCGGCGACCGGGACCGTGTGGACGGTGACGAACTCCCCCTCGTCGGGGTCGCGCTCGACCCGGTCGAGGGCGTCGGCGAGGAAGACCGTACACTCCATCCGGACCCACTGCTCGGGCCGGTAGGTGAGCAGCGCCGTCGGGTCGGCCGCGAGATACCCCGTCTCCTCGCGCAGCTCGCGGACCGCGGCGTCGGCGGGCGACTCGTCGGGGTGGACGCCGCCGGCCGGGCAGCCGAGGACGGTCCCGCCGAGCTGGGGTTCGTACTCCTCGACGAGGACGACCTCGCCGTCGTCGGTGACGGGCACGACCGCGACCACGTCGGCGGGGTCGATCCAGTAGTAGCGGGCGGTCGTGCCGTCGGGTCGCCGGACGACGTCGTAGCCCGCGGCGAAGTACTCGTTCTCGTACTCGACGACCGACGACTCGACGCGCCAGTCGCCGCCGGTCACAGCAGACCCTCCTCGCGGGCGAGCAACAGGCCGGTGAGGGTGATGCCCTCCGACACTCCCTCGCGGCCTCGCAGGCGGTCGACCGCCTCGTCGGCCGGGACCGTCTCCACGTCGACGTACTCGCCGTCGTCGAGGTCGCGCTCGCCGCGGTCGAGGCCGGTGGCGACGTACAGGTGGCGGACGTACCGCGTCCACGGCGACAGCGTGTGGGTTTCGAGGTGCGAGAGGTCGTCGGCGACGAACCCCGTCTCCTCGCGGAGTTCCCGCGCGGCCGCAGCCTCGGGGTCCTCGCCGTCCTCGACGAACCCGGCGGGGAGCCCGAGCGACCGCCGGCGGTAGCGCGGCCGGTACTGCTCGACGAGGACGAGTTCGTCGTCGTCGGTCACCGCGACCGCGGCCGCGGCGTCGGCCGAGGCGAGCCAGTAGTACTCGCCCTCGGTCCCGTCGGGGCGTTCGACCACGTCGTAGCCCGCCTCGCAGAACGGCGTCTCCCAGGCGACGACCTCCTCGCGGACCGGCCACTCGGCGTCGTCGTCCGTCCAGGGCGGGTCGGGCGGGGTCACAGCAGCCCGTCCTCCTTCGCGAGCAGTATTCCCTCGATGGTGGCGTCGTTGGCGGGCTGGCGCCGCGCCACGGTCAGCGCGTCGTCGACTGGTACCGTGGTCACCGAGAGGAACTCGTTGCCGTCCAGATCGCGCTCGACCGGTTCGAGCCCCTCGGCGAAGACGATGCCCCGCCTGTGTCGCAGGACGCCGGTCGAACACCAGAACTCCTCCAGCAGGGAGACGCCGGCGGGGTCGAAGCCCGTCTCCTCGCGCAGTTCGCGGGCGCCGGCGGTCGTGAACGACTCGCCGTCCTCGACGATGCCCGCTGGGAGTTCGAGGCACTGCTCGCGGATGACAGGCCGGTACTGGTCGACGAGGACGAGTTCGTCGCCGGTCCGGGCGACGACGACCACCGCGTCGGGGAGCTCCGCCCAGTAGTAGTCCTTCTCGGTGCCGTCGGGCTGCTCGACGCGGTCGTAGCCGCCGGTGTACCAGCCGGTCTCGTACTCCGCCTCGCGCTCGGTGACCCGCCACTCGTGGCCGGGTTCTCGGGTCCGTCCGTCCGCCGCGGGGTCGGCCGCCTCGCGGTCGCCGCCGTCGGTCCGCTCGTCGTCGCGGTCGCCGCGGTCGTCCGCGTCGTCGCGGTCGCTCATGGTCGCTGTCCGACCGCGACCCGGTAAAGCGTGCCGTTGTACGAGACGAGCACGCCCGACTCGGAGACGGCCGTCGCGTTGCGCGCCGCCAGCGCCGACCGCTCGTCGAACGGCGAGTGGGTGAACGACTCCTTCAGCCCCCACGGCCCCTTCCGGTAGGGGTCCGAGGTGCCGTTGCGGAGCGCCTGAGTAGTGTAGGGGTAGCGCCGCTCCGAGAGCGCCGAGCCGTTGACGGCGGCGCTCTCGTTGACGGCCGCCGCGCCGGAGCCGTCGGCCGACTCGTTTCCGTCGACGGGTTCGGCGGTGACGTAGTAGGGGTCGCCGCTGGCGAGCAGCGACGGGAGGGCACCGAGCGCGAGCAGCGCGACCACGACTCCGAGGATCAACAGGACGGCGTTGCGAGTGACCCGACGCATACCCCTCGCTACGGCCGAGCGCGTGAAAACGACACGGATACGCGACGGCGACGCGCTACTCGCCGTTCGACTCGTCGGCTGCCGCTTCCCCTCCCTCGGCGGTCTCGCCGCTCTCGCCGGCGCGTTCGTCGCCCTCGGCCACCAGACCGCGGTATATCCGGCCGAACGCCTGGCGGCGGAGGGTCCCGACTGCGGCCTCGCGCTCCTCCTGGAACGTGGCTGCGACGACCGTCTCGGCGGCCGGCGCGGCGTGCCAGACGACGCGGTCGACGTTCTCGCTGCCGACCTCGTGGACCTCGTAGCCGTCGTGGTCGGCGACCCACTCCTCGAACTCCTCGCGCGACCCGACGCGGACCTCCAGCAGGGAGGCGAACAGCGCGTCCCGGGCGGTCTCGACCACGTCGCTCGTCACGCGGTCGCGGTACTCCTCGGCGTCCATTCCCATCGCCTTCGCGGTCTCCTTGACGACGACCTGGGCCGTCGACCCGAGCGCCCCGTAGCGCTCGCGGGCCGCGGCGGCGGTCGCCGGCGAGAGTGTCCCCTCCGTGTCCATACCCGCCGTTCGGCCGCCGCGACTTAGGCACCGTCGGTTTCGTCGTCGGCCGCGTCCCCGTCCGCCGCCTCGTGCTCGTCGTCTTCGGCGTCCGCGGTGTCGCCGGGCCCGCCGTCGGCTCCCTTCTCGTCAGCGCCGTCGCCGGCGTTCTCCCGCCGCCGGCGAGTCAGCTCCTTCGCCTCGGCGAGCACGTCGTCGGGCTCGCCCTCGAAGTCGTCGAGGTCGGCGACGCCGCCCGGCGCCGCGTCCTCGACGGCGTCGGCCCCACCGGGGGTCGGGCCGCCGGCGCCCTGCCGGGTACCCTCGTGCTGGTGGTCGTGGCCGTGGTCGTGGCCGCCGCCGGTCGTGTCCTCGAAGACCTGGGGGAACTCCTCCTCGTCGGCGTGGTCGACGACGCGCTCGGCGAGTTCCGGGGGGTCCAGCTCCGCCCAGTCGTCGACGCGGTCGTCGAGCCACGCCTCGTGGTCGCCCCCGCGGAGCATGGCCGTGAAGGCGAGGTGGTTGGCGAGGTGCTCGGCGTCGGCCTGGGGGTCGCCGCAGGCGGGACACGCGTAGCCCATACCCGGCCCGACGGCCGCGAGGCGCATATGCCTTTCAGAACCGGCCGGGCAGTCGCGCGAGCATGCGGCCGCGAGGGGCGGTGTCTCCCGGTCGCGTCGCCGGGGAGCCGACACACGTAAGGACCGGACGCCCCTCGCCTCCGGTGGATGTGGCCCTGGGGACACCTCGCGCTCGCGTATCTCGCCTACAGCTGCTACTCGCGGCTCGGGCGGGGCCACCGCCCGACCGCGGCGACCGCGCTGGTCGTCGCCGTCGCCTCGCAGTTCCCGGATCTGGTGGACAAGCCGCTGGCGTGGACGCTGTCGGTCCTGCCGTCGGGCCGGTCGCTGGCCCACTCGCTGCTCGTCCTGGGCCCGCTGGTCGCGCTGCTCTATACCGCTGCTCGGGCCCGGGACGAAGGCGAGGCGCCGCTGGCGGTCGCGTTCGGTATCGGCGCCGTCGTCCACGCGTTCGGCGACGCGCTGTACTCGCTGGTCGCCCTGGAGGTCCGCGGGGCCGGCTTCCTGCTGTGGCCCGTCGTCCCGCCGCTGGAGTACGAGGTCGAACAGAGCTTCGCGGCCCACCTCGCGCTGATCGACGCCTCCCCCGAACTGTACTTCGAGCTCCTGGTCGTCGCGGCCGCCGCCGCCGTCTGGCGGGCCGACGGCTACCCCGGACTCGGAACCGTCCTCGCCTGGCCCGCCCGCGCCTGGCGCAGCGTCACCGGCGCCGAGTGAACTCACGACCCCAGTGATCGACCGTGCCGACCGTCCCCGACCCCGACGACCGGAACGCGCTGGCCGACGACTGCCGGCGCTGTCCCGCGCTGACCGAGAGCCGCGAGTGCATCGCCTGGGGGAACGGGCCGCCGGACGCGACGCTGGTGGTCGTCGGCGAGGCGCCCGCCGCGGGCGACCCGGACGCCGACCGCTGGCGGGGCGGCAACCTGACGGGCCTGGCCTACACCTCGCGACGGTCCGGCCGGAAGGTCCGCGAGCTCGTCGCCGACGCGGGCCACGCCGGCGACGCCTACTACACGAACGCCGTCAAGTGCTTCCCAGCGGACCCCGACGACCCCGGCGACAACCGCGAGCCGACCGCCGAGGAGCGGGCGAACTGCCGGCCCTACCTGGTCGAGGAGGTCCGGGGGGTCAACCCCGACGCGGTGCTCGCGACCGGGAAACACGCCACGAAGTCCGTGCTGGCGGTCGAGGGGCGGGAACTCGACGGCTTCCTCGATTCGGTGCTCGACCCCGTCGAGTGCCGGGAGCTGGACGCGACGCTCGTCCCGCTCGTCCACCCCTCCTATCAGGAGGTGTGGATCGGCCGGCTCGGCTACACCCGCGAGGAGTACGTGTCGGCGGTCCGGGAGACGGTCGCGGCGGTCGGCCGAGCGGACGGGGACTCAGCGCGCCTCGACGGCTGAGGGCGGCGATCCGGCCCCGGCGAACTCGAAACGGGCGCCCCCGTCGGCGCTCTCCCCGACGGACACGTCCCAGCCGTGGGCCCGCGCGATCCGCTCGACGATGTTGAGGCCGAACCCGGTCCCGTCCTCGTTCGTCGAGAAGCCGGCGTCGAAGACCTCGTCCCGTCTGTCCGGCGGGATCCCGGGGCCGTCGTCGGCGACGAAGAACCCGTCGGCCGTCGGTCCGACGGTGACGGTCACGTCCGGGCCGGCGTGTTCGACGGCGTTGCGGAAGAGGTTCTCCAGCAACTGTCGCAGTCGGCCGGGGTCGCAGGCGACGCGCCCGAGCTCCCCGTCGACACGGAGCGTCGCCGCCGGGGCGTCGACGGTCGCCCACGCCTCGTCGACGACGGCCCGGAGCGACGCGTCTTCGAACTCGTCGACCGTCTCGCCCTGCCGCGCGAGCGTCAGCACGTCGGAGATGAGCGCCGCCATCCGGTCGAGGGCGTCGGCCGCGACGGCGAGGTGCTCACTGTCCCGCTCGCCGCGGGCGATCTCGACGCGTCCGGAGGCGACGTTCAGGGGATTGCGCAGGTCGTGGGAGACGACGGCGGCGAACTCGTCGAGGCGCTCGTTCTGGTGGGCGAGCTCGCGCTCGCGCTCGGCGAGCCGCTCGCGGGCCTCGATCGAGGCGACGGCGTGGCCGATCGTCTCGCCGAGCTCCGAGAGCACCGCCCGCTCGCGCTCGCGGAACACGTCGTCGCGGTCCGTGTAGATACTGAAGAACCCGTAGACGGTGTCGTCGTGGTAGATGGGGACGACCGCGAGCGACGTGATCCCGTGTCGCTCCATCTGGTCCCACCACGGCTCCATCGTGGGGTCGTCGAACACGTCGGGGACGCACTGTATCTCGCGGGTCTCGACGGCGCGGCCGCCGGGGCCGTTGCCGGTCGGGCTGTCGTCGACGGTGACGACGAGCGACCGGACGTACTCGTCGTCGAACCCCGCCCACGCGGTCGGCCGGACGCGGGCCGCCTCCGGGTCGTAGCGACCGAGCCACACGGCGTCGTAGGGGTCGGAGTCGACCAACCGGTCGCAGACGGTCCGTTCCAGCGACTCGCGGTCGGTCTCGTGGACGACCTCCCGCGTGGCGATGCGGAGCGTGTCGTTGATCCGGTTGAGCAGTTCGAGCGACCGCCGCTGTTCCATCCGCCTGGCGTCGTAGAGACCGACGAGTGCCCCGCCGAGCGCGCCGAAGGTCCCGATCGCGAGCAGCGGCGCGACGGGATTCCGGGGCGGGAAGCCGCCGATGACGGCGCCGGCCATCCCCCAGAGGTCGAACGCGGCCAGCGCGAGCGCGCCGGCGAGGGTCCAGCCGAGCAGCCGGTCCGTGTCCCGGGCGCCGACGAGCCGGCCCCGCGCCAGCCGGACGCCGAGGACGACCAGTCCGAGCGAGAGGGCGGGCGGCACGAGGTGGTGGAGGGCCTCGACGACCGCGACCGAATCGGCGAGCTTTTCGAGGTGATAGGCGGTGAGGGCGGCGCCTGCGACCGCGATCCCCCCGCCGCCGACCTCGTTCGAGACGCGGCTCACTGGCTAGGACAGGGAGTCATCCGGCTAAATATCCTCGCCCGGAGATCCACGACTGATACTCGATCGACCGGCGCGTCGTCCGAACGGTCAGCATCGGGGACGGGCGTCGCCGCCGTCAGATCAGCGTGGCGTCGACGTACTCGTCGGCCACCCGTCTGGCGGTTTCGAGCGCGTCGCCGTCGTCGAGGACGACGGCCCGCGTGCGGGCGCCGTCGACGATCGTCATCAGCCCGCGCGTCGCGTGGTCCGCATCGACGTCCTCGAAGTCGCCCTCGTCGATCCCGTGGTTGATCACCGCCTTGATCATGTAGCGGATGTACTCGTCGTTCCCGCGGAATCGCTCGCGGAAGTCCTCCTTGTACGGGGCCTGCGAGCGCATCTCCAGCATCGCGACCGCCAGGTCCCGGTGGTCCTCGGCGGCGAATATCAGCTCGTCGAGGAGCAGGTCGAGGCGGCGCTGGGGGTCGGTGGTCTCCACGTCGCGGATCGTGTCGACGAAGCGCTCGAGCAGGTAATCGAGGAAGGCGACCAGCAGCTCGTCTTTCGTGTCGTAGTGGTAGTGGACCGCGGCGGTCGACTTGCCGTACTCCTCTGCGATCCGCTCGACCGTCAGGTCGGCGTACCCGTGCTCCCGGAGCGCCCGATAGGTCGCCCGCATGATCTCCGCTCGCGGCTCCGGGAAACTCCCCTCCGTTGGATCGGCCATCACTCCCACATTCGCGCTGGGCGGGATAACAGTTGTGACCGGATCGTCAGCCGGCCCGTCCGGATACCGGCCGATCAGTTCCGAGCGGCTGCCACAAATCGGTTCCAGCGGCTCGAAACGGCGGTTCCCGAGTCCGAAACTTTTTGACTAACTAGTTAGTAAGCACGATATCGACCGATGGACGACGACGCAGCGACCGCGATCCTTGCGGCGACGCACCGCGCGCTCTGCGACCGGGGCCACGCCGACCTCACCCTGGCGGACATCGCCGCGGAGGCGGACACGAGCACCGGACTGATCCACTACTACTACGACGACAAGGAGACGCTGTACGCGGAGTTCCTGGACTTCCTCTACGACCGGTACACCGGGCGGATCGAGGCGGTCGAGGGCGAGACGCCGCGCGAGCGACTCGCCGAACTGTTCGAGACGGTCCTCGCCGACGGGGAGGGGGCGGCCGGCGAGCAGTTGCGCACGGCGATGCTGGCGGTGCAGACCCAGGCGCCGCACGACGAGCGGGTCCGGGAGCGACTCGAACAGTTCGACGAGTTCCTCTACGAGCGGGTCCGGTCGGTCGTCGCCGACGGCGTCGAGGCGGGCGAGTTCGACGACGCGGTCGACCCGGCGGCCGCGGCCGAGTTCCTCGTGACGGCCGTCGCCGGGGCCCACGCGCGACCGGTCGCGGTCGACCGTTCGTCCGACCGGCTCGCCGAGACGGTGACCCGGTACGCCGAGCGCCACCTGGTCGCCGACGGGCCGACGGGGGTTCCCAACTGATGGGGCTTCGCAGCCGCCTCGACGCGCTGTTCAAGGGCCCCGAGGACTTCGACCTCACGTCGGGGGGGATCGGCAAGCCCCTCTTTTTCCTCGCGATGCCGATCGTCGTCACGAACCTCTTCCAGACGGCCTACAACCTGGCGGACACGTTCTGGCTCGGCCAGTACAGCACGGACGCGCTGGCGGCGATCAGCTTCGCGTTCCCGATGGTGTTCTTACTCATCTCCTTCGGGACCGGCATCTCCGTCGCCGGCAGCGTCCTCGTCGCGCAGTTCACCGGCGCCGGCGAGCCCCGGGAGGCCGAGTACGCCGCCTCCCAGACGGTCACGTTCGCGGCGGTCGTGTCGCTGGTCCTGGGCGTCGTCGGCTACTTCGTCGTCGGGGAGTTCCTCTCGCTGATGGGCGCCTCGGCGGACGTGTTGCCGCTGGCGTCGAGCTACATGGAGGTCATCTCGCTGGGCCTGCTCTTCATGTTCGGCTTCTTCGTGTTCATCGCGCTCATGCGGGGCTACGGCGACACGGTCACGCCCATGCTCGTGATGTTCGGGTCGGTCGTCCTCAACATCGTCCTCGACCCGTTCCTGATCTTCGGGTGGACCGTCGTCGAGAACGCACCGCTCGTCGGGACGGTGAGCTTCCCCGAACTCGGGATCCAGGGGGCGGCCATCGCGACCGTGTTCTCCCGCGGGCTCGCGCTGGCCGTCGGCCTGGCGATCATGTTCCGCGGCGAGCGCGGCGTCCAGATCCACGTCCGCGACATGGCCCCCGACCTCTCGTATCTCCGCCGGCTGGTCCGGATCGGCCTCCCGGCGTCGGTCGAGGGGATGGGCCGGGCGCTGTCGATGAACCTGCTTCTGTTCGTCGTCGCGATGTTCCCCGACCCCGTCGTCTCCGCCTACGGCATCGGGACGCGCGTCTTCTCGGTGATCGTCCTGCCGGCCATCGCCGTCGCCCGCGGCGTGGAGACGATGACAGGCCAGAACGTGGGCGCCGACAGGCCCGACCGCGCGGAGGCGGCGGCGAACCTCGCGGCGAAGGTGCTGTTCGGCGTCCTCACCCTCGCGGGGGTCGCCGTGTTCCTCGCCCCGGAGCCGATCGTCTCGGTGTTCGTCGGCGCCGACCAGGCCGACGCCGACCGCGTGGTCGAGGTCGGCGCCCAGTTCCTCCGCTACGTCGCGCTGACCTTCGGGTTCATCGGGATCACCCGGGCCTACACCGGGAGCTTCCGCGGCGCCGGCCGGACGCTCACCGCCGCGGCCATCTCCGTCCTGATGCTCGGCGTCGTCCGGTTCCCGATCGCCTGGTTCGCCGCCGGCCCGCTCGGCGAGGCGGGGATCTGGCTCTCGTTCGCCGTCTCGAACGTCGTCGGCGCGGCCGTCGCCGTCCTCTGGTACCGCCGCGGCACCTGGAAGGGGACCGAGCTGACCGAGGAGAACGTCGACATCGACGCGGCGGCCGCCGAGCCCTCGGCGGGTGACGACTGACGCCCATGGGCGGGAGTGTCGTCTCGCGGTCGGCGGTCGAAGCGCGGCTCGAAGCGGGGCTGAGCGGGCCCGACGGGGACGCTCCCGCGCTCGCGCGGGAGGCGGTCGACGCCGCCGACGACCGCTGGTACGGCCGGCTGGTCGGCGGCGCCTACCGGTCGCTGGCGGACGGCCCGGACCCCGACCGGGTCGTCCCCGCCGCGGCGGCGGTCGAACTCCTCCGGGGGTACTGCCGGATCCGGCGGGACCTGCTCGTCCAGTTCGCCGACCGGTGCCCGCACTCGTCCACCCGTGACGAGGTCGCCGCGCTGCTCGCGGGCGACCACCTCGCCGCCGCGGCGTACTCGACGCTGACCGCCGTCGACGACCCGGCGGTCGGCGACTGCGTCGGACCGTTCGCGGACGCGTTCGAAGCCCTCACCGGCGCGCTCGCGACTACCTTCGCGGAGCCGGTCGGCCCCGCCCTCGACCCGGTCGCGTCCATCGAACGGACCGCCGGTCGGATCGGCGAGTGCGCCGCCGTCCTCGGTGGGCGACTGGCCGGGGCGGGCGACCGCCGCCTCGACGGCCTCACGCGGGCCGGCCGCTGCTTCGCCGCGGCCCGAGCGGCCCGGGCGGCGCGCGAACGCGACGGCCGTTCGGCGGCGGTAGCCGCCCCCGAACTCCCGGCGGAGCGACTCGACGACTACGCGGCCCGCCGACGGACGGACGGGTACCGAGCGCTCGGGGACCTCCCGCCGACCGTGGACGCATCGCCGCTCCGCCGCGTCGCCGACGACCGGCGGGAGGACTGACCGAACGACCCCGCCACCGGACGGTCGACCGCCGCCGCTCAGAGTCGGTCGGCCAGCCAGAGAACGATCAGCACGGGCGCGACCGGCAGCAACAGCGCGAACAGCGGAACCGCGATCAGGTACCCGATGGTCGTCATCTCGGTGTTCGACCTGTCCGGTCGCCGCGGACTGACGGATCTCGCCATGTCCGAACGAAAGGCCCGGCCGAACGAAAAACTAACTGATCGGTCAGTCCCGGGCGGGAAAAAGACGGGTCGGCCCTCGGAACTGGGAAGGGAATACACAAAACGAGTCTCAAGGGGCACAGATGGACGGTTTCGACCGGTCGGATGTCCACAGTCCCGTTCCCGGAGGTAACCGTTCGGTAAGCTAGGTCGCTCGAAGACCGCGGCTGTCGCCGCTCGACGGTCGCGGGTGGACGGCGTCGCCGGCGCGCGGGTCGCTCGCGAGCGGGTGCGACGAACTCCCGCGAGTCGGTCGCGTTCACCGACCGGGGGCGGCCGGCGGTTTCAACAGCTATACAAACGCCGCCGGGAAACAGGCGGCCGATGCATTCCGGATCGGGCTCGCCCGCGGCTCCGCTCGGCGCCGCCGCGCGGTGGGCGTCGGAGCGCGACCAGTTGCCGCTGTCGCTCCGCGCGGTCGCCCGGTTCTACGCGCGGACGGGCGAACTCGACCTCACGGCGCTGCGGATCAAGTCGTGGGTCGACGACACGCTCGCGGAGTTCCTCGCGGACGCCTACGGCGCCATCGAGGCCGAACTGGAGCGCGAGCTCGGCTACGACGAGGTCGACTTCCGCTACGAGACGAAGCTGACGCTCCCGGTCGAGCTGACGCTGGGCTATCTCTACCGCCGGGCGCTCGACGACTGCGACGGCTACAACCCGGTCACCGGCGAGCCCGCGCGGTCGACCGGGGACGCCGTCCGGTCGCTCGTCGGCGGGGCCAACCCGGCCCGCCGCGAGCGGCTGCGACGCGAGGCGAGCGAACAGGTCGAGTTCGTCGGCCGCGTCGAGCGGGTCGCCCGCCTCTGTACGGAGGCGCTGCTCGACGGCGACATGCGCGACGCGATCAACGACGAGGAGTTCGAGGACTTCGAGACGGACCCGCCGCTGGACGACGCCGAGCGCGAGCGAGCCGCCCGGATCGCCCAGTCCCGGCTGCGCGAGCGCGTCGAGGCCCAGATGGCCGGGTTCCCCGACGCGGTCCGGGAGGCCTACGAGGCGGCCGTCGCGGAGTCGAACACCCACCAGGCCGACGACGAGCACTTCCGGGCGCTGATGGCGCGGGCGCTCGGCGAGGGCGGGAGCGACGGCGAGGCGGACGCCGACGGCGGGACGGCCCCGGTCGCCGACGATCCCGCCGAGGCCGTCGAGCGCATCGAGGCCGAATACAAGTACGCGGAGTTCGACGGCGAGGCCGGGACGCTGACCGCGGCGGAGCGGGAGTGGCCCTACTGCAAGACCCAGTACGAGCGGGTCGGCGTCATCTACGAGGGGATGATCGAGATGTTCCGGGCCGCGGACATCCGGATCGAGCCCGCCTTCGAGCACGCGGTCGTCCTCGCGATCATCGGCGCGCAGGTGTGGCTCGACGACGTGGACGACTTCGCGGCCGACCGCGCGGAGACGCAACTGACGCCGGTCACCGCCGAGTACGTCGTCGCAGACTCCGAGCGGGAGGCCTACGACCGCGTCGTCGACGTCTCCTCGCTGTACCTCGACCGGGCGATCGAGTACGCCGTCGACTCCGAGTCCATCCTGACGGGGATCGCCGCCGAGTACATCTACCTCTCGGGCGACCCCGGCGCCCTCCCCGGGAGTCCGGACGGCGGCGACCGATAGTCCTGCCCTCCGCTCGGTCCGCTGTCGCTCGGTCCGCCGCGCTCACCGGGACACGGAGAGCTTCGAGAGACTCAGGTGTCGAACCCGTTGCGGTTCGGGGTCGGCGTCCGAGAGCGCGGCCGCGACGCGAGCGCAGCAGGCGTCGAGGGCGTCGTCGCCGTCATCGGCGAGAGCGGCTTCCAGGCGACCGGTCGCGTCGGCGTCCATCCCCGAGAGCAGCGCTCGGGTCCGGTCGGCGGGGTCGCCGGTCGAACCGTCCGATCGCCCGGGCCCGGCCGGGACGACCGCGGGCAGGGCGCCGAAACAGAGCGCGAGGGCGGCCAGCAGCGCGCGCTCGGCGGCGGCCTCGGGGTCGTCGACGCCCGGCGCCGTCCGGAGGTAGCGGGCGGCGGCCGTCCCCGCGGGGTCGACCTCGGCGTCGAACCACGACCGGATGTCGGCGGCGGACGGGGCGACCCCGAGCGCCTCGACGGCGCGGGCGCAGACCTCGACCTCCTCGTCGGCAACGTCGTGGAAGCAGTCCCCGACGACGACCGTGTCGGCCCCCGCGTCGAGCATCGCCCGCGTCTTCTCGCGGTCGTCGATCCCGCCGCCGTACCAGACGCGGGCGCCGTTGACCGACTCCGAGACTGCGCGGAGCACGTCGGCGGCCTCGTCGCCGCCGTAGGTACCCGAGTACTCGACGTAGACGACCTCGCTGTCGAGGTGGCGGTCGGCGACCATCGCCCGCTCCCGCGCGGTCGCCGGCGAGAGCACGTCCGACTCGTCGACGCCGCTGCGGCGGGCCGCCGCACTCGACGGGTTCTGGACGATGTACGCCTCGAAGACGGCCGCCTCCAGCAGCCACGAGGTGGCGAGGTCGGCGAGCGGGTCGCCGACCGCCCGGTAGAGCGGGCCGGGGAGCCTCTCGCGGAGCAGGCCGGGGACCATCTCGTCGCGGAGGTAGGCCAGCCCCTCGCCGAGCGTGCCGACCAGCGCCTCGGTCTCGCCGTTGAGCACCTCCGGAAGCGCGAGGAACGCGGCCAGCTCGCGGGTCCGCTCGGTGACGTGGCGGGCCTCGCTGGGCTCGTGGAACGCAGGGACGGGCGCGCGGGCCAGCAGGCGGAACGTCTCCTCGGTGTTCTCGGCGGTGACGGCGCTCGACCCGCCGACGGAGACGGCGTCGGTGTGCCGGAGGTAGAGCGGATAGGCGACCGGCAGCGGCTTCGCAGTCTCCGGGTCGACCTTCGTGACGTGGCGCCAGTCGGCGGGAACCGGGTTGGCGTCGACCGGGAGGAGCGTCTCCGCGCCGACGCCGGCCGCGGCGGCGACCGTTCGCAGCGAGCGGGCGAGCGACGAACCGAGCGACATACCGACGGGATGGCGGCTATCGCAGGTTAAACTCCCGATCGCCGTGCCGCACCCGCGGGCGGATCCGGGCGGCCACTCGCGGGGCGGCCACCCGGACGCTCGCGGGTGACCCCCGAACACTCGCGGGTGGCGAACCGGGTCACCGGCGGCGATCCCGCCAGTGCGTCGTCGGGCACGGCGGCCCCCGGGCGCCGACGGGACAAGACTTATACCGGAATGCCCCTCAGTGCTACCCGTCCGCACACACGGACACTGAAGCCATCCACTCCGTTCGGGGGCCACCCCGAACCCGCCCCACCCCACCGTTCGTTGTTTCGCGGCGGGCCCTGCCCGGGCCCGCCTCGTTTTCACACCGACCAGCCGGCGTGCCGCCGTTCGCCGGCGGTTCGGAGTCCGGTGCACGCCCGTCCACGACCGCGGACGGGCCCGTCCTGTCGCTCGACACACGATAGAACCAAGTGCGACGGCCGCTTGCGTGGGCGGTAGACGCCACGAATGGAGATCTCCGACCAGCTTCGTTGTCTGTTTTCGGCGCGGATCGAGGAACGGGACGGGTCCTACGTCGTCGAGGTCCCGAAACGAGAGATCAGGACCGGTTCGGTCGCGGCCGGCGACACGTATCGCGTTGCGCTGGTCCCGTCGCCGTCCGACGGCGACGACGGCGAGCGAGCGGCGACCGGCGACGCGACGCGAACCGAGCGTCCCGACCGGGGGACCGAGGACCGCTCGGGACGGTCGCCGCCGGTCGAGGAGGGGGAGGAGCGGACCGTCGAGATCGAGGACATCGGCGAGCAGGGCGACGGGATCACGCGCGTCGAGCGGGGGTTCGTCGTCATCGTGCCGGACACCGACCAGGGCGAACGCGTCACCGTCGAGATCACGGACGTACGCGAGAACGTCGCCTTCGCCGAGGTCGTCGAGCGACGGAGCTACTACGAGTAGTCGCAGGCGGCGACCCGACTCCCGAGCCGATCCCTGCCGGACAGTACCACGCATCCGTCTCCGGAGCAAGTGACAAGTGGCTATCGTGTGGACGGGGTGTATGTCCAGTGACATCGCGGCGGGGACCACCCACAGCGTCGAGGTCGTGTCGGTCACGGACGGCGACACGGTCGACGTGCGTTTCGACGACGGCACGGTGGAGGAGGTCCGCGTCATCGGCATCGACACGCCCGAGACCGGGGAGAACCGGCGGTTCGAGCGCGTCCAGGAGTGGCGGGGCGTGGGGGACCCGGAGACGCTCGTCGCGTACGGCGAGCGCGCGTCGGCGTTCGCCCGCGAGCGGCTGGCCGGCGAGACGGTGACGCTGTCGTTCGACCCGAGCGAGCCGGTCAGGGGGACCTACGGCCGGCTGCTCGGGTACCTCGAGTACGAGGCCGACGGCGAGCGGTCCTTCTACAACCGCGAGGTCGTCGCCGCGGGGTACGCGCGGGCCTACCACTCCGGCGTGACGACCCACGACGCGCTGGCCCGGGCCGAGTCCGACGCCCGCGAGGCCGGCCGCGGGCTCTGGGCCGAGAGCGACCCCGGATCGACGGAGCCGGTCCGGGACGACCCCGTCGAGGAGCTGTTCGTCCCTCGCCCGTCGAGCGTGCGGCGGGCCGACGGGAAGCTGCCCGGCGAGCGCGCGCCGGTCCGGGCCGAGCCGACGGCCGAACAGGCCCCGACGGAGTCGAGCGCGGTGGAATACGGGGACCAGATCCCGCTGGTCGGGGTCGACCGCGACGCCCGCGTCGCGGTCGTCGGCGGCCTGCTGGTGAACGAGGCCTACGAGGAGGCCGAGGGGTTCGGGGTCGACACGAGCGGCTACGGACAGTTCCCGTTCCTGACGAACCTGCTCGACCGGCTGGCCGACCGCGAGGGCGCGGTGCTGGTCGACGGCGGCCACGGCGGGTTCGGCGTCGACTACGCGCTGTCGGCGGAGGACGCCGCCTACTACCGGCGGTACCTGGAGGGGCAGGGACTCGCGTTCCTCCAGCGCAACCGGCTGGGAAGCGAGTTTCTCGACCGCGGACGGGCGCTGGTCGTGACGCCGCCGGTGGGGCCGTTCGGGCCCGCCGAACTCGACAGGGTCCGCGCGTTCCGCGACGACGGCGGGAGCGTCGTCCTGCTGGGGAGCGCGGCGGCGCCCGCCTACGCGCGGGCGAACCTGAACGGGGTCGCGGCGGCGCTGGGCTCGGACCTGCGGCTCAACGCCGACGCGGTGCGGGACGCCGAACACAGCCTCGACGGCGACGAGCGGCTGGTGACGACGCGGCGGTTCGAGCGGTCGCTGCCGCTGTTCGGCGCGTACGAGGGGTGAGAAAGCGAGACGGCGAAGGGGGCGAACGGTCGCCGGCGCGAAGGGTCCGGGAAAGGGTGGGTTCCTACGCTCCCCCGAGCGCGGGAACGGGTGGGTGTGGACGGGGTGGGTCGCGGGTGAGGTGCATCCGTGGTGGGATGGGGCTCGCGGTCACACGAGCCATCCGATCGTAGGGCCTGGAGACGGAAGTCCGCAGGGCCTCAGAAATTAGGTATCGATCCCGGCGTCGCCGAGCGGTCCGGCGGTCGGGGATCGGCGGCAAGTGGCGGCGGAGACGGGAGCCCGGGGACGGGGCGAGCGCCCGGGTGACGCCCACAGTTAACCCTCGTCGGCCCGTTCGTCCGACCGACATGCGCGCAGTCCGTCTGCACGACCACGGCGGCCCCGAGGTCCTCGGGGTCGAGGAGACCGACCGTCCGACCCCCGCGTCGGACGAACTGCTCGTCGAGGTGGCGGCGGCCGGCGTCAACCCCGTCGACACCTACTTCCGCGACGGCTCCTACGAGCCCGTCGGCCTCCCGTTCACGCCGGGCGTCGACTTCGCGGGCGTCGTCGCGGCGACCGGCGACGGCGTCGACGGGTTCGCCGAGGGCGACCGGGTGTTCGGCACCGGGGTCGGCAACGCCGGCCACCAGGGCGCCTACGCCGAGTACGCGACCGTCCCGACGGATCGGGTCGTTCGCCTTCCTGACGGCGTCGACCTGGCGGAGGCCGGCGCGGCGGGCGTCGCGGCCGTCACCGCCTGGCGCGCGCTGGTCGACCACGCCGCCCTCGACCCGGCCGAGCACTGCCTCGTCCACGGCGGGTCCGGCGGCGTCGGCCACGCGGCCGTCCAGGTCGCCGACGCCGTCAGCGCCCGCGTGATCACCACCGCCAGCGAGGGGTACCACGACGCCCTCGACCGGCTGGGCGCCGACACGGTGCTGGACTACGGCCGCGACGACCTCGCCGACGCCGTCACCGAGGCGTCCGACGGCGGCGTCGACGCCGTGCTCGACCACCGGCTGGACGACTACCTCCAGTTCGACGCCGACGTGGCCGCGCAGGGCGCCCGCGTCGTCGGCATCGGCGAGAACAGCCCCGACCCCGGGTTCACGGACGACGGCGCCGCCCGCTCGAAGGACGTGTCCTACCAGTTCATGTCGATGTTCAACATGCCGGACCTGCGGGTCGGGCTGGCCGGCGTCGCCGACCTGATGGCACGGGACCGGCTGTCGATCGAACTCGCCCGCAGCTACGACCTCGAGGAGGCCGGCGAGGCGCAGCGCGCCGTCATGGAGGACAGCTTCCTCGGCAAGCTCGTGATCGAGCCCTGACGACGGAACCGTCCGGAGACTGACCGTCGAGCGCGACTCCGCCGGCGGAAGTCGGTCGCACCGGGGAGCAGTCCGCGGCCGACGGGATTCAGAGCACGCGGTTGACGGGCTCGTCGCCGTCGGCGACCCGGCGGGCGCTCTCCGCGACGATGGCCGCGACGTGGCGGTAGTAGTCGCGGGTGTAGGCCGCGCAGTGCGGGGAGACGATCACGTCGTCGAGGTCCCACAGCGGCGAGTCCTCGGGGAGCGGTTCGGTCTCGAACACGTCGAGGGCTGCGCCCGCGATCTCGCCGTCGCGTAGCGCTGCCACGAGCGCCGGCTGGTCGACGACGCCGCCCCGGGCGACGTTGACCAGGTAGGCGTCCTCGTCCATCGCCGCGAGCTCGTCGGCGCCGACCAGACCGCGGGTCGCGTCGGTGAGCGGCACCGCGAGGACGACGAAGCGCGCGCCGGCGACGGCCTCCCGGAGCCGGTCCGTGGTGTACACCCGGTCGACGCCCGGTTCGGGCAGCGGGTCGCGGCGCACCCCGTGCACGTCGAGCCCGAGCCCGGTCAGCCGGTCGACGATCCCCCGCCCGAGGCCGCCGAGGCCGACGACGCAGGCCCGCTCGCCGGCGACCGTCCAGGCCTCGTCCCACGCCGGCCGGTCCCACTCGCGGTCGGCCTGGTTGGCGGCGTGGCGGTGGACCCGCCGGGCCAGGGCGAGGACGAACCCCGCGACCGTCTCGCCGACGGCGTCGCCGTGGATTCCCGTGCTGTTCGTCAGGGCGACGCCCCGCTCGCGCAGGCGGTCATGGGGGAACCGGTCGACCCCCGCCTGGATCGAGTGGACCCACTCCAGGTCGAGGAACGCGTCGCGGTGTTCGAAGGTGACGACGGCGTCGCAGTCGGCCAGCGAGCCCGGCGAGCCGTCGACGCCCGTCACGTCGACGCTCGTCTCCGCAGTCGCGTCGGCGAGTCGCTCGACGAGCCGCTCGGGCGGGAACACCGCCGCGACCGACTCGTCGACGCCGATCCGGTCGAGTCGCATGGGCGGGGGTACGCGGTGCTGGTCGGTAACTGTTGCTCCGAACTCCGGGGCCCACGTACCGGAGCGGCCGGTCCGCGGCGGAGTGACCGGCGCGTGCCGGGGTGACCGGGAGACGCGGTCGGCACCCGCTACTCGTCGACGACGACCACGATCCGCTCGCGGTCGCTGGCGGCCGGGCACTCGTCGGCGCGCTCGACGGGGACCGTCGCCGACAGCGACTCGACGGTCGCCTGCGACGGGAGGACCGTCATGTCGGCGCGGATCCGGCCGTTCCCGCCGACGCTCGACGGGAAGTACGACCCGCCGGCCCTGTAGAGGACGGCCACGTCGGTCCGGGCCGTTCCGTTGAAGACGCAGGCCCGCGCGGCGGGGAACGAGACCTGCTCGCGGTAGACGAAGTCGTTGTCGACCGTCGCCGCGCCGACGACGACCGCCGTCGACTGCTCGGGGTCGGCGGGCATCTCCGCCGCGCCGTGGACGGTCGTCTCGTAGGTCAGCGGGCTCGTCCCGAGGTCGGCCGCGACGAGGGCCCCGCCCGCGACGGCGACCACGACGACCGCCGCGACGGCCTCCCCGCGTCGCAGCCGGTAGCGGCGCTCCTCGACGACGTAGACCGC
The DNA here is from genome assembly GCF_004698125.1 of Halosimplex halophilum. Lineage (NCBI taxonomy): Archaea > Methanobacteriati > Methanobacteriota > Halobacteria > Halobacteriales > Haloarculaceae > Halosimplex > Halosimplex halophilum. Next base: position 576,029 of record NZ_ML214298.1, read on the forward strand.
GCCGAACAGCGCGACCAGCGCGAGTCCAACGGCCGCGAACGTCCCCGCCGTCCCGAGCGAGTGCGTCGACGCCGCGTAGCCGACGGCCCCCGCGAGCAGCGCGGCGTACAGGAAGAGCAGCCCCTGACGAAAGCGGGTCGTCGCCGCCCCGACCAGCGCGAGCGTCGCCGCCAGCGCGAACAGCGCCGACTGGACGGTCACCGACAGGTCCGGACCGACCCGTCGCGCGAACACCGCCACCGCGGCCACCCCGACCAGCGCGGCGACCAGTTCCCCGACCCGCCGGCCGAGCGTCCGGTCGCTCATCGACACCCCTCCCTCGTCCGATCCCGGTCCGCTGCGGGCATATCCCCGCATTCATGTCAGTACCACAAAACACCTGTGACAGCGCCACCGCGACGGGCCGGCCCGCATCGGACGCCTCCACGGATCGTCACCGATGGCGTTCGGAGCACGGTCGGCCGAGCCCCGTCAGCCGAGTAGACTCAGCCGAACCCGGCTCGCCCCTCGCGGGCGACCGTGTACCCGACCACGACGACCACCCAGACGCCCACGCCGGCCACGAACAGTTCGAACGGCACCTCGTACCCGAGGTTCCAGGCGAACAGCAGTCCCTGGACGGCGGCCATCAGGGCCATCGTCGCGACGGTCACGACGCCCAGCACCGACGGGTCCTCGGGCGGGTCGACGCGGCCCGCCCACTCCATCACCAGCATCGTCGCGAGCATCAGCGCAGGGAGCGAGAGGACGGCCACCGGCTTCGACGCGAAGTTGTCCGGCTCGCCCGACGCCGAGAAGTGGACCGCCATCTCCGCGGGCAGCCGCCCCCACAGCGCCAGCCCCGCCACCAGCGTCGCCGCGACCAGCGCCAGCGACAGCCAGTCGTAGCGGTCGAGTCCGCCGAGCATACGGGTCCCTCTCGCCCGCTCGGCAAATACTTACCGCGGCTGTGCCGGACGCTCAGTCGCCCGCCGCGGACCGGCTGCCATCGCTGCCGCCACCGCCGTCGCCGCCCGGCAGCGGCGTCGACGCCCATGTTTTTCCGGGCCGGGTTTCCTCGGTCGCTACGCTCCCTGCGGGAACCCGGCCGGCAAAAACATGGGTGAAAAAGCCGGACGCCTCGCTCACTGTGTTCGCTCGCGTCCGGAGAACCGCGCGCCGGTGGCGCGCGGACGCTCAGTCGCCCGCCGCGGACCGGCTGCCATCGCTGCCGCCACCGCTCCCGCCCGACAGCGGCGTCCGTTCCACGACGGTACCGTCGTAGGTCGGGTACTGCTCGACGATCTCGCCCTCGGGCACGTCGCCCTCCTCGACCATCTCCTCCAGCAGCCACCACGCCACCTCGACGTGGTCGGACTTGACGGTGTAGTACTCCTCGGGGACGCCGAGTTCGTCGAGTCGCGCGGCGTCGACCCACGCCTTCCCGTAGACGAGCGTGCCGTCGTCGGTGATCTCGTCGAACGGCCGGCGCAGCGTGCGGGCCATCCGCTTGAGCCGCCGGCGGTGCTGGGCGGCGTCCTTGAAGACGCTCGTGCAGAAGTACACCTTCTCGTGGTCTCCCATCTCCGCCAGGATCTGCTCGCGCGGGCTGTCGACGGCGCTCATGTGCTCGTCGCGCAGCTCGAACCCCTCCTCCTGCATCCGGCGGTAGTTGCCGTCGGACATCTCGAACTCGTTGATGTTGCAGAAGTCGGCGGCGCCCTCGTCGAGGAACTCGATGAACTCCTGTTCGGGCCGGATGCCCGGGATCTCGAAGGCGGGCGTCAGCCCCTCCTCGCGGGCGATGTAGAGGATCTCCTCCCACTCGGTGCCGTGGAGGTCGCCCCACTGCTCGTAGGGGGGGTGGAAGCGGATCTCGTCGAGGCCCGCCTCCGAGAGCCGGCGCATGTTCTCCCGGCCGCCGGTGATGCCGGTGTAGAGGTGGGTGTGGAAGTCCTCGCCGTACTCGTCTTTGAGCAGCGAGAGGTAGCGAGTGGTGCGGCCCATCGCCTCCTGCGGTTCGCCGCCGGTGATAGACGCCCCGAGCGCGTCCATGCGCTCGGCCTCCTCCAGCACGTCCTCGTCGGACTCGACGGGCCGCTCGTTGGCGTAGACCTGCTCGACGTTCTTGCGGTTCTCGCCGAGGGGACAGTAGAAACAGTCGCGCTGGTCGCAGTAACCGTAGACGAACAGGACCATCTTCCCGCCCTTGGCGCACTGTTCGCAGCCCTCGGATATCATCGCTCCTACCTATCCCGTCGAGCGGGAAAAGTCGTGTGTTCCCGACCGGGGATGTCAACCGGTGGCGCCCGCGGCCCGCGCGGACCCAAAACCGCGGCAGCCGTACGAACCGGAACCCGCGACCGCCGCACGAACCGGAAACCCCGGCCGCGAGCGCGACCCTATTGGGGATGGACCCGTTCGACTCGGCCAGTGAGCCGGACCGAGTCGCGCGACGGGGACGAGCCGCCGACCCCGACGGGAGGCTGACGTGGCCGAGACCACCGACCGTCGCGAGCGCCTGCTGTGGACGGTCGCCATCTTCGCGTTCGTCACGACCGACGCCGTCGGCTTCCAGCTCCGGGGCGCGCTGCTGCCCAGCATCGAGGAGAGCTTTCAGGTGTCGCAGGGACTGCTCGGGCTCGTCGCAACCGCGGGCACGCTGGGGTTCGTCGCCTCGGTGCTGGTCGTCGGGCTGGTCGCCGGCCGCATCGACATCTACCGCGCGCTGGTGGGCAGCGCCGCCGTCGTCGCCGTCGGCGCCGTCCTGACGGGGATCGCGCCGGTCTTCCTCGTCTTCCTCGCGGCCCTCTTTCTCCGCGGGGTCGCCACGGGGCCGTTCCGCGCGCTCGACCGGGCGGTGCTGGGCCACCTCTACCCCGACGGCCGCGCCCGGATCTTCAACCGCTACGCGCTGGTGTGGGCCGCCGGCGCCGCGGCCGGACCGCTGGTCGTCACCGCCGCGCTGGCCGCCGGGAACTGGCGGTTCGCCTACGGCGTCGTCGCCGCGGGCTTCCTCGTCTCGACGGTCCTGCTCGTCCGCCTGGACCTCCCCGACTCGGTCGCCACCGAGCGGGAACTCACCCTCGACGACCTCCGGGAGGTCCTCCGCGAGCCCGCCGTCGCCGGGATGACCGGCGTACTCGTGTTCAACGGCGGCATCGAGGGCACCCTCTTCACCTGGCTGCCCTACTTCGCCGCCCGGCAGCTCCCCGCGGCGGAGGCGAACCTCGTCCTCTCGACCTTCCTCGCGGCGTACGTCCCCGGCCGACTGGCCTACAGCTACCTCGCCGACCGCACCGGCCGCACGCTTGACCTCGTGCTCGTGACGCTGACGCTCACGATGCCCGCGCTGCTCGCGACGATCTACCTCGCCGACGGCCGCTGGCTGTTCGTCGCCGTCTTCGCGCTTGGCCTGGTGATTTCGGCGACGTTCCCGACGCTGTCGGCGTTCGGGATGAACGCCGCTCCCAAGTACAGCGGCCCCGTCAACGCCATCTCGACGAGCGCCGGCTACGTCGGCATCGCGCTCGTCCCACCGCTGGTCGGCCTGCTGGCCGAGCGGGTCGGCCTCCGCGCGGCGCTCGGGATCCTGCCCGCGTTGCTGGTCGCCATGCTCGTCGTCGCCGGGGTGACCCGGGTGTACCAGGCCCGCCGCGGCGCGCCGACGTAGCGAGGCGGGACCGACCGTTCGACGGGCGGAGCGGACTCGGAGTCCCCCCGCGTCGAGGCGAGCGGGACGGGCCGGTCGCGGGGCGCGACGAGTGCTTCAAACTCTCGTTTGAGCGTTCATCACGGCCTTTTGAACCGTCTCCGAACCCGGAGGTATGCCGACCGACAGAACCAGGCGCTGGCTGCTGCGCACGGCCGCCGCCTCCGCCGCGACCGCCCTGGCGGGCTGTCGCGCCGACGAGGGGGACCCGGACCGGGAGAGCGACCGACCCGAACCGGCGGCGAGTCCGGGCGCGGACCCGACGGCGACACCCTGCCCGGACACGCCGACGGAGACGCCGGAGACACCCCCGCCCGTCGACACCGACCGTGAGCGCATCGACGACTGGCAGTACGACCCGACGCCGACAGCGACCGCCGCCCACGGCGGCGGGACCCACACCGCCACGCCGATGGCGACCGCCACGCCAACCGGGGGGAGCGTCGGGCTCGCCGCGGGCGGCGCGAAGGACGTGGGGACCTTCCGCCGCAACGTCGAGGAGGGCTACCTCCCGCTGCCCGAGAGCCTGAGCTACGAGGGGCTGTTCTACGACTACTACTTCGAGACCGGCGACCCGGGGCCGCTCTGCGGCGCGACGTTCGGCCCGGCCTACGCCCCGGCGGTGACGGCCGACCCCCTCTCGGGGGAGACCGAGCGGTACCTCACGGTCGGGCTCAACTCCGGGCTGGCGGCCGACAAGTTCGAGCGCAAGCGGCTCAACCTCGTGGTCGTCGTCGACGTCTCCGGGTCGATGTCCGATGCGTTCGACGACTACTACTACGACCGCCACGGTAACGAGCGGACCCCGAAGGGGGACACCGACCGCGAGAAGATCGAGGTGGCCCGCGAGGCGCTCGTTGCGCTGACCGAACAGCTCCGGCCGGGCGACCGCCTCGGGATCGTCCTCTACGACGACGAGTCGACGGTCGCGAAGCCGCTCCGACCGGTCGCCGCGACGGACATGGACGCCATCCGCGAGCACGTCCGCGAGGACATCGAGGCGGGCGGCGGCACGCGGCTCTCGGCGGGCGTGGCCGACGCGACCGACCTGCTCCGGGAGTACGACGACGCCGACCGCTCCGTCTACGAGAACCGGACGATCGTGTTGACCGACGCGATGCCGAACCTCGGCGAGACCGACGCCGGCGACCTGCGCGGGCGCCTCGCGGACAACGCCGACCGGGGGCGCTACACCACGTTCGTCGGCGTCGGCGTCGACTTCCACGCCGAACTCGTCGACGCCATCACGTCGATCCGGGGGGCCAACTACTACAGCGTCCACTCGGCCGACGAGTTCACCCGCCGGCTCGGCGACGAGTTCAAGTACATGGTCACCCCGCTGGTGTTCGACCTCGAACTCACGCTCGATGCCGCCGGCTACGACATCCGCCGGGTCTACGGCACCTCGGCCGCCGAGGAGTCGACCGGCCGGATCATGCGCGTCAACACGCTGTTCGCGTCGCCCAGCGAGGGCGGCAAGTCCCGCGGCGGCGTCGTCCTCGCGCAGGTCGACCGCAAGTCCGCCGACGCCGCGCTGGACCTCACTGTCAGCTGGACCGACCGCAGGGGCCGCAGCCACGAGAACGCGACGCGGGTCCGGTTCCCCGACGCCGACCCGGACTACTACGCGAACACGGGCGTCCGGAAGGCCGTCCTGCTCTCGCGGTACGCCGACCTCCTGAAGAACTGGCTGGTCGCCGAGCGGGAGGCCGACCGCGAGACGCCGGGGCCCGACGACGGCATCGAGGTGCCGCCGCCGGAGCACGAACTCGGCGAGTGGGAACAGCAGTCGGAACCGCTGACGGTGAGCGACACCTACGAGCAGCGCATCCGGGAGTTCCGCGAGTACTTCGAGTCCGAGGCCGAGGCCATCGGCGACGAGACCCTCTCGCAGGAGGCCGAGACGATGGCGACCATCCTCGAACAGGACGACGACTGACGAGAAGCGGTGGCGCGCGCTGTCGCGCGCTTTCATGCGCGCGACCGGAGCCGCGCGAGGGATGAGCGAGTGAGTGAAACGAACGAGTGAATCGGCTGGGGAGGCGTGTGGCAGTCTGCGGTGCTGTGCGTGCGGTTGCGGTGCGGTGTTGTGCGGTTGCGGTCCTGGCGGACTGAAAGGGCGAGGCGCGCTCGCGCCGATAGTCGCCTGAGCGGGCACTATCCGCGCGAGTGCGGCGCGGTGCTGTTGTCCGAGCGCGGATATGTCGCTCAGCGACCGCGAGCGGGCCGAGGGCTTTCATCACCTGGTGTCTCCTGTGGCCGGAACGACTCAGAGCGGGCGGGTCGAGAGCGTTCGACGCCCCCCAGTCCGCACTGCAGACACTGATATCGCCCCGAGCCCCGAAGACTGATACAGGGGCGTAGCCTACCCCCGATCGATGCTGCTGGTCCTGTGCGTGGACCTCGACGACGACCTCGGTCGGAAGACCGGCGTCGAGACGCCGGTGGTCGGCCGCGACGCCGTCGAGGCCGCGGCCGTCGACCTGGCGACCACGGACCCCGAGGACAGCGACGTGAACGTCCTCTTCGAGGGGCTGCACATCGCCGACCGGGTCACCGACGAGTCCGTCGAGGTGGCGGCGGTCACCGGCGTCGACGGCAGCGACGTGGCGGCCAACCGCGCCGTCGGCGAGGAGCTCGACGAGGTGCTGGCGGGGCTGGCCACGGGCGAGGACGTGCGTGCGATGGTCGTCACCGACGGCGCCCAGGACGAGTCGGTCCTCCCCGTGATCCGCTCGCGGGTGCCCATCGACGGCGTCCAGCGCGTCGTCGTCCGGCAGGCCCAGGACCTCGAATCGATGTACTACACGATCAAGCAGGTGCTCGACGACCCCGAGACGCGGGGGACGATCCTCATCCCGATGGGGATCCTCCTACTCATCTACCCGCTGTCGCTGCTGGCCGAGCGCCTGGACATGCCCGGCGCCGTCTTCGGCGTCACGTCGGCGCTGATCGGCTTCTACCTGCTGTCGCGGGGGCTGGCGCTGGGCGAGCGGCTCGACGCGTTCGTCGAGCGGGTCCGCGAGGGGCTCTACGCCGGGCGCGTCTCGCTGGTGACCTACCTCGTCGCCGGGCTGTTGCTGATGATCGGCGGGTTCACCGGCGCCCAGACGGTCCAGGACCTCCAGTCGGCGCCCGGCGACGCGCTGACCGCGATCGAGGTGATCGCGGCGCTCGTCTACGGGTCGCTGCGCTGGTTCGCGGCCGCGGGCGTCACCAGCAGCCTCGGCCGCGTCGTCGACGGCTACATCGACGGCGAGTTCGAGTGGCGCCACCTCAACGCGCCGGTCTACGTGCTCGCCATCGCCTTCATCCTCCACGGCGTCTCCAGCTTCGTCCTCGCGTACGGCGACCTGTCGTATCTCGCCTTCACGCTCACCGGCGCGACGCTGCTGGGCCTGGCCAGCACCTTCGCGTTCGCGCTCGCCGAGTCGCGGTTCGGCGGCCGCGCCAGGCCGACCTGACGGGCCGCGTCGGCGACGGCCCGGGTCCAGCCGACCGGAGCCGCCCGGTCCCGCCGATCAGATGCCGCTCCACCCGGCGGCGAACGACAGGTCGACCTCGTCCCCGTCGACCGTCACCGTCCCCGCCAGCCGGGTCTGTCCCCCGCGGAGGTCAATCAGGTCCCCGCCGGTCGGCGGCTCGCGCCCGACCGCGACCGAGCGCTCGTCGCCCCCGCCCCGGAGGCCGACGTACAGCGACTCGCCGGGTTCGAGCGCCCCGTCGAGGGTCACCGGTCGGCCGGTCCGGTTGTGGCGGACCGTGAGTTCGGTCCCCGCCGGGATCGGCGCCTCGCCGGTCAGCGTGACGTTCAGCGCGGTGCCGTCCGGCGTCTTCTCGACGACGCCGCGGGGGATCCGGTCGAGCCACGGCGGCCGGGGCACCGCGTCGACCCCCCACTCGTAGTCGAAGTCGTAGGTGTCGGCGACCGACTCGTTGTCGCCGACCTCGCCGGTCAGCCGGTGGATGCGGCCCGCGTCGTCGACGAGCATCCGCCCGGTGTAGTGGCCGGTCCCGGCGGCCTCCTTCGTCCCCGTCATCCGGAGCTCGTACAGCGTCCGGCCGCCGGACTCGGTGGTCCCGACGGCCCGGTAGTTGCTCGTCGCCATCCGGACGCCCAGCGCCAGGACGATCCCGCCGGTCGGCCTGGACGGCATCGCCGTCGTGTTGGACGCCGACTCCATCTCGTAGGGCGCGCCGAGGAGCGTCCGGTTCGTGACGAGCACGCCCTCGGTGTACCAGTCGACCCCCCGGTCGTCGCGCCTGTACTGTTCGCCGTCTGCGCTGTAGATCACCTGCGTGTCGTTCCCGTTGCGGTGGGCGAGTCGCCAGCCGGAGCGGTTGGTCGCCTCGAAGTGGGCGATCAGCAGCGCCGTCTCGTTGACGCTGCCGTCCTCGCGGACGCCCGGGGGCAGCGACTCCCCCTCCTCCGGCGTCGCCCGCGCCGCCGGCGTCAGCGTCGAGAACGGCGTCGCGGTCGGGTCCGGTGTCGACGCCGCGCTCGCCGACCCGGTTCCGCCGCCGTCGCCCGTCCCGGGCGCGTCGGTCGCGGTACGCTCCCCCGGCGCCGCGGTACCCCCGCCCAGCGCCCCGCAGCCCGACAGGACCACCAGCGCCGCGGCGGCCAGTGTCATCCATCGGTCACGTCGCATACCACGAGTCGGCACCCGGGTCGGTGTAATCCGTTTCGGTTCTCCGGCGACCGTCCCCCGTCCGCGGTCGGGGAACCGCAGTCACCGCTCGCGCGCCTGAGTCACCAGGAAGCCGCAGCCGGCGATCACGAGGACGACGCCGCCGACGAGCAGGGTTCCACTCCCGGTCGCCGTCCCGAGGACGATGCCCGTCCACGCGAGGCCGAAGACGGCGTGGGCGAGCGCGAACAGCCGTCGGCCCCGGCGATAGAAGACGGCCGCGCCGAGCAGCAGCGCGGCCGCGAGGACGACCGCCGAGAGCGCGACCGGCCGGACGCGCAGGCCACCGACCGCGAGGGGGCCGACCAGCGGTTCCAGCAGGAAGGTCAGGCCCGCCAGGCCGACCAGCGCCCCGACGGCGACCGGTCCGACTTCGAGGTCGAGCGCCGCGCTCACGCCGCCCGCTCACCTCGCCGGTGTCGTCCCGTGGCGGCCGGCCGCCGGGCGGATCGACGCGTCCGTGTCACGCCGTGCCGTTGGGCCCGGATCGGGGTGAACGTTCCGCCCCGCTGGCGCCGACTGCACGGCCGCGACGCCGCCCGTGACGCGCTCGCGCCCGGCGACGGTACTTTTATCGCACGCGGCCCGCTACCCGCGGTCGTGTCAACGAACGGACGAGGGGGCGTCCGGGCGAGCCGCGACGGGCCGCGCCAGCGGCGGCGGTCGGTCGCCCGGGGGGTTCGGAACCGTCGATGACGGACGGGGGCGCGGGCGGGGCGGCGGGCGGAACCGCGGACGGGAACGTCCCGGACGCGGTCCGGGCGCGCCGGTGCGTTGCGGTGGCGGTCGCGGACGGCCGCGTCGTCGACGCGACGGCGACACTCGTCGACGCCCTGGGGGTCGACCCCGCGGTCGCAGCGGGTAGAGCGGACTTCTACGACGGACTCGCGACCGCGGCGACCGACCCCGGGGCGGCCGAGCGGGTCGCGGCGGCGGCCGCCGAGGGAGCGGCGACCGACGGGACCGCGGTGGCGGTCGGGACTGACGCGGGTCGGCGGGTGTACCGCCACGCCGCCGCGCCGTGTCCGGCCGACTCGGCGGCCGACCGGGTGGAGCTGTTCGAGGACGTGACGCGGCTCCGCGACCGCGACGACGGGCTCGACACCGTCGAGACGCTCGCGGAACGCGTCCGCGACGGGCTCCTCGCGACCGACGGCGAGGGGCGGGTCGCCTACTGCAACGAGTCGTTCGCGTCGCTGCTCGGCGCCGAGCCGGCGGCGCTCGTCGGGCGACCGGTCGACCGGCTCGTCGCCGAGGACGAGCGGGCGGCGTGGGCGGCTACGGTCGCCGAACTCGACCCCGACACGGAGCTGACACGCGAGTTCGCGTTCCGGTGGGGCGACTCGCGGGTCCGGCTGTCGGTCGCGCTGACCGGGCGGCCGGCGGGGGGCGTCCTCGGCGCGGCGCGCCGTCCCGACCGGCCGTCCGGGCGGGCGGGTCGCGCCGATCGGTACCGGCGGCTCGTCGAGAGCGCGGCCGACCCGATGTGGGTCGTCGACGGCGACGACCGGATCGCGCTCGCCAACGAGGCGATGGGCGAGTTTCTCGGCGTCGACCCCGCGGCCCTGGAGGGCGTGCCCGCGACCGACCCCGTCCCGGACGCGGCGGCCGAGCGGATCGCCGCGGCGCTGGAGACGGTCCGCGCGGGCGACCGCCGCCGGTGGCACGACACCGAGCTGCGGCTCCCGGACGCCGACGGGCGCGAGCGGCGGTTCGAGGCGACGTTCGGGCCGGTGCGGGCCGACGGGGCCGTCGTCGGGACGGTCGGCACCTTCCGCGACGTGACCGAGCGCGAGCGCCGCCGCCGGGAGCTCGAACAGCTCCGGCGGCTGCTCGCCGGCGTCGTCCGGACGGACGTGGGCGAGGGCGTCCGCGAGATCGGCGACCTGGCCGACCGCCTGGTCGAGCGCGTCGACGGCGAACCCGCGGCGCTGGCGGCGGCGATCGGCGAGCGCGCCGACGCGCTGGCGGACCTCGTCGCCAAGACCGCGGCCGTCGAGCGCATCGTCGACACCGACCCCGAGCCGACGGCCGTCGCGCTCGACGAGGCCGTCGACCGGGCGGTCGCCGCCGTCGACCCGCCGTCCGCGACCACCCTCGATGTCGACGCCCCGTCGGTCGACGTGTGGGCCGTGCCGGTCGTCGACCTCGCCGTCCGGAACCTCGTCGAGAACGCCGTCGAGCACGGCTCGACGAGCCCTCCCTCGCAGGCTCAGCAGGACGCCGTGGAACACAGTTCCACGAGCCGTCGGCCGGGGGCCGACGACGCCGTCGAGCACGGCTCGACGAGCCCTCCCTCGCAGGCTCGCGAGGACGCCACCGCTCACGCGGGAGCGGCGCCGACCGTCTCGGTGACGGGGACGGTCGACGAGCGGTCGGTGACCCTCTCGGTCGTCGACGACGGCCCGGGGATCCCCGACGCGGAGCTGGCGGCGCTGGAACGCGGCGCCGAGACGGCGCTGGACCACGGCAGCGGCGTCGGCCTCTGGCTCGTCGAGTGGGTCGTCGCCAAGTCCGGCGGCGACCTCTCGTTCGAGACCGACGACGGCACCCGGGCGACGGTCCGGTTCGACCGCGCCGACGGGCTCGGGGGGCCGATGGCCGGCGGATCGGCGTCCGACACGGCCGGGCCCGAGGACGCAGACGTGCGCGTCTGTCACCTCGACCCGGACCGCTCGGCGACGGCGCGGATCCGCGAGGCCGCCGCCGGCGTCGGCCCGACCGTCGCCGTCGAGCGCGCCGAGGGGGTCGACGCCGCGGTCACGGCGCTCGACGCCGGCCGCGTCGACTGCCTGGTCACCGACTGCATCGACGACCCCGACTGGGACCGCCTCGCCGCCGCGGCCGACGGGGCCGACGCCCCCGTCGTCTGTTACGCCGGCGCCGCCCACGCCGGGATCGACGGCGAGCGGCTCGCCGCCGTCGACAGCCTCGTCGAGAAGGGGACGGGCACCGCACCGGCGACCTTCCTGGTCGAGAAGGTCCTCGCGCTCGTCGGGGTCGGCGGCGACGCCCGACCGACCGGCTCGGCCGACGCGCCGGCGGAACCGACCGCCGGCGCGTCAACTGACACGGACGGTACAGACAGCCCTGACGACGGGAGCGACACCGCGGTCGGATCCGCTGGATCCGCCGTCGGCTCGGCCGTCCGCGTCGTGGCGGACAGTGGGACGGCGACCAGCGTCCCGGACGGCCACCCCGGGTTCGCCGACGCGACCGACCCGCCTGCTGGCGGCGAGGCCGCGGCGGTCCGGACCGAGGCCGACGGGACGGACCGGCGCCGCGTCGGCGAGTGGGCGCTGTCGCTGACGGCCGGCGGCGACGGCCTCCGGGTGCGCTACGCGCGGGACCTGACGCCGCTGGCCGCCCGGGAGCGGCGCCGCGCGCTGCTGGCCGCGCTGGTCGACCACGCCCGGGACCGCGTCTCGGTCGTCGACGCGAACGGCGAGGTGGTCTACCACAACGAGGCGTTCGCCGAGGCGCTGGGCTACGCCGACATGACCGGGACCCACTCGGCGGAGTTCATGGCGCCGGGCGAGCTGGAGAAGGGACAGCTGGCCGTCCAGCGGCTGCTCGCGACGCCGGAGCTGGACAGCGAGGTCCTCGACGTGGCCTTCGAGACGGCCGACGGCGAGCGGGTCACGCTGGCGCTCCAGTTCGCCGTCCGCCGCGAGGACGGCGAGTACGCCGGCGTCGTCAACGTCGGCCGCGAGGCGACCGGCGGGGCCGCGGACCCGCGGCTCGAACGCGCCCGGACGCTCGTCGAGAGCGCCGGCGACCCGATGTTCGTCGTCGACGCCGACGGCCGGCTGACGCTGGTCAACGAGGCGCTCGAACGCCTGCTCGGTCGCCCCCGCTCGGCGCTGCGGGGCACCCACGTCCGGGAGGCCTTCCCGACCGTCGGTGCCGCGTGCGACGGCGGGAGAGCCGACGCCGGCGGCGGGGAGCGTCCGGGCGGTGTCGACGACGGGAACCCGGGCGACGAGTCGGATCGCGGCGGCGACGCGGACGCCGACGAGTGGTGGCGACCGACCGGCGGCGACCGGACCTTCTGCGCGCGCGTTCGCGGCGCCGACGGCGACCGCCACCGCTACGAGCTGACCGTCGTCGATCCCGATTCCTTCGAGGGCACCGTCTGCACCTGCCGGGAGGTCACGGCCCGCGAGCGCCGCGCCGAGGAGCTCGCACGGCTCAAGCGCGTGCTCGGGCGGGTCCTCCGGCACAACCTCCGCAACGAACTGACGCTCGTGACCGGCCACGCCCAGCTCATCGCCGACGCGCTGGCCGACCGGGACGGCGACGACGCCGGCGACCCGCTCGCGCTGGCGCGGTCGATCCAGCGCGCGGCCGACGGCCTCGCGGCGACCGCGACGACGGCCCGCGCGGCCGAGCGGGCGCTCGAACGGGACGAAACGCGCCCGCAGTCGCTGTCGACGGTCGTCGACGCGGCCGCGGAGGCCGCCGCCGAGCGCCGTCGACCCGTGGCGGTGTCGGCGGCCGTCCCGTCGGAGTGTGCGGTCGTCGCCCCGCCGTCGATCGCGACGGCCTTCGAGGCGCTGTTCGGCGCGCTCGCCCGGGGCAGCGACGCCGACGAACCGACCCTCCGGGTCCGCGCGGCCGAGGCGGACGGACGGGTCGAGATCCGCGTCTCGCTCCCGAACGCACGGGTCGACCGCGGCGCCGTCGAACCGTTCACCGCGCCGCCGGCGGTCACCCTCGACCGCCACCGCGACGCGGGCGCCTGGCTGTTCGCCTGGGCCCTCGACCGCTCGGGGGGGAGCGCCCGCGTCGACGGCTCGGGCGACGGTCCCGCCGTCGTCGTCTCGCTGCCCGCCGCGGACGGCCCGCCGGCGGCGTCGTCCACGGCCGAGTGACCCGCCCGCGACCGCCCGTCTCCCGATAGCAACTCACATAGACCTGGCAACTGATCGATCGGTATGGGCGGGTTCACCTTCCGTGGGTACTACGGCCTGCGAGCGACCGGCGGAGCGGTCGCCGGGCGGTCCGACGGCGGAGCGGCGACCGCCGAGGCGGCGACCGACCGGACGGCGAGCGGCCAGGCGGCGAGCGCCGTGACCGCGGCCGGCGTCGCCGCGACGACGGACGGCCTCCCGTCGCTCCCGGCGCGGCTGGGGGCCGTCGACCCCCGGCTGGCGTCGCCGGTCGGGACCGCACAGGACGCCGAGGACAACGTCTGGCTCGCCGACTCGGGCCACAACCGGCTGCTCGTCGTCGGCGACGACCTGGACCGGCTGCTCGCCGTCGTCGGGGCCACGGGGCCACAGCCGGGGCGGTTCGACCTCCCGATGCGGCTGGCCCACCACCCCACCGACCGCGCGGTCTACGTCGCCGACACCGGTAACGGCCGGATCCAGCGGCTCGACTACGCGTACGACGGCGACTGCCCACAGGTCACTGCCGTCGACCAGTTCGCCGCCGACGACCCGTTCCACCCGAACGGCGTCGTCGCCCACGCGTACCCCGACGGCGTCCGGGTGGTCGCGGCCGACGAGTTCTACCGCGAGGGGTCGGACCTGCGGGGTCGGCTGGTCGTCTTCGACGAGACGGGCGAGCAGGTCCGGTCGATCCGCGCGGTCGGCGAGGACAACCCGACGCCGCTGTACTGGCCACAGGGTCTCGACGTCGACGACGAGGGCCGGATCTACGTGGCGAACACGGGCTACGGCGTCCTCCACGACGGGCCGACCGGGCCGCCGAAGCTCGCGACGGTCGTCCGCTGCGACCGGACCGGCGCGGCGGCGCCCTTCGAGGGACTGTCCGACGAGGTACTCGCCGAGCTGCCGATGCCCCGCGACGTGGCCGTCGTCGGGTCGGGTGCCGACGCGCAGATATTCGTCCCCGACGCGGCGACCGGGCGGGTCCACGTCTACACGAGCGTCGGCATCGCCGACGGCGTCGTCCCCGAGGACGGCGAAGACATCCGGGCGAACGCCGCCATCGAGGACGGGATCGGGGTCCCCCGCGACGGCCGCCGGCAGGAGGACGATGCCGCTTCCGGGGGCGATGCCGTCCCGGGCGACGGCGGTCAGGAGCGGTTCCGGGGACCGGTCGGGATCGCCGGGTTCGAGGGGGTCTCGGTGCCCGACTCGGACGCCGACGACCCGACGCTGCCGGTGCTGACTGCGGAGGCGCTCGCGGGGCGGGTCGGCGCCTACGCCGTCGACATCCACACCGAGTCCGCCCGGCGGCTCGGGACCGTCGGCGCCCCGCGGGACCGCCCGGGGGAGTTCGCCGTCCCGACCGGGTCGGTCGTCGTCGCCGACCCCGACTCGCCGCTCGACCGGTGTGCGCTCGTCGGCGACGGCGCGAACGGCCGCCTCGGGTGCGTCGCCCTCGGCGCGGCTGGCGGCGCCGACGACTCCGTCACCGACGGCGGGCGGGCCGCCGACGCGGAGAGCACCCGCGGTCGCCGTGCGGGCCGCCGGGGCGGCCGCGTCGACGCGGTGGCACTCCCGGCGACGCGGTTCCCGTTCGGGCTGGCCTACTGGCCCGCGGGGACCGGCGGGGGCGGCCGGCTGTTCGTGACCGACTACACCGCCCACTACCGCGACGCCGACAGGAGCGGCCAGGTCCACGTCTACGCCGTCGACGAGGCGGTCGGGGAGGAAGGCGAGGGTGCCGGCGCCGGCGTCTCGCTCACTCTGGTCGACTCGTTCGGCACCTGGGGGATGGGCGACGGCGAGGTGAAGCTCCCGCGGGGGATCGCGGTCGACCCGCGGGGCGACGGCGTCGCCCGGGTCTGGGTCGCCGACTCGGCGAACGGTCGGATCGGCGCCTGGGACTACGACCGCGTCCTCGACAGTGCACGGGTGCGGGGCGACCGGGGCTGTTTCGGCTACATCGACGGCGGCTTCTGGAACCCCTCGGACGTGGCCGTCGGCGACCGGGGCGTCTACGTCGCCGACGAGAACAACAACCGCCTCCAGCGCTTCGACGGCGAGGAGTGGCACCCCGTCGGGGAGCCGGGCTACGGCGGCGGCCGCGAGTTCCTTCTGCCCATCTCCGTCGCCGCCCGCGACGGCCGGCTGTTCGTCCTCGATCTGGTCAGTCGCTCGGTCCGGGTGTTCGCGGAGGACGGGGACGCCGAGGGCGGGCTGCGGCCCGTCGACGAACACCGGGCGTTCGGCGGCGACGCCGCCGCCGGGGAGCTGTGGCTGCCCTACCTGCTGTCGGTCGGCGACGTGTCCGGAGCGGGCGTCGACGTCGTCGTCCCGGACTCGACGCTGCACGTCGCACAGCACTACACCTGGTCGCCGGAGTGAGCGGCGAGCAACGGACCGCAAAAAACGACGTGAAAACGGTGACTGCGTCTACGCCAGGTCTTCGATGCTGTCGACGACGGCGTCGCTGTACTCGGTCGTCGAGACCTTCTCGGCGTCGTCGAGGTTGCGGGCGAGGTCGTAGGTGACGGTGCCCGAGGAGATGGTCTCCTCGACCGCGTCGCGGACGAGGTCCGCGGCGTCCTTCCAGCCCATGTAGTCGAACATCAGGCGGCCGGAGAGGATCATCGCGGTGGGGTTCGCCTGGTCCTGGCCGGCGCGCTTGGGCGCGGAGCCGTGGACGGGTTCGGCGAGCACGCGGGCGTCACCGAAGTTGGCGCCCGGCGCGATGCCGAGGCCGCCGATCTGGGCGCCGGCGGCGTCCGAGAGGTAGTCGCCGTTGAGGTTCGGCATGGCCAGCACGCCGAACTCGTCGGTCCGGAGCTGCATCCACTGGAGCATCGCGTCGGCGAGCCGTTCCTCGACCATGACGGCGCCCTCGGGGATGTCGATCTCCTCCTGGGTCTCCCACAGCGAGTCGGGCGCGGCGAAGACCTCCTCGTCGGGGTACTCCTCCTCGGCGACCTCCATGCCCCACTCGGAGAACTGCCCCTCGGTGAACTTCATGATGTTGCCCTTGTGGACCAGGGTGACCTTGTCGCGGTCGTGCTCGATGGCGTAGTCGATGGCCTTGCGGACGAGCCGCTTGCTGCCCTTCTCGGTGATCGGCTTGATGCCGATGCCGACCGGGCCGTCGTGGATGGTCGAGTCGAAGCCCATCTCCTCCTCGACGAACTCGCGGACCTGCTCGACCTCCTCGGTGCCCTCCTCCCACTCGATGCCGGCGTAGACGTCCTCGGTGTTCTCCCGGAAGGTGACCATGTCCATCTCCTCGGGCGACTTCATCGGGGAGGGGACGCCGTCGAGGTAGTAGGTCGGCCGGACGTTCGCGTAGAAGTCCAGCGTCTGGCGCAGGGCGACGTTCAGCGAACGGAAACCCGCGCCGACGGGCGTCGTCAGCGGGCCCTTGATCGCGACGCGGAACTCGTCGATGGCGTTGACGGTGTCGTCGGGCAGGTTCTCGTCGTACTTCTCGCGGCCGGACTCGCCGGCGAAGACGCGCATCCAGCTGATCTCCCGGCCCGTCGCCTCCGCGGCGGCCTGGAGCACCTTCTGGGCGGCCGGCCCGACGTCCTTCCCGATCCCGTCCCCGTGGATGATCGGGACGATCGGGTTCTCCGGAATGTCCAGCTCGTCGGCCTCCTCGTCGACGACTTCGATCGCCGTTCCGTCAGACGGAACCTCAACCCTGTCGTACTCGTATCCCATACGCCGCCATTCCACGTTCGGGCCTAAAGGACTGCCGTTTTCCCTGAGGGAGTTTCGCCGGAACGAACCCCGTCGAACGCCGAATCTGTTCGGGATCGTCGAACGTGATTTCGACGATGCCCGAGGGATGTGTCGACGATCCCCGCACGCCGGACGAAACGGGTCGAAGGGGCGCGGTACCGGAACCGGTCGGGGGACCGCGGCGAGCGGGCGCTCGCGGGAAACCGCGGGACACCGAACTTATGGCCACGGGGGCGACAGGACCAGGTATGCAGATCATCGCCCACGGCGGGGCGGGGTCGCCGCCCGAGGAGCCCGCCGACCGCCAGGCAGTGCTGGACGAGGCCGTCGCCCGCGGGGCCGAGGAGTCGGACCCGGTCGCGGCGGTCTGTGCGGCCGTCCGCGTCCTCGAAGTCGACCCGTCGTTCAACGCCGGCGTCGGCGGCGCCGTCCAGAGCGACGGGGCGATCCGCACGGACGCGGGCCTGATGACCGCCGACGGCGACGCGGGGGCGGCGGCCGCGATGCCGGGCGTCTGCCACGCCGTCGAGGTCGCCCGGGCGGTCGCGGCCGAGACGCCCCACGTCGTGCTCGCCGGCGAGCGGGCGGTCTCGTTCGCCGGCGCCGTCGGCGTCGAGACGGGGCTCGACCTGTGGACCGACCGCACCCGCGAGCGATGGGGCGAGGCCGAACCGCCCACCGACGACGCCGAGGCCCACCTCCGGTGGGTCCGCGAGCACTTCGCGAGCGACGAGCGCGAGGGCGACGGGAGTGGCGACGACGATCCCGAAACGGGTGACCGACCGGCGCGAGCCGACCCCCACGACCACGACACCGTCGGGGCGGTCGCCCGCGCGGGCGAGGAGATCGCCGCCGCGACCTCCACGGGCGGGCGCTGGCTCGCGCTGGCCGGCCGGGTCGGCGACGTGCCCCAGGTCGGCGCGGGCTTCTACGCCTCCGAGGCGGGCGGGGCGAGCGCGACCGGCGCGGGCGAGGACATCGCCAAACAGGGGCTGGCCCGCCGTGCCGTCGGCCTCCTCGAACGGGGCGCCGACGCGGAGACGGCGGCACGGCTGGCGATCGAGGAGTTCGACGACGCCGCCGAGGGCGACGCCGGGATCATCGTCCTCGGCGCCGACGGGAGCGTCGGCGAGGCGTACAACAGCCCGGCGATGCAGACGGCGCGAGAGGGGTGACGGCCGGACCGCTCGCGGGGCTACCCGCCCGTCTCCAGCCGGATCCCGTAGAGGATGGCGAGCGTGCCCAGTAGCTGGCTCACCTCGGAGACGGCGCCGACGCCGAGTTCGACCGGCCGCGAGGAGCCGACGACGAGCGTGGCGACGAACCCGAGCCACGGGACGACCATGATCAGCACGAAGCCGGCGGCGACGAAGGCCATCGCGCGGCTGCCGGTCCGCTGGTACCCCCGGTAGGCGATGTAGCTGATGAGGACGCCGACCAGCGCCGAGGTCAGGTCGATGCCGAGCAGGGCGAGCTCGGCCCACGCGAGGCTGGTCTGGAGCGGCGCGAGCGCGGTCGCGGGCGGTGTCGGTGTCATAGGTCTTCGATGAGTCGGGTGAACGCGTCGGCCATGCTGTCGCGGCGCTCGACGGAGACCTCGAACCCGTCGTCGGTCACGTCGACGGTCACGCGGTCCAGCGCCGCCTCGTAGGTGCTGTGGTGGCCGCCGTCGTCGAGTTCGGTGTGCTCGACCACGAGGTCGCGGGCCGTCAGCTCCTCGATCCGGCGGTAGACCGTCGTCTCGGAGACGCCGCAGCGGTCGGCGATCTCCGCGGCCGACAGCGGCTCCCCGCGCGTCGCCAGGAGCAGACACCGGACGGTGTCGTCCGCCAGCAGGGCCGCGAGCGACTCGACCTCGTCGTCCGCGCTCACGGTCCGGGCGTGCGGGCCGGGGTCACTAAATACCGGGCGCTCACCCGGAGCGGCGCCGCGATCGGGGGACAGTCGGATCCCGACACGTCCCCGTCATGCGCCGTTGCCCTCCGCGGACTGGCGGGGGAGGACGACGTTCACGCGGTAGAGCAGTCGCGCGACGACGAGGAGGATCGCCGCGGTGAGCGCGAGGTTCGCCTCGTCGGGCAGGTAGCCCGCGCCGGTGGCCCCGGCGACGACGGCCACGGCGAGGCCGACCCGGATGACGGCGTTGCCGACGACGTTTCCGACCGCGTCGGGGTCGGCCGAAGACGTGCGGTCGAACCCGGCGATCAGGAACGTCCAGCCGCGGACGGCGATCAGGTACCCGACGGCGACGAGCGCGCCGCCGAGCGCGACCGATACAGCGCCGCTGGGGAGGGCAGGCGTCATATCCGGACGTACGCCGGGAAGGGACATAAGCCGTGGCGGCCGGCCGCAGGCGGTGCGGCCGACCGCAACCTATTTCAATCGGGATCGGCGGCACGACCCCGCCCGCGTCGACCGCGGGGCCGCCCCCGCGACACAGAAACCCTTTGACCGCAGGGCGCAAACCGCGAGCCATGAGCGTCGATCTGGACTCCGAGCAGTACGAGAAGTGCCGGGAGGCCGGCGAGATCCTCGCGCAGGTGCGCGACGAGGCCGCCGAGCGGTGCGAGGTCGGGACGGGCTACCTGGAGATCAGCGAGTGGGCCGAGGACCGCATCCGCGAACTCGGCGGCGAGCCCGCCTTCCCCGTCAACGTCAGCGTCGACGAGGAGGCCGCCCACGGCGCCGCCGGCCCCGACGACGACCGCGAGATCGGCGAGGACCTCGTGAAACTCGACATCGGCGTCCACATCGACGGCTGGCTCGCCGACACGGCCGTCACGGTCGACCTGGCCGGCGAGTCGGAGCTCACCGAGGCCTCGGCGGAGGCGCTCGACGCCGCGCTGGACGTGGTCGAACCCGGCGTCGAGACGGGCGAGATCGGCGCCGTCATCGAGGAGACCATCGAGGGCTACGGCTACAACCCGGTCGTCAACCTCACCGGCCACGGCCTGGGCCACTGGGAGCAGCACACGACGCCGAACATCCCGAACCGGGCCGTCGAGCAGAGCGCCGAACTCGAGGTCGGCGACGTGGTCGCGGTCGAGCCGTTCGCCACTGACGGCGGCGGCAAGGTCCAGGAGGGCAGCCAGGAGGAGATCTTCGCGCTGGAGCGCGAGGGGTCGGTCCGCGACCGCACCGCCCGCCAGGCGCTCGACCAGATCACCGAGGAGTTCCGGACGCTCCCCTTCGCCGCCCGCTGGCTCGACGTGCGCCGCCCGAAGATGGCGCTGCGACGGCTCCAGCGCCAGGACATCGTCCACGGCTACCCCGTCCTCAAGGAGGACGAAGGACGGATGGTCAGCCAGAAGGAACACACGGTCATCGTCACCGAGGACGGCTGCGAAGTGACGACGCGGAGTCGGTAGGGGCCGCACATGGGTACGATATTCGTCGCGTACGGCGGCGAGGGCCGCGAGTCGGTGCTGGCGTTCGCCGCCGAGCGGGCTCGCGAGACGGGCGAGGACCTCTACGTCTACCACCTGCGGGAGCTGGTCGAGGAGACGGTCGACGTGCGCGGGGAGGTCGAGGCGACCCTCGACCGGACGGCGCCCGGGGTCGACGCGGACGTCGCCGTCGAGAGCGCCGCGGACGACGAGGCGGGTCCGTCGACGCGCCAGCGCCTCGCCGAGGTGGCCGCCGACCCCGACCGCGACTGGACCTGCGTCGTCATGGGGAACGTCGAGCGCGGCGCGGTCGAGGAGTTCGTCCTGCCGAGCATGACCGAGGCGGTGCTGGAGACGCGGGCCGTGCCGGTCGTGCTCGTCCCCGTTTGATCCGCTTTCTCCGGGTTTATCCCGGGCGAGACCGTCGGACCGCACATGTCACGGATACTCGTCACCGGCGGCCTCGGTGGCTCCGGGCGATGGATCGTCGACCGACTGGCCGAGGACGGCCACGAGGTCATGTGCGTCGACCAGCGCTTCGCCGAGAGCGAGCGCCCCAACGTCGACGTGCGGGTCGCCGACCTCGCCGACCGCGGCGACGTGTTCGACCTCGTGGGGGCGTTCGACCCCGACGCGGTCGTCCACTGGGCGGCCATCCCGGACCCGATGGACCACCCCGGCGGCGAGGTCTTCGAGAACAATATCGTCTCGACGTACAACGTCCTCGAAGCCGCGGGGCGGGCCGACGCCCGCGTCGTCTGGGCCTCCTCCGAGAGCGCGCTCGGGTTCCCCTTCGCCGCCGAGACGCCCGCGCCCGACTACCTCCCCGTCGACGAGGACCACCCGCTCCGGCCGGAGGACCCCTACGGCGTCTCCAAGGAGGCCGGCGAGGCCCTCGCCCGGACGACCGTCCGGCGCCACGACGTGCCGGTCGTCTCGATCCGCCCCTCGTGGATCCAGTACCCCGGCGAGTACGTCTGTCTCGGCAACGAGCCCCCCGAGGAGGGCGTCGGCAACTTCTGGAGTTACATCGACGTGCGCGACATCGCGTCCATCGTCGTCGCGGCGCTCGACGCCGACATCGAGGGTCACGAGGCCGTCTTCGCCGTCGCCGACGAGAACTACGCCGACCGCTCCACGGCCGAGCTGTTCGAGGAGCAGTTCGGCTCGGTGCCCGAGCCCTGCGACCTCTCGGGCGACGAGTCCTCGATCTCGAACGCGAAGGCCGCAGACCTGCTGGGCTGGGAGCCCACCCACTCGTGGCGCGAGGCCGCCGACGAGGACGTGGACGGGCCGACGGTCTGAGGCCGCGTTCCTGCGGCGCGAGCCGACTCACCCCTCTTTCTCTTCGCCGGCCGGGTCGTGCGCGATGGCGAACAGGAACCCCGAGAGGAAGAGCAGTTCGTTGCCGAGGTACACCCCCAGGATCGGGTCGACGATCCCGACGATAGAGGCCGGGAGCGCGACGCCCAGGACCGCGAGCACGAGCGCGAGAATCGCCGCGATCCCGGCGAAGATCCGCGTGACGGCGCCGCAGACGTAGCCGACGGCGAACACGAGGATCGCTTCGAGGAGTCCCATAGCCGTCCCGACGCCCGGCCGTTCCAAAGCCCTTCCGACGGGCGACCGTGTCAGGCGGTGGCGCGCCTGGGAAACGGTTTTGCTCCGGTCCCGTCATGCGCCGTACATGCCGACGCGCGTCCGGGAGGTGACGACCGACGAGGGGTGGGACGAGGCGGTGCCGATACTCCGCCAGCTGTGGAGCCACGTCGACGACGCGTTCGTCCGCGGCTGGCGCGAGGAGGACGACTACCGGCTGTTCGGGCTGTACGAGACCGACGGCGGGGACGCGGCCGACGGGACGGGCGCCGGGCCGGACGGGACGCTCGTCGCGGTCGCCGGCGTCTCGGTCCAGCGGGTGCTCCACCACGAACGGCACCTCTGGGTCCACGACTTCGTGGTCGACGAGCCGCGCCGGGGCGAGGGGTTCGGGAGCGAGTTGCTCGACTGGCTCGACGGGTGGGCCCGCGACCGGGGCTGCGAGAACCTCGCGCTGGCCTGCTGGGCCGAGAACGACGAGGGCCGGGCCTTCTACGAGTCGGAGGGGCTGGACGTGTGGGGGCAGGTGCTGGAGCGCGAACTATAGGCCGATGTCCGGTCCGGCGTAGGCGATGTAGACGCCGATGGCGGCGCCGGCGGCGTAGCCGAGGCTGCCGAGCGCCGCCCGCTCGACGGGGTCGCCGGCGACGAGGACGCCGAACAGCGTGACGGCCCCGGCGCCGGCGACGAACGCCGCCGCGGCCGCCCGGAGGGGACGCGTTCGGGAGGAGGGGGACATACCTCCCGCATCGTTCCCGCCGGTCAATAGGTTTTTACTATCGGTCGCGGACCGCGACCGCGAGCCCGTCGGGGTTTAGTGGGTCGGCCCCGCAGGGCCGGCATGGACCAGGTCTTCGCCCCGTGGCGCATCGAGTGGGTCGAGCGCGAGGGGGGCAACGACGACGTCGACGGCTGCGTCTTCTGTGCCTTCGCCGACGGCGACCCCGCCGAGGACCGCGACCGGCGGGTCGTCGCCCGCTCGGAGGACGCCTTCGTCCTCCTGAACAACTACCCGTACAACCCCGGTCACGTGATGGTCATCCCCCACGCCCACACCGGCGACTACCGCGACCTGGACGACGAAGTCCTGCTGGACCACGCCCGGCTGAAACAGCGGACCTTCGACGCGCTGGAGGAGGGGATCGGTCCCGACGCCTACAACGCCGGGCTCAACCTCGGCGGCGGCGCCGCCGGCGGCTCCATCGACGACCACCTCCACACCCACGTCGTCCCGCGCTGGGAGGGCGACACCAACTTCATGCCCGTGATCTCCGACACCCAGGTCATCGTCGAGGCCGTCGACGACACCTACGACCGCCTCCGCGCGGCGTTCGCCGAGCAGGACGGCGCCGAAGTCACCGGTGAGGACCGCGCCGTCGAGTTCACCGACTGACCCCCGAAACGTTTACCTGTCGACCGATTGACTCGCGAGTGTGAAGGTCGTCCGTCGCACGTGAGCCGACTCCCGACTTCGCCCCGCTCGCAAACCGAACAGAGAGGACTGTGCCATGACGGACGACACGACAGCGACCGACGCATCGACAGGCGAACGCACGACGACCGAGACGGACGCAGACGCGGACTGGCCGCCCACCGACGATGGGCTGGTCGCTCTCGCCGACCGCCTCCGTGAGCGGACGCACGCGCTGGAGACGACCGATCCCGCCGCAGACCTGGCGGACCTCGACCCGCTCGTCGAGCGATTGCGCGACGCCCGCGTGGTCGGCCTCGGCGAGGCGACCCACGGGACGCGGGAGTTCTTCCGGCTGAAACACCGACTCCTCCGTTTGCTCGTCGAGAGACTCGACTACCGGCTGTTCGCGCTGGAGGCCAACTTCGCCGAGACGCTCGCCATCGACGAGTACGTCGTCCACGGCCGCGGCGACCCGAGAGACGCGCTCGACGGGATCTACTTCTGGACGTGGGACACCGAGGAAGTGCTCGCGCTCGTCGAGTGGCTCCGCGAGTTCAACGA